>CAYOYX010000014.1:0-50938 GCA_964408275.1 uncultured Occallatibacter sp.
ACAAGACGCCCGCCGAAGCCAAGGCCTTTGTCGATGCCTTTTTGCCCCTCGTTGCGCAGCACACGCGCGATGAGATTGCTCTGTTTCCTTCGCCCGTGCTGCTGCCCACGGTGATTGCCGCCGCCAAGGGAAGCAATGTCGCCGTCGGCGCGCAAAATATCCACTTCGCAGAGGAAGGCGCTTACACCGGCGAGACCTCGCTCGGCCAACTGAAGGCCGTGGGCGGAACGCATACGCTGATCGGCCACTCGGAGCGCCGCCAGTACTTTGCTGAGACCGACGAGATCGTCAACAAAAAGCTGCACGCGGCGCTCAAGCATGGCGTTGTTCCCATCGTTTGCGTAGGGGAAGTGCTGGCCGAGCGCGAAGCCGGTAAGACCGCCGAGGTGCTCAAGACTCAGATCACCGGCGCATTTGCCGGTATTACAGCCGCAATGGCCGCGCCGATTGTGATCGCCTATGAGCCTGTCTGGGCCATCGGCACCGGCAAGACCGCGACGCCGGAGATGGCCGCCGACGCGCACAAGATCATCCGCGCCGAAGTTGCCAAGCTGCTCGACCCGGCAGTTGCCGCAGCGGTACGCATCCTTTACGGCGGCTCGGTCAAGCCCGACAACGCTACCGCACTGATCGGCCAGGAAGAGATCGACGGCGCCCTCGTCGGCGGCGCCAGCCTCAAACCGGATTCCTTCACCGCCATCGTCAAGTACTGATCATTCAATCCAGACTGGGAGCCTCAGATCTCAGGTCAATAGCATCTTACTGATAGTGTAAGGAACTTCCGTGCCCCATCCATTTCACGATCTTTGTGAAATGGGTGGGAATCAACGAAGCTAACCGCACAAAAACGGTGAAAATGCTTTGAGACCTGGGATTCCGCCATTCCGCTCAGAACGGCTCTTTGCTTCCCCCGCCGCAGAGTTCGACAGCGTGAGAGAGCGCCTTGGCCACGCGGTCGGCGAGATCGGCGTCGCTGAAAAAGAGAACAAACCCATGACCATTCGCGCGACGCAACATCAATGCGGTCACGGGTGGGTTGGTCGAAGTAATGACGAGTTCGGGATGGCCGTTCTTCGATAGCCTCTGGGTTTCATATTGTTCGTAGGGCTTGACCACAATGTCGTTGACATCGCGCAGCGAGAACCCATCATTGCCGTCAGTTGTAGTCCTGCCATTCGATGTTTCCTTCATGTGCATCGAGATACTGCATTGATTCTGGTCGGCAATCACGTTACTAATCTCGTCTGTGAAGGTAACGGTTGCACCAGCGCCGTTGGTTGAATCCTGGGCAAACTCAACGTAAGCGATCTTCCCGCGGCCATTCAGCTTGTTCTCTATAAATTGCATCGTTGCAGCCAGCGACGGCCCGTTATCAACGGGCATCGGCGGAGGCGGAACGGCGGTTTGCGCGATTGCAATTGCCGCGGAGAGCAGCAATACAAGTGTTGCCAAGAAAATCAATTTTCTCATCATACGCTTCCTTTAGAAAGGTTCCTCGCTCTTTCCGCCGCCGCACAGTTCGACGGCATGAACCATCGCCTTCGCCACGCGGTCGGCCAGCGAGGCGTCGTTGAAGACGAAGACATTCTCTACGCCATGCGGCTGACGCACAACCAGCGCCGTCATCCCAGGCGTGCAGGAGTTGACGGTAGTATCTGGATGTCCGTTCTTCGCCAGCCATTCCGTCTCATATTGTTCCCAGGGCTTCACCACTATCTCCTGCACGGCGCGCAGCGAGAATGAACTATCCTCGCCCTTGTTGTTTTTTCCGTCGCTGTACGCGATCCACCGATAGGCGACCGAGTGCTTTGCAAAAAAATGGTAGGAGATGCCGCACTGGCCCTCGTTAGCCACAAGATTGCTGATTTCATGCGTGACCGTATCCTGCCAGTTCATGCCTGCGAAGCGCGTGGACTGGGCGTTGTCGATCCAGGAGGACTTGCCGTTGTCATTCAGTTTCTCCTGGATGAACTGCATCGTCACTGCCAGCGATGGCCCGTTGCTGACGGGATTGGGCGGAGGCGACACGGGCTGTTGAGAAACTGCCGAACCGGTCGACAAAACCACAATACAGGTGGCAAAAACAACACGCAACATCTTCTTCATAAACTCTCTCCTAAAAACTTTCTTTGTTGCCGCCGCCGCAGAGTTCGACGGCGTGCAGCATGGCTTTGGCGACGCGGTCTGCAAGATCATCGTCGCTGAAGTAGAACGAGTTTTCCTCTCCATGCGGACGGCGAACGACTAACACCGATATGGGGGGATTAGTGGATAGAACATTGGCACTACTGCCTTTCTTTGCATAAAATCCATTTCTGTACTGCTCGAAAGGCTTAAGCACAATCTCCTGGACATCGCGCAGCGAGAAAATGTCATTCTCGTTCTTGGAAGTCGGGATTCGCTTCTCCCAATACCACGAACCCTGATTGGTCGTTTTCCAGTGGTAGGAGATACTGCATTGTTTCTGGTTAGCCACAACATTGTTGATCTCGTTTTGAATGGTTTGACTCCATGTACTCCCATTGCTATCGCTGCTGGTGTCCTGGTGGATCGCGAAGAAGTCAACCTCACCGATTCCGTTCAGCTTCTCCTGAATAAACTGCATGGTCTCGGCGAGTGAGGGGCCATTGTCTGCGGCCGCACTGGTTTGAGGTTTCTCGGCGGACTCTGCGCCCTGCGCCATCATGGCCTTCAGTTCGGCCTCCGTTGCGCCAGCCTGTTTGAGCGCAACCAACGCGCCGATGGAGGTGTCGAACTTATCGGTGGTGGAGCGAATTTTGTTGAGAACCACGCTCTCCGGCATTCCCACTTGAAGCAGCTTCAGCACTGCGCCGTTGGCGGGCGAAATATCTACAGGTCGCGGCGGCGGCGCAACTGCCTGCTGCGCCGATAACGTCAAAACGATCCCAGAGAACAAACTCGCAGCTAGCACGCTTCCGATCTTCACGTTCTGGTCTCCCAATAAACTATTTGCGTTATTGCTGATTATTAAAGGCCATCTCCGTCACGCTGCTCTCCGCCTGGTCGGCTTGCTGCCGCTGTTCATCGAGCATTGACTGAACATCTTCGCTCTCTGCCGGAGGCTGATCCACGGGCATGGGCGGCGGCGTGATGGCTGACTGCGGAGCAACGGGCAAGCCATTCTGGCCCTGCTGGTCGCGCAGTGTCTTCAGGCCGGAGTCCAGTTGAGCGCGGAAGTTATTCTGCATCTCCTGAAGGTCATCGAGCGGCAGGACGACTGTGAGTCCAGCGGGACAATCGGCCTTCCGGCTGCTGACCACCGTCAGATCGGCGGTTACATCTCCATCGGGCGGCACGGCTGCCAACTTAATCACATCACCGGCCGAGAGTCCGCAAAGCTGTCCTTCCGTGGAGGATACGTTCAGACTCAGGCCCACCACAAAAAGATGGCCGGCCACCATCACCTGCGGCAGACCGTCCAGCATTGGCGCATCATTTGGCCGAGCCGCGGCGGCATTCTCAAAGGCCAACTGCTGCTTGACCTCCTCGGCGATCATCTGCTTGATCTCCGGAGTAATCGGCGTGTCTGCTGGAGCATAAGCCTCATCGCCTCCCGCCTGATCGAAGTCGATGATCTGCGCCTGCGCGTTTGCACTGGTCGTGTCCGCAGTTTGGCTGCCGCTGACTGGACCGCCTCCGCCAGGGCAACTGCCTGCCTGTGCGCCGGCATCATAAGCGTTGGCGAGAGTCTGCCCAAGATAGTAGTCGGTCAGCCAGTTCGCTCCGCTTTGGTACGCGCCTGATGGGTCAAAGTATCCGCTGTTGCAGGCGAACCACGACGAACTCGCCCAGCCCCACATATACGCCGCCGCATTCTCCCACGGGTAATATGCCCATCCGTAAAATGCCGGAGCATACGTGGCTGCTGGAACGTAATTCGAGCGCGTTGCGCCGTGATACTGATACTGGGCATACGAGCGCGTGAAGCTGTGGCCATCATGAAGATACGATCGCTGCACATAGTTATGGCCGTTGTAGGCGACCGGATGCTCATAGTACCCGTTGCGCGCGCCTACCGAGACCAGTCTGCCGCCACCGGGTCGCTCGCTGATCACCATTCGATGACCCAGCGGACCGCGCGCAATATCCATCGTAGGCGTATGCACCGAGGCCAGCCGTCCGTCTCCCCGGAAGATGGCAACCTGACCATGTGCGCTGACCGATGCCAGCGTTCCATTTGGACGTACATCGAAGTTGCGCCCGTTGGCCGCCGTCACTGTCAGCCTTCCATTCGGATGCACCGCCACCTGCCCCGGAGGAATCGACCGTTGATTCACACCAGTCAAGCCGCCACGCGCGGTATTCACCTGATGCAGAACCGATTGCGATCCTTCTGCTGTTAGTTTGGAGTTCTCTGCGCCGGACCTGCCGCCAGTCGCAGGCGCGGGAATGCTGTAAACAGGATGCGAAGTATGGACAGATGCAACTGCCGGCGAAGAGGGCGACGGCGTCCTTGGGGTAAATGAATTGCTCGCCGGGGCGGGACGAGCAGACGGAGTATAGTTTGCGCCGGTCGAGGGACGCGGCGTATAGGTGGTCACGCCGTTTGAAGTTCTCACCTCTGCGCCGCTCACCACTCCTCCGCTCACGGAATGTGTCCCGCCCGACGAACCTGGAGTATAAGTGTGCGGCGTGTAGACAGTGGGGGCACTCGGAGCAGGCCGAGAACCCGGAGTACCGCCCCCCGGCGTATAGCTGCGCGCCGGTGCCGAAGGTTCCGATGGCCTCGCGCCGCCGTGTGCCGGAGCCGGATTGTACGACGGACGGCCAGGAGCGGGCTGTGGATGATATGCCGGCGCTGGCCTCGGAGCCGGGGGATGGTATGCCGGCGCAGAGGGATGATAGGCCGGAGGATGGTAAGCCGGAGCTGGCGGATGATAAGCCGGTGGGTGGTAGGCCGGAGGCGCGGCTGCCGCCATCACCGCAAATGACAACAGCATCAATGTCAGAAAGTGAAACCTTTTCACACGAAAACATTTATCCATCGTCCACCCCAAAGTGCATCAGTTAACCGCAAAACCGCCACGCGGGTAGAATATCCTTGCAGACTGTATGCGAAACCATCAGGATTCTACCACTTTTTGAGATTGGCGAGATACCGGCTTACTTGAGCTGATCAGCCGGCACTGTCCATCCTTCTTTTTCTCCCTTGTTCTGCTCCTTGAGCCAATCCATCAGCGGCTGGAAGTATTCGACAATCGCCGAGGCATCGGCCTTGTCGCTGCCGGTCATCACTTTGAGCGCCTCCGGCCAGGGCTTCGAGCAACCCATTGCCAGCATCGCATTCAGCCGCGCGCCGGCTTCCTTCGAGCCATAGACCGAGCAGCGATTCAGCGGTCCTGTGTAACCCGCAGCCTGACACATGGCGCGATAAAACTGGAACTGGTAGACGCGGGCCAGAAAGTAGCGCATATACGGCACGTTGCCGGGGATGTGGTATTTCGCTCCTGGGTCGAAGTCGGCCTCGGTGCGCTCGACCGGCGGGGCGATGCCCTGATATTTTTCGCGCAGCGCCCACCATGCGCTGTTGTAATGCGCAGGCGTCACCTGGCCCGCGTAGACCTGCCAGCGCCATTTATCGACGAGCAGGCCGAAGGGCAGAAAGGCAATCTTGTCGAGCGCCGTGTGCAGCAGCAGCGGAATATCGGCGCTGGTTGGCGGAACCTGCTCGATGAGGCCCAGTCTCTTCAGATAATCCGGCGTCACATTCAAAGCAATAGAGTCGCCGATAGCCTCATGGAAGCCGTCGTTGGCGCCGTTCTGAAATAAGTACGGCTGGTTGCGATAGGCCATCTGATAGTAGTTGTGACCGAGTTCGTGATGCACGGTGACAAAGTCGTCGGCGGTGGGCTGGAAGCAGGCCTTGATGCGCACATCGCGCTGGTTGTCGATATCCCACGCGCTGGCATGGCAGACCACATCGCGGTCGCGGGGATGAGCCAGCATCGACCGCCGCCAAAAGCTGTCGGGCAGCGCATCGAAGCCGAGCGATTTGTAAAAGCCTTCGCCGTAGCGGACCAACTGCTCCGGAGTGGTGATGCGCGCCTTGAGGATCGCGCCCAGATCATAAGGCATAGGGCCGGAGGGCGGCGCGACCACGTCATAAATGTTGCCCCACTCCTGCGCCCACATATTGCCGAGTAGATCGCCGGGGATGAGGCCATCGGGCCGTCGCGCGGCGTCGCCGTACTTTTCGATCAGCTTGCGGCGGACATAAGTGTGCAGCTCCAGATAAAGCGGCTCGACTTGCTTCCAAAGGCGTTCAATCTCGGCTGAAAATTCTTCGGGAGTCATGTCGTATTGCGAGCGCCAGAGTGCGCCTGTGTCGGCAAAGCCCAGCTCGCGCGCTCCCTGGTTGCTCAACTCGGCCAGTCGCGCGTAGTCGCCGCGCATCGGCTTGCCCACCGCGTGCCAGCCAGCCCAGAGCGTCACGAGTTCTTTTGGATCGCGGCTCTGAGCCATCTTATGATCAAGCTCATCGATGCCCATGCAGTGATCTGGATCAGTGTCTGGGCAGTATTTTCCGCGTCCATAAGCGGCATCGAGTTCGGCGGCCTTCTGCGTGGTTTCAGCGCGCAGAGCGAGGTCTTGCGGCGCAGGCAGACCGATGCCCAGCTTGAGTAGCAGCAACTTGCGCTGGGCGTCGGCGGGCAGCGGAAGGCCGTCGAATTTGCGCGCCTCATAAATCAGCGCCGTCTGCCGCGCGATTGCCCGGTCGTTGGCCTCGGCGACAAGTGCGACGGTGTCGTCGGTGATGTAGGTCTCCTCGACCCACGAAGCGCGGTTGGCGTCAATGCTGATTGCGCCCAGCTCCTTCTCGGCGCTGGCGATAAAGGCGAGCGCCTCAGCGACGGTGGGTTTGGCGGCGGGCTGATTTTGCGCCAGTACTGCGGGCGCAAGCAGGAGCAAGACCACGAGGGCCAGCAGGGAGGGGAAGAGGCTGCGGATTCTGATGCTCATAGCTGAGAATTATATGCGTCCAATGCAGTATCACAGCTACTGATCGTGTATTTGTTTTTGTAGGTGAGGGTTCGCAATATTCATGCGCAACAGTTCAAGAGTTAATGGTGTGCGCCATTATCGTATTGCTAGCCGTTTTCACTCAAAGGGGCTGTAGCCCATTTGTCACTCGGAGCCGCAAGGTTCTTGAAGGAGTGCACGTACTGATTGTTGACTACTGCACAGTGAGAGTCACGGTACCTGTAGTGGTTGTCGTGCCTGACGTGCCGGTTACGGTGATGGTGTAGGCTCCCGCGGTAGTGCCGGAATTATTGGTGCCTGAGATGCCTCCGTTAGTACCGCTGCTACAGGCAAAAACACCGCCGACAAGAGCAACGAACAGCCCCAGAATACCAAAGATCCTCCGCCAGCGGCGATGCTGCGCCGGAATGCCGAAGAGCAGCAAACAGGCCATTGCCGCGCCGCCCGCCGCGTACCAAGGCAGACGTGGACGCTGGGGATAAACAAGCGCGGCACTGGCGGCTGCTGTGGTGGTAATGGTAAGTGTGGCTGTATTGGCCGCCGTGCCGCTGATGCTCACTGGAGTAGTTGTGCCAAAGCTCAAAGTAGGCAAGTACTCTGCGCCGGATGGACTATTTGTGATTGCCGCGGTCAGTGCCACGTTTCCGGTGAAGCCGCCGCTGGGAGTAATGGTGATCGTTGATGTGTTGCCGCTGGTTGCGCCGGGAGCGGAGATTGTCACCGACGAACCGCTGACCGTAAAGCTGGGAGGGAGTATGACTGTTTCATTCAGAGTGTTTGAAGTGCTGGCCAAAAACTGCGCTGCTCCCTGATAAGCTGCTGTGATCGTGATATTGCCCGCCGCTGCCGGGGCGGTGCCGTTGTAAGTCGCAACGCCGGAGGAGTTCAAAGCCGCTGTTTGTGTCGCGGAACCGATGGTGAAGATGACATTGCCAGTCGGCGTTGTGGAACCGCTTGTTGCTGAAACTGTGGCTGTCAATGTGTAGGATGCATTCGTGGTCAGCGTGCCGCCGCTGGGATTGATCGTGAGGGCTGTGGTGGTGAGAACAGGGACAAAAACAGACTCATTGAGCGTGTTTGAAGTGCTGGCAAAGAACTGTGTCGTCCCCTGATACGCGGCTGAAATCGCGAAACTTCCCGCCGCTGCCGGGGCGGTGCCGTTGTAAGTCGCAACGCCGGAGGAGTTCAATGCTACTGTCTGCGTCGAGGAACCGATAGTGAAGACAATATTGCCAGTCGGCATTGTTGAACCGCTCGTAGCCGAGACTGTTGCTGTCAAGGTGTAGGATGCGCTCGTGATCAGCGTGCCGCCGCTAGGATTGATAGTGAGAGCTGTGGATGTCAGTGCCTGACCTGACAGCGCCGTCGTACCTGAGACGCTGGAGCCGTAAATGTTGTTACCTGGGTATCTCGCATCCACTAGATGCGTTCCTAGGCCGATAGGCGAAATGCCGCTTGCCGTCGCGCTTGCCATCTGCGTCAACTGCGCAGTAAATACCGACACTGTATTGTCGTTTAGATTCGCTACGGCCAAGTCCATAGAGCCGTCTTTATTGAAATCCCCAGCCGTAATCCCCCACGGGTATTTGCCTGTAGTCAGACTTGGTGACGCGGTAAATGTTCCGTCCCCGTTGCCTAGAAGAATGGTTATCGTATTGTTATTAGTGTTCGATACGGCCAAGTCCGCTTTGCCGTCCCCGTTGAAGTCCCCTACTGTGATGGATGAGGGACCGTTGCCTGTAGCAGGACTGGCCGCTGGGGTAAATGTTCCGTCCCCATTGCCGAGCAGGATTGTTACAGAGTTGCTGTTATAGTTCGTCACGGCCAGGTCCGCCTTGCCGTTCCCCTTGAAGTCTCCGACGGCGACGAATAAGGGACCGCTGCCGGTAGCAGGACTCGCCGCTGGGGTAAATGTTCCGTCCCCATTGCCCAGCAGAATCGTCAGAGTGTTGCTGCCACTGTTTGCTACGGCCAGATCCGGTATGCCGTTTCCATCGAAGTCCCCTATCGCGATGGATTCGGGATTACTGCCTGTAGCGGGGCTCGCCACTGGGATAAATGTTCCGTCCCCGTTGCCCAGCAGAATCGTCAAAGTGTTGTCAATACTATTGACAATGGCCAGATCTTGTATGCCGTCCCTGTTGAAGTCACCCACAACGACACCTGAAGCGCCATTGCCGGTGGCAAGACTCGCCGCCGGGGTAAATGTTCCGTTCCCATTGCCCAGAAGAATGCTCACCGTATCATTAGTGTTCAGCACGGCCAGATCTTGTATGCCGTCCCCATTAAAGTCCCCTACAGTAATGGAATTGGGTTCGGAGGCTAGCGATAGACTCGCTGCTGGTGTATATGTTCCGTTTCCGATGCCCAGCAGAATCGACACAGTGCTTGATTGATTTGCAACGGCCAAGTCTGGTATGCCATCTCCGTTGAAGTCACCAGTAGCGATCGTGTAAGGTTGGCTACCCGCCGCGGGCGTCTGGGAGTTAAGCCAGCTCAGAGTCCTTTGTCCGGCCCCCAAAGAGGCTGTTCCCAGCACCTTATTACTGTAGCTTGTATCTAGAAAAGACACGATACCTGTTGGTGAAATAGCCCCTTGCCCGGTTACTGTAGTGGTGAGCGTGTAGTTGCCCTGAGTGCCGGTTTGGCTGATCGTCGTAGTGGAGGCGTAAGCAGCGTTTACCGTTAGCGCCAACACGCTGGAGGCGCTCGCATCGTTATTGGAGGTGCCCACGAAGAGCGCCTTGTAGCTGTGGCTGCCGATCCCCGGGGAGAAATTCAGGATCGCAATCCCCTTGCCGGTCAACTGGCTCGTGCCGAGAAGATGAACATCCTCGCAATAAGCAGCAGTTGCATCGCAGAAATTTACCTTTCCGCTTGTTACCGCCAAGGAACCGGCGTTCACCTCCGCGGTCAAAGTCACTACGCTTCCTGCTGTAACCGATGTGACCTGAGCACCGGCTGAAGATATCGCAAGCGTCGTCGTCGTTGACGTCGGCGGACCCATGACAGTCAGGGTAAAGTGCGTGATCGCGTTTAGTGCGCCGGAAGTCCCAGATATTGTGACCGTGACAGTGCCGAGCGTGGCGGAGCTGCTTGCGACCAGTGTGAGTGCGCCGTTTCCGGTTACAGGGTTTGCACTCCACGTTGCTGTTACACCACTTGGCAAGCTGGACGTCACGGCCAGCGTTACGCTTCCGCTGAATCCGCCGGCATCTGTCACTATGACGGCGGTTGTGCTGGCTCCGCCCTGGCTGATCGAAAGCGAAGTTGGCGAAGCCGTAAGCCAGAAACCCGGCAGTTGTGGTCCAGCCAGCGAATTAATCAGGTTCTGCCCACTCGGACTTCCCCATCCAGTCACCAGGTCGTATCCTGTAACGGCGCTGTACCATACCGGCTGGTTGGCGGTATCGTTATTTCCGCTGGTGATGTCGTGAAAATTGCTATTGTAGTTAATACCTTCGCCAAGTGAATAGATCGCCTGATTGATAAATCCCAACCCGCCTTTGGGTGCAGTGCCAATCCCCACAGCCTGCTGATTCACCAGCGCCATAAAGCCCGCCCAGCGCGGAGCCGCAAAGCTGGTGCCAGCCCAACTTCCTTCACATTCACCCATATCGCAAGCGTAGTTGTCGAAATCGCCTTCCATGGCCACGTCCGGCGCATTTCGCAAAGTGGAGGAAGCATTATTGAACGAATTGGCCACTCCAATCTGCCAGCCAGGAATCAAGATTCCATCTGGGCTGATGCCCCCGCCGCTGCCATTTCCGTAAGAATTCCACGCAGTCTCCGCGTTCCATGAGCCTCCAGCGCCATTCGTTGTCAAATGGGTTCCGCCGACTACTGTCGCGTATGCATCTTCCGCCGGATAATAGTACGGACTGACTGTCGCATCAAAAGCTCCGTCATCACCGGAAGCGATAAAAAGACTTTGGCCCTGCGCAGCAAACTCCAGGAAAAAAACATCGTCCGTCGTAGGATCATCTGGCGTCCAACCCCACGAGACGCTCAATTGCTTGGCAAGGTTCTCAGTTGCCATTTTGTTGAATATATTTGCGTCGTCGAGTCCATTTGCAACATTCCCAATATAGACGCGAACCTGACTCAAACCAGGAGCCATTCCAATCGCCTGCACGATGTCCAACACCTGTTCTCCATCGTCGCCGCTTGTGGGCGCCCCATTTGCGCCGTCCAGAAGTACGTTATTGATTGGAACCGTGTAGGTCTGTCTTACGTTGCTAAATGTCCGATTCACATCGCTGAGGTCGTAACCGTCAAACTCAAAGAGTCCGACCGCTTGACCAATGCCGGTGAGTACTTTACCGCCGTAATACGCTGCCCGCATATCGCTGCCGAGGTATGAACCTCCTGGACCGGAACCTGTGACATCTGCGATTGGCTGTCCTTCCGCCGCTCTTTTCACCATGGGGCGTGGTAAAGAGAAGTTGTTCAGGCCAGCTATGTGCGCCACTGCTACGCTCAGATCAAGTGAAGGCTCGCGATCCGGCGAAAAAAAGTCGCGACTTTCTGTGGGGTGCCGGTAATAATTCATCCTTACATTGAAAGCATTTTCAACCTGCGCAACCGTGCCGCTGATGGGCACAATCAGGCGATTCGCGGGCGCATTGGAAACTGTAAAGCCATGTGCCTGAGCGAAAGCAGCCACGGCCTGGTAGTCTTCCGCCGTGGGACCGAACTGCTCAGTGAATTGATCGACAGTGAGGAAATGGCGGTAGTCGGGACTAGATGGGTCGTAGAGCTGGCTCAACAGACTGGTGAGTTTGCTTTGGTTGCGCAGCGGCAGCACGATGGTGAGGTTCATGCGCTGCTCAGGCGGCAACGAACCCACCAATGCCGCTTGCCTGCTGGAAACCGCTGGCCGGAGATGGTGCTGCAATACTTGGAGCGATTGCTGTGCTTGACCTTGAATAGCGAACAGGCAGAGAACTGCGAAGACAGACGACAGAGCGAGGATCTTGACTTTCACTGACTGGCTCCGATCGAATTCAGGAATTGGAGTATGCCAACCAATATATTCCAACTGACTAGGCTGATGCAATGGTGACGTGGGAGTGAAAGATGACGGTCAGTCAAAGTAGTCGCGATAATACTTGCGATTGAACGAGATAAGGTAATTCACTGCAAGAACAGTGAAGTGCGGTCAGTGTGGGGCGGGTCGGAGTTCGCGGACTTCCCACGAACTACAAATGCGAAGGATATCTATCACGGATTTGGCGCATCCAAAACTAAACGTAGGAATTTCGCCCGCCGCCGATTAATAGCAGTGAATCCTGTTCTTGATGACCAAGTTAGAGAGTCCGCGCTATGGACGTAAAAAAAGGGCCCCCAGGGTGGGAGGGGGCCCAAGTTGCTTTGGTTCTCTCGCGGTGCGAGAGCTTGGTTGGCAGCCCACTCTTCAGGTGGCTGCTGGTACGGAAAAACCCCTTGGGGGAGGGGATGGGCTCAATCGGGCCGCTCCGCACCGGACAAAGAAGCCGCAGCACCACCTTGAGGGGAAGGCGCGGGTTCCTGGGCTGCCAAACTGTTTTCCATCAACCGGATATGCACGCTGCTGGAATGGACGGGGCGATCATCATCTTCGCTGCGGGCATTGCCTAGAGCTACTGCATGCATACGGTAGACGGGAATCTCATGTTCTGTGACAAGGTAGCGCTTGACCGCTTCGGCTAGACGCTCGGAGTTCTGGATTCCGACGGCGCCGGCGGCGGGCGAGTGAGCTTCTACTTCAAGGATGTAACCCGGCTGGCCATTCACCTGATCCGCCAGATCGTCCAGACGCTTGCGAGCCTCAGTCGAGAGGACGGGCTGTCCGCCATGGAAGAATACATCCACTTCAGCTTTCTGTTGGTAGGTATCCAAACTGTTGACGGCGGTTGTCAGCGTGTCTACGTGGTTCATTGCGTGCTGAGCTGCATAATTAGCCCGATTGGCCTGTGAACCTGCGGTTGTTGCCAACTGGTTCGCGTCGTCAGCTCTGGACTGCGCTCTGCTAATACCTGCTTGCGCACGGGCGTCCACGTCCTTGATGTCTTTGGCATTCCGGCTGTTGACCTCACCCAGTTCGCCGAGTTGATCGTTGATGGGGTCTATCTGCTTCCTCACCCAATTTTTGCGGGCGAATGGGTTCATGTGTCCCCAGAAGCCTTCTTTGGCGGGTTGAACCGGTGCTGCGGTGTATGGGACGGGCCGCTCATCCTGCGCCACTGAAGAACTGTCCTGAGTATTCTGTGCCGGTTGCGACTGCGCCGAGGGATTTGAGGGGGTTGGGGAGGGCTGAACATCCTGGGCAAGCGCTGGGAGGGCTATGGCCGAAGCCAACAGAAGGATTGCGAACTGACGGCAGAGCAAGTTGTCTGTGACGGAATTGATTGGCTTCATGTGTACTCCTTTTCCGAAGCTTTCTCCACGAACGGTTCGCGGAACGAGCAAACACGCTCATTCGCTTTCTTCAATAGCAAGCGGATCGCCAAAAGCGCGGCTTCGGAGGAGTTCTACAGTTGTTCATTTGAATTCATAAAGTTACACACAAGAATCCCCTAGAGACTCCTTGAGATTTGGCTTGCCGTTGGGTTGTAAGGAGGGTAATTCATGCCGCGTACGGTATTTTCTACCTTGTCGTCAGGGATGCAACTCGTCAAGCAGCAGCTTAGCTTTGGCAGCCAGTGTGTGCGCTCCATCCACGTCGCCGGAGGCCAGTGCGGTCTTGGCCTGCTTCAGATACTCGCGGATTTGAGAAGCGATCTTTTGCTTCTGGCCGCCGAGTCCGTGGTCTGAGTCATTCAATCCACGTCCGATAGCAGCGATTGCGTCCACCGTTTCATTGCGCAATTGAGAGCTGCCGCCCGAAGAGAGCTGGCCGATCACACTCGCGGCGGAGTTCTGGTTTACGGCGCTGGGCGGCTTTTGTTCCGCCGGCGGTCTGGGCTTATGCCGCACCTTGATGGGGGGGGCAGACTTGATAGGTGGTGCCGAAGAACTCGTCAAATCCAACGGCGGCATTACGATTGGTGGCGGTGGGGTTGCGGGGGTGGTCTTGATGATGGGAGGCTGAAAGGGAGGAGGTTGAACCTGCCGATGGAGCCTGATGTGGATACAGGCCGTTAGGAAAAACGGCAGCAGCCACGCAGTGCTCCGAGCGTGCAACTTCATCTAGTAAACCCTTTCTCCTCTTCAAATACGTTTTGATAAGACTCCCGGCGCGTCCGTTCGACGCCGGCGAGTGGAATTCGCAGTAGAAAAACCGCGCCACCAGCAGGGTTAGATTCCACCGCGATACTTCCATAGTGTAACTGAAGGATGCGGTAGGTCATGGCCAGACCGATTCCGCTTCCGCCGCTCTTGGTCGTGAAATAAAGGTTGAATATCTTTTCGCGAATCTCCTCGGGGATTCCCGGCCCCTGATCGATGATGCGCAGCAGGGCATTTCTCGGCCCAGGAGACGAAGTGCGGTCGCCCGCAACGCTTTGAGTTCGCTCCTCTTCGAGAATAACCTCAAGCGTGCCGCCGTCGGGCATGGCCTGGGAGCCGTTTTGAATCACATTCAGCACGGCCTGCTTGATCATGTCGGCATCGATATTCGCATGGAGCGGCTTGGAATGCATCTTGCTGATTAGGTTTATATGATGTGTCGATAGCTCCGCCGCTGCCAGAGCAAGCACCTGACCGATGACCGCGCAAATATCCTGCTCGCGAAGTTGCAGTTCCACCGGGCGGGTGAAGTCGACAAGCATCTGCACAACGCGGTCAAGGCGATGAATCTCGGCTTCAATCACCTCCAGGTGGCGGATGGCCGGAGCGCTGGCGTCGCCAAGCTTGGTCTTGAGCAGCTCAATGTGAACGACGATGGCGTTAATGGGATTCTTGACTTCGTGGGCCACGCCGGATGTCAGCCGTCCGATGGCGGCCATGCGCCGTGAAATCTCGATTTCTGATTCGATCTCTTCCGCTGACTCCAAATCATGCAAGGTGACGAGTGTTCCCAAACCCGCCTGACCTCCAGCGTCGTGGATGAAATCCAGCGACACATGAATCCGTCTTCCAGCCTCGGTGAGAATCTCCTCCTGAACCAAAGGCACGCCGGCGTCGAAGGCTTCGCAGACAGCTAGGCCGAGCACTGTAGTGCGGTCGAAGATATCCTCTAAATGCTTGCCGAGAATGCTTTCAGTGACACCTGGTAGAAAACGGTGGGCCGCTTCAGAAACCAGTACAGCCCGCCCTTCGCCGGTAAAAAGGAGAATTCCATCTTGCAGGTTGTCCAGAACCCTGTCGAGATTCTCCTTCAGTGCGGAGAAGACCTCCTCTACATTTCGTATACGCTGGCCGAAGCGCTCGATTTTCTTCGAGACGCGCGCCGCCATATCCTGCCTGAGCACTTCGTCTCCGCGGCTCGGCGCCTCCTGACTAGAAGCTGCTTCATGACCGGCAGTCCAGAAGTCGAGCTGCCTGCCAATCTCAACTATCGGGCGCAGAGCCACATTGCTGAGCAAGAAGGCAGCCGCCAGAGCGATTGCCAGAGCGAAGGCCATGTACTGAATGGCCACATACAACCAAGGGGTATAAACCGCGCGCAGAAAAGTAGTGCGAACTCCAACGTGAACGGTCACAAATGGCTTGCCGTTACTCTCCAGCGGAACCATTACGTCAAATACTCTTGGCGGACCGAAGACCGCCTTTATCAACTGAATAGGATTGGCGTCAAGAAGCTGATTCAGGCCGGGACGAACCGGCAGTGGATTGTCTTCATTGTCGGGATTGGTACTCAACAGCGTGTAGGAGCGGTTGTCGCCGATGTTGATGTCGTAAACAGTGAGCGAGTAGCGGTTGACGGATTCGATTACTGCCTGCAATCGGGCGTTACTACGCACCGCCTCGGCCTCAAGATTGCGCAACTCCACCGGATTGCCTGGATCGACGGTGCGTCCCTTGAGTCCGCTTTCAAGAGCATTTTGCAGCGCAAAACGAATCTGTTCGGCCACCATCCGATTGGCGTCAAAGGATTGCTGGACAGCCGAATGAAGAAGCTGGCTGACGTAAACCAGGGAGAGTATCGTGGTGACGGCGAAGACTAGAGCAGTGATGGCCAGCACGAGTTTTGTTTTTAGGCGCATGGCTCAGCCTTGTTTATCTTCTTGCGCGTGGTTGTATCCCTTGAGCTTATTGTGAAGGGTTTTGGGGGTCACACCTAGAATTTCAGCGGCGCGCGTCTTGTTTTGTCCGGCAGCCTCCAGTGTGCGCATAATCAACATCTGCTCGGCCTCATCGACGGTTGTTCCCACGCGGACCGACACCACGCCTGAATCAAAAGCTTGCCCAAAGGTTTGCTCGGCGTCGGATTGTGTTCTGGCAAAGCCGGGAGGCAGATGGCCGACATCGAGCGGCGAGCCATCCGGGCAAAGAATCACCGCGCGCTCAATTACATTGCGCAACTCGCGGCCATTTCCGGGCCATTCATACGATCTCATCCGGTCAAGCATCGACGAGGCCACGCCAGATACCCGGCGGCCATGCTTTTCATTCATATCGCACAGCATGGCCTCTGCCATAGCAGGAATATCTTCAAGATGTTCGCGCAACGGCGGCATGGCAATGTTAAATACATTGAGTCGATAGTAGAGGTCTGCGCGTATATGTCCCAGTGCAACGGCTTGTTTGGGATCGCGGTTGGTCGCCGCCAACACGCGCACATCCGCATCCTGCTCTGTGCGCGCGCCCAGGCGGCGGAATTTGCGCTCCTCGAGCACGCGCAGCAGAGTTGTTTGCGTAGCCAAGGGCATTTCGCCTATTTCGTCGAGAAGCAGAGTGCCTCCTTCGGCGAGTTCAAAGCAGCCCAGCCTTCGCTCAACCGCGCCGGTAAAGGCCCCTTTTTCGTGTCCGAAGATCTCGCTCTCAATCAGCGTCTCCGGTATCGCCGCGCAGTTGACCGCCACGAAGGGATACGTCTTGCGTGGGCTCAAATCGTGAAGTGTGCGAGCCACCAACTCCTTGCCCGTGCCGCTCTCACCGGTAATCAGCACGGAGACGTTGGAGGGCGCAACCTGCTCAATCAATCCGAAGATCTCCCGCATCTGCCGCGAGTTGCCCACCAGCGATCCAAGAACTCCGGTCTCGCGCAGCCGCCGGCGCGCAACCTCCAGTTCAATCTCGGTTTCGCGCTGTCGCGTAGCGTTAGCCAGGATAGTGCGCAGGCGCGTGGCGTCCACCGGCTTTTGCAAAAAGTCGTATGCGCCTAGTTTCATCGCATCCACTGCCAACTGGATCGATCCCATCGCGGTGAGCACCACGACGGCCATCTTCGCATTGAGGCCGGAGTCGTCCTCGGCCAGCTTTGTCAGCAGGCCAATTCCATCCAGCCGCGGCATTTTAAGGTCGGTCACCATGATGGCGGGATTCCACGCTTGCGCCTTCTCCCAGGCCTCCACGCCGTCGCGCGCTGTTTCGGTTGCATATCCCCAGCCTGCAACCAGCTCGGAAAGCCCCATCAGCGCATTCGGCTCGTCTTCCGCGATCAGGACCTTGACGGCACTTTGCATAGCAGCATTTTACACAGCCTGCGCGCTTATACTCATGCTTGATTTGCTCATGTAATTTCCGCAACGAGGTAAACCGCCCGAAACGGCTATCAAACCTTTATTTCGATTTCACTCAACTTGTCCGATATACACCCCATAAGGACCCAATTTGAATTGCCCCATCGACTCAGGATCGGCAGCGCCGGGAGTCTTCAGCAAGGTTTTCACCTTGCCGTCCGAGCCGGGAATACTCAAGCTCACTGTCTGCGGCTGCGCGGTGAAGTTGACCGAGACGACCACTGCCGGTTTGCCCGGGGTCTGACGCATCCAGCTCAACACCTTGTCATTAGCGGTATCGAGCATACGGTTGGTTCCGCTCGCCAAGGCCGCATTGGTCTTCTTGAGCCGGATTAGAGATTTGTACCACGCCAAAAGTGAATTGGGGTCACTTCTTTCCGCCTCCACATTGATTGCCGCTGCGACTGGCGGCACCGGAAGCCACGGCGTTCCTTTGGTAAACCCCGCCTGTGCGCTCGCATTCCACTGCATCGGCGTCCGCTCCCCATCGCGGCCTTTCTCCTTTGGCCATCCGGTGATGCCGATCGGATCTTTTACGTCTTCCTTCCTTGTTGGCGGAGTTGTCGTCATACCGATCTCGTCGCCGTAATAGAAGAGCGCCGCTCCCCGGCTCGCAAACAGAATCGTCGAAATTACTCGTTGAATGTCCACGTCATGAACTCCGTCGCCGTAGCGCATATCCAACCGCGGATTGTCATGATTATCGAAGACTATCAGCGGAGTATTGCCATTGATCCCGGTCTCGACATCCGTCAGTCTGGCGCGAAACTGGGCCACGTCCAGCTTGTTGATTAAGCCCACCTGCATATCCATCGGGAGTTCGAACTCGGGCTTGTTCTTCGTTCCATACATCTTCGCCAGTTCCGCGATATTCGGCAGGTAGGTCTCACCGATCATGACGCGCTGACCGGGGAACGCGTTCGAGTTGAAGGCGTCCGCGGTCGCCCGCATCTCCGCGACCACATCGTGCAATCCCGGCTGGTTGTCTGTCTTCGAATTATCCAGTTGAGGATCGCCGTAGGCGTTAATGACTAGGTTGCCATTGTTGTCCTTAATCACGCCCTCATCGGCCAGAGTGGGATCTTCGTAGAGCGTGGTAATCGCATCGAAGCGGAAGCCGCCCACTCCGCGTTGCAGCCAGAAGCGAACAATCTCCTTGAAGGCCTCATGCACTTTGGGATTGTTCCAGTTCAGGTCCGGCTGCTGGATATAAAACTTGTGATAGTAGTACTGCCGCGTCTTCTCATCCCACTGCCACGCAGTATGGCCAAACAGAGATTGCCAGTTATTCGGCGGCGCGCCTCGGTCAGTGGCTGTCTCACCCTTGCCGTCTCGCCACACATACCAGTCGCGGTAAGGGTTCGTGCGCGATGATCGCGACTCCAGAAACCATCTGTGCTGATCTGAAGTGTGGTTCATCACCATATCCATCAGCACGCGGATATGCCTCTTGCCGGCTTCGTCCACCAAGCGGTCGAAGTCGGCCAACGTGCCGTACTGCGGGTCGATGTTCTCGTAGTCGGAGATGTCGTAACCGAAGTCCACCTGCGGCGACGGATAGCAGGGCGTCAGCCAGATCGCATCTACGCCTAGTTCTTTCAGGTAGTCAAGCCGCTGGGTGATGCCGTTCAGGTCGCCGACACCATCGCCGTTTGAATCTTGAAAACTGCGCGGGTATATCTCGTAGATCACGGCATTCTTCCACCAGTCACGCTGGCTGGAGATGGCCGAATTGGAGGCTTGGGAAGCGGTTTGCGCCTCGCTGGCTTGTGATGCGGCCACAAGAACAAAAGCAACGGCGCAGGTTGGCAAGATCAGGACGATTCGCTTGATCCAATCCATAGTAGTCTCCTTCACGCTTACTTTGAAGTGTGAACCTTTCAACTTTTTATCAGCTATTGCGGCACCACCGGCAACACCAGAGCGGAAGGATGCGTGGAGTCATGCAGAATTGTGTTGGTAGCCTTGATAAAGATTGAGCTGGTGCTGGCGGACTTACCTGTATTCAGATTGCGGTCGAAGCGCGGGAAGTTGCTGCTGCTCACTTCCAGACGAATTCTGTGACCCTTAATGAAGACATTGCTCGTGGACCACATATCAATCTTGTACTCATAAACTTTGCCTGGAACAATGGACTTGGCTACTAAAGTAGATTCGCGATAACTCGCACGCAGAATTCCTTCCGTAAGATTCTGTGCAAAGCCATTGGGCCACACATCCACTAATTTTGCGGTAAAATCCGTGTCGACTGCCGAGGAACTGGCATATAAGTCGAGAGTCACTGGTCCAGTGACTTCAAGGTCTGTCTGCAAAGGCTCTGTGGAATAAACGAGAACGTCTGGGCGAATCTCGACTTCTTTCTGATCGCGGGGGCCGGGAGCAAGGTGCGTTGCGTCGCAACAGAGAGGTCCGCCGACGGTGGGCACGGGGTTGGCGGGATCGTAGATGATCTTGTCTGCCATTTCCTTTTGCGAGATAACTGCGGAAAGTTTACCGTCTCCGGATGCGCTGTTCGCATTGCCCGCGGAGTGCAGATAGTAGCGCGTGTTATGAGCGCGTGGGAGCGGCCATGCATCCTCATCGCGCCAAGTATTCTCGCCCATCACAAAAATTCTAACCGACTTGTCAGAGGCGAACTGATTCTGCTTGCCCTGGAAGAGATAGTCGTACCAGTCCAGAGTAACTTCGTTCTCGTCGAAGGGAGCTTCGGGGCCGAAGTCTACTGCGCCGATGGTTCGTCCGCTGCCGGAGTGGCCGCCGATGGTGATGAGCAGACGCTGGTCCTTGCGCGCGGCGTCATTGCCGGCGTACGTCCGCAAGCCTGTGAAGTTGCGCAGCGAACCGCCCTGAAAGATGTCGTACCAGGCTGTGATAGTCAGCGCGGAAACCTGAATCTTTTCGTAGTTCTCTTCAATGGACCATTGCCTCCAGTAACTGTCATAAGCCGGATGATCGAGCCAGTCTTGAAAGTACGGCGCCAGAGTACGGGTCAATCCCGCGCCGTCAGGAATGGGCTTGATGTTGAAGACGGGAAACTGGCTCAGCGGCAGAACCGCGCTGCCTACAATTGCGTTGGTATTTTGGCGTACGGTGCGGTTAAAGGTGTCGACAGCCAGTGACGCAGTCCAGGATTCATTGAACCACTGCTCGAATGCGCCGCCTTGATAGGTCCAGTTCTCGTGGTAGTTCGAGGCGGTGATGGTCGGGCAGATTCCGGCCAGATGCGGCGGATGACTGATGGCGGCCAGCATCTGCGTGGCGCCAACGTAGGAGCCGCCGAACATACCCACCTTGCCGTTGGAGTGAGGCAGCGCGGCGGCCCACTCAACAGCGTCATAGCCGTCATCACTCTCATGCTTGAAGGTGTACCATTCGCCCTCGGAGGTAAACCGTCCGCGCACATCCTGCGCCACAACCATGTAGCCGCGTGCCGCGGCATGGCGAGCAAACGGCGCGGTCGTGTCCTTGTTGTAGGGTGTGCGCTGGAGCAGAACAGGAAATGGTCCATCTCCAGCCGGCAAATAAATGTCCGCGCGGAGCGTTACGCCGTCGCGCGTCGTCATCGCCACGTTGCGCTCAATAACGATATCGCTTGCGGTTTGTGCTTCGCATGGAAGGCATGGCAACAGAGTTACGGCGAAGACAAGCAAATACAGATTCTGTTTCAGCACGAATTCCTCCAGAGTAAAAGCCGAATTTATTTTAATTCGACTCTACACATCTCGCTGCAAACTGTTCAATGCCGTTCTCAAGCAATAAGTTTTCTCTGCCGCTTCAAAAAAACGGATTTCTTCACGCTAATGCTATATGCAGACTGTGCGGGCCGCGTCCTTCAACCTGGGTTGTTGCATAGGTGGATTGGCCGACGGTCTCCATTTGTAGATTGATAGGAATGTCGTCGATGAGTCCATTGTTCGCGAGGCCACCTGATGGCAACAGTATTCGCAGCGTGACCTTATCGGCGCTACTGGTGTAGTCCAGCGCGAGGGTTTTTCCGGATTGACGATACTGGTAGAAAACGTATCCGCGCGAGGCGGGATAGCGTAGACATACGTCGGCTTCGTTGACGCCGGCGGCGAGCCATCGCGGCGAAATCCGCGCCGAGCGCAGACCTGCGCTTGTGTCTTCTACACCGGCCAGCCCCTCGAGCAATGCCGCCATGACGCACCCAGCTCCCCAGTTATTCGGCATACCTGTCGAAACGTCGTTCCGTGGCGGAAGAAACGGCGGCATATTGGAGAGGGTGATTGCAATGACAAACCACTTTGCATAAGTGTCCATGCTTTCCAACTCGAGCGCAGCAATTGGTATGTCACTTTTGCGGGTAGTGAAGCTGGTGATCCAGACACCTACATTGTCAATTAACCCGGAGCGGCCTCGCCACGCGACCTGCATCCGTTCCAGCTTATTGGTCCCGTAGCGGTTGTTGAACTCATCATCTTCGGGTGCCCAGAAGGAACCTAAGTTGACGCCGCGTTCCATATATTCGACCTGCTTGTCGCCATCCTCATAATGAATCGTAAGCTTGCCGAGGGTTGCGCCCTGCCCGGAGGATGCGTGCAGCAGATAAAAGCTCCGGCATGGTTTGTGAACGGGAACTTGCGTCTTGTTTGCGTATCCCGGTGAGGAGGAGACGCCGATGCAAACGCGATAAGCATTCTCCTGCGCGGATGCGATTTTGAATGGCACATCGCGAAATATCTGAGCGCCCGAGGGAAAGTCAACGAGATAGTTATCGGTTTCGTTGACCCATCCAGGTACGCTATCCGCTCCCTTCCCTGTGTCGCAGTTGGCTTGAGCACTTATATTAATCGGAATGAATTCGGTAGGCGGACGCTCCGGTTGCTTGCCGCGCAGAATGCCGGGAAGAAAGTCGCGATGGCGTTTTGCGATTTCATGCAATCGCCGCAGAATATCCACGCCATATTGTTCGAATCCATGATCAAAGGATCCGCGCGCCAGTTCGCCAGCGGTACATACCAGCACGCCGCCGTTGACGTAGTCCCACACGTCTTGCTCCGCGCCGAAGCCTTTCAAGAACGGCGGATAGATGGAATAGAATTCTCCGGGCGAACTCTCCGGCATCTGCTTGCGAATGGCTTGATAACTCTGAATGATGGCTTGGGCTTGTTGAAGAGGAATGCCTCGGTTCAATGAGTAAGCGTTGGAGAGCGAGAGCTGGGAACTCATGTCCACGCCATGATCGGGCTTGAACTCGGAGTCTTCGGGAATCCAGTGCGTATAGAAGCTCCCATTCCAGGAGAGGCGATTCAGGCGCTGCTCCATCTCATCGGCGAGCTTGCGCATCTCGCGCGCATCCTGCAACCGCTCTGCCGTTTCAAACATCGCGGCGAGTTTGCGACATCCGGCGATGAAGCCGGTGTTATCGCCGAAGAATATTCCGAAGTGCGTCTTTTGGAGATCGACGACCATGGCGTCGCCGCCAACCAGCGCGGCTTCGCTCTCGCAGAGAAAGTCCCACGTATCGATGGTGAGACCGCGCTTGAGAAGGCCATACTTGATGGACCAGCGATATGAATCTGTTGTACTGTAATGCACGGCCCGCAGGGCGTGGTCGAGATGCTGTCGCATCCAGGCATCATCTCCCGTGGTCTGCCAAACCATGTGAAGAGCTTCAAGAAAGTAGTATTCAACGTGGTTTTCCACTGGCGCGCGGCGCAGACCGAGAAATCCTCCATCCGCCGCGCGAGAGAAATCGCCGTACTTGAAGCGCCGGTCCCAATCATTTTCAGGCGGCGTGCGATCCAGATGGTTCTCCCAGATCATGCCGTCTTCGCGCTGCGTTACAGAGAATATCTCAAAGCCCTGGCGTACCTCCGGCCAATAGTAACGCATACCTTTCAACGTGTTTGTATTGTCCATGAGCCAGTCGTCCCAGTACTCATATACCTGTCCATCATGGCGGCGTGCGCCCGCGGGGCCATCCGAAGCCAAGGTCCAGTACAAGGTCTCAAGCAGATGTTGATATTCGCCGCTCGGCTCGCGAATTCCGGTTTGCGCATCCAGGGAGAAACTGGCTCTGCCTTTCAGCTTTCCATCCGCATCCTCAAGCAGAACGGAATGAGTGCCTAGAGCACCGCCGACGCGGAAAGTAGCCGGCAACATTAAGCGCCGATCAAAATAAACTATGCCGTCTCCATCGATAGCAAGCAGCCGGCCATCATCATTGCCGAGCACTGTGACCTCATCAAGTGGATGATAGACACTCTGATCGGGCGCAAGTGTGAGCGGCGGCGCGTCCGTTCCCGGCAGCGATTGCGCATGGATGAGCGACGAAGACCGAGCAGCGAGCAGGCTCGCCGGAAGTGCTTTAAGAAATCTTCTTCGCGACTGCACCGGTGCCGCTCCTTGTCATGCCATGTGCACGGAGACATCATCTGACGTCAAACCGGCCTTCGATTTTGCGCTCCCTCGATGAGCTGCCTACAAAAAAAGTGCGCGTCCCCGCAGACGTAACCCACCGCTTCTGCGCGGTAGACCAATACTGCAACTGACGCAGCGGAATGCGAATGATTACTTGCTTTGATTCGCCGGGAGCAAGATGAATTCGCTCAAATCCCGCCAGAATGCGATCAGCGAATTGGACGCCAGCCGGTGAGTGCGCGGGCTTTTCAAGATACACCTGCGCGACTTCATCTCCGGCGACAGCGCCTGTATTTCGAATCATTACGGAAACATCGAATCCACCATCTGCCGCGACGTTGGCTTTCGCGTCTGCATAGGAAAAGTTTGTGTAGGACAAGCCGAAGCCGAAGGGAAACAACGGCTCAATGTTCCGGTTGTCGAACCATCGATAGCCAACTAAAACGCCTTCACTGAAAGTTGTCTTTCCATTCACTCCCTGCGAGGAGCGCTCCGGGAATGCGGGATTTTGGGCTGGTGTATCCTCGATCCGCTTGGGCCAGGTAAACGGCAGACGACCTGCTGGGTCCGCTTGGCCGAGAAGCAGTTTCGCTGTGGCCCATCCGCCCTCGTCGCCCGGCCACCACATCTGCAGTACGGCCCTTACTTGACTTAGCCAGGGCATTGCCACAGGCTGGCTGACATTCAGCACAACAATCGTGTTCGGGTTTGCGCGAGCAACGTCGAGAATAAGCTGGTCCTGATCGCCCGGCAATCCAAACTCCGGACGAGTCCGGCTCCACGCAAATACGATTGCGGTCTTTGCCCGTCGGGCAGCATCGATTGCACTGCGATAATTCTGAGCTTGCTCTTGCGGCGTTACCCAACTGACTCTAACCTCGACCGGAGCGTTCGAGCTGTCCGGAGCCACTTCGATCGAGATTCGATGTGGGCCTGCACTGAGTTCCATTGCGGCGCGGAGATTGTCCAGCCCGTCGAGCGTCGGGAAAATGTTATCTTGTCCTGCCTGCGTCAGTTCTCCATGAATCCAGTTGAACCAGTTCTTGGCAACGACCGTCGAGTCAATCTTGAGTTTCCCGTAGCAGCCAAGAAGTTGGAGATGTATCCGGTATTTGCCGCTCTCTGGAACCGTGAGCGTGCCGGTCCATACGATGCTTTCATTTGCCGGTAACGCGGAGCCGCCTGCACGCGTGAAGTTCACTTCGCCATCCACGGTAATTGCGTTCTCATTCCAAACGCGGCGCTCCAGCCCCGGTTCGCCAAAGTGCGAGAGATAACGCGCGGGGATTACTTCACCCTCCATGTCGTCTGCCGCCGCATAAGTCACGTGCGCGCTTGCTGCCAATTTCTGAATGGCCTCCAGCGGTCCAATTTCGAGTAATGGAAGTCCAACAGCTTTTTCGCCCAGCAAACCTACAGCTATCGTCTGACGCGCACCGGGGCCAATCATCGCAAGGCCTTCCAGATCACTGGATTTCAGCGGAAGCGCGTGACCTTCATTCTTCAACAAGACTGCCGCATCGATGGCGGTCTTCTCGACGATCTTTGCGTCTTCGGCATCCTGCGGCGGTGTGATTTCCAGATGATTTTTTCCGTCGAGCAAACCAAATTTATTCATCTGCAACAGCACTCTGCCCGCAGCGCGATTGATCGTATCTTCTGAAACAATGCCTGCGTTGACAAGCTTCTTCAAATCAGTTGTTGGCCAGGGTTCAGGAGAGGAGCTGCCATTCTCTTCCATTGTTTCTTCGGGCAATCCCGCGTCGCTCAGCGAGGAGCCCTCCGGCATTCTATCCTGGACGGTCTCGCGATTTGGCCCATTTACAAAATACGACGGTCCCGCAAATGTATCTGGGAGCGGCCCCGGCATTTCAACATCAAGGCCGTCGTTGATAAAGTCGGTTGCGTGTGTCGCGCCCCAGTCGGAGGTCACAAAGCCCGCAAAGCCGTTCTCATCCTTCAATATCTTCTTGAGTGTCTCTGGATTGCCGCAGGAGTACGGTCCATTGATCCGGTTGTACGAACACATGATGGATGAGACGCCGACCTTGATGGCCGCCGCAAAAGGAGCAAGATAGACCTCGTGCAAAGCCTGATCGTCGATGAAGACATTCGCGGCGTTGGTGTCGTATCCGATAAAGTGCTTGGCTTGCGCCATCACTCCTTGATGCTGGATTCCCTCGATCTCAGCCGCACCTATCTCGCCGGTCAGGAATGGGTCTTCGCCAAATGTGTTATAGCCGCGGCCATAAGCGAAATCCCGATCGATGTTGATAAAGGGTTGCAGCGCCACGCTTACGCCGCGTGATCGCGCCTCCCGTCCTATGACCGAGCCATTGTCGCGAGCATCCTCGCGGCTGAATGTTGCTGCAACTCCCATGGTGGCTGTGAGCGCCATTGCTGGTACGCGCGTCAACACTCCCGGAGGGCCATCGGCAAAGCGCATGGGAGGAATGCCCAGCCGCTTGATGCCCGGCAAGTAGCCTGCTTCGCCCTGATTGGTTGTGGCATCTTCTCCCACGCCGTGAATCATGGCGATCTTCTCATCGAGCGTCATCTCGCTCAGAAGTTGATCGACGCGAGCGTCCCCCGTGATCGTAGCTTGTTGCGCGCCCGCGAATTTGAGGCCAAGACTTGTTAAAAGAAAAGTAAATGCTATAACTCGCGCAATGTTGCGGCAATTCTTCATTATGGACAACGATATCCTTCCATCTTTCAACGGTATTTCCAGTTTAGTATTTTGACGAAACAGAAGTTTATGCCAGCGGTGCTCGTAAAGAATATTGCTGGCCGGTGGAAGGCATTCGCCGCCTTCCACCGGTCTTAGTTCAGTTAGAACTCAAAGCGACCACCGAACTGGAGGATTCTAGGATTTTCAGCTTGATAAGCTTGCCCCATAGTACTGTTCGGAGCCGAACCAATAGGGAACGATCCGAAGCCATTGAGATTTGCATGGTTGAAGGCGTTTAGTGCTTCAAACCGCAAGTTCAAATGGCTCTTATGATCGCCTATCCACGGCAGTTCAATTTTCTTCTGAAGATTCAGATCCACGTCCCAGTAGCCGGGACTATTGAAGGCATTGAATCTCTCGTTGCCTTCGAGGGTCTTTGGGTTGGGCGTAGTAACCCATTGGAACGGGCATAACGGATAGGCTACCGCGCCTCCATTTGGATTGTATAGGTTACCTGAAGTTGCGACGCCGGTAGTGCTAACACCGCAAGCACCATTGAAGATACCGGCTGCCGACTTGAACTGTGAATTGGAGTACCTGCCATAGTGCAAACGGCTGCCCGGTTGGAAGACCACATTAGGCAAATTGAGTTGACCGTCTTGAGTTCCGCCTTCGTTCACATCCTGACTGGTGTAGACAGTGAACGGGATGCCATCCTGGGCGATGACGATTCCGCCCAGGGACCAGCCTTTACTGATGAACGACTCTCCATTAGTTAGTTGATACGTCCAGGATAATGTGATGCGTTGCCTCACATCCCCATCAAGGTTCCCATATTCCGTTGTCGCAGTATAAGGACTGGCAGCTTCGCCGGATCCGGGCATACCCAAGGCATGAGACCACAAGTAGGAAGCTGCCCAACTCGCGTTACCTTTTCGTTGCGTTGCGGTCAAGATTAGAGCGTTGTAGTTTGAGGTGAGCAGGTTGCGGATAAGCTGAACATTATTCACTGCGGCAAACGGCGGGGCCACATACCCCGGAGCCGTCGAGCCAAGTGAGCTTCCAGGAGGTGCGTTGTATTCTGCGCTCGAATAGAGCTGATTGTACGAGTACGATCCGGTATACGTCGCGCCAACCACAAACCGGTCAGGCAACTCCTGTTCAAGGCCAAAGCTCCATACAACGGTTGAAGCAGGCTTCAATTTGGGGTCAACGCCATAGAGGCTCACAGAATACGGCGTACTGTTCGATTGCAACGCCAAGCCTTGCGCATTGAATCCATTTACCGTGATCTTGGGGTAGGGAATTCCAAATGGAGGAGTAATCCCTTGAGTTCCGGTCCAGGCGAACGAGTCGGGTTCTCCGGCTATTCCGCTCATCCCGGTCCAAGGCTTGCCTTGAGCGACGCAATAAAATGCGCCGCAATTAAAGTTGTTGTCGGCATCGTCGAGTCCCAACGTAAGTCTCACCGGAGTTGTTGTTGGTAGATTGGAAGTGATCTGGTTCAGGCTGATCGAATCCTGAAACCATCCGATTCCACCGCGAACAACGGTTCCCTTGGTGAAACCCGGAGACCATGTGAATGCCGCTCTGGGCAGGAAGTTCCAGACCTGCCCGCTGGTAAATGCCTGATTGGTCAGATGGGCCGTCGCACCGGCTACCTGTGCATACAAAGTAGAACCCGTGCCAAGAATTGTATTTGCATACGGTGATGCATTCTGACCGTATACAGTAGGATTTCCGAAGTCATCCCACCGGATGCCATAGCTCAACGTCAAATTCGGCTTGATCTTCCAGTCGTCTTGAGCGTATAAGCCAAACTGATTTTCCTCTGCGCCCAGAATCTGACTCTGGTATTGGCCTGTTTGGGCCGAGATGGTGTAGAGGGCGATTGAATCCGCCTCCCCTTGCAGCATTTGAAGAAGGTCTGTAAACACAGCATTCCATGGCGGCGCAAGCTTTACCGCCGCATTGTCCCAGTAGTTTCTGATCTGCGTCTGGAAACCGAACTTGAAGCCGTGCTTGCCCTTATACCAATCAACATAATCGCGAAGGGCAAAGATATGCTCTTTTGTGTCTTCACCAACGAAGGGAACCGACGGGCTTTGTTGAGGGTTCCCGACAAAGCCATCCGGCGTTCCGGGATCCTGCCAGAACAGGAACCCTAATGAGTTCTTCGGATAGATGGCGTAATTAGGGTTAGCATTGCCGCCATTCCAGAAGCGATCCAGGCCGGCATTGAACTGATTGATAAAGTTAGGCGTGAACAGGTGGGAGTAGCCAGCAGAAAAGTAGTAGGTCTGGCTGGGCGTCTTTGTATCGAACGCAGGGCGGGGATCGAGGTAATCGGAGTTCTGTTGAATACCGAAGTAGCTCACATAAAACTTGTCTTTATCCTGGTTGAGGGAGTGGTCAAAGCGTAGGTTATATTGCTGGCCAGTGATTCCCGGATTCTGATTGAATTCACCGCCTTCGGTCACAGTCAGGTTGCATGGCAAGTTGAATGTGGAAGCAGTTCCGCACACCTGGCCGAATCTCTGCGCAGTGCCTCCTGCCGCGATGAGGGCGGCATTCGGATAGAAGTCTCCGGCAGTTGATTTAGGGGTTCTGTTCGAGAGTCCGGTGTCAGGGTAGCCGAATAGTGAAGTGTAGGCCGTTGTCTTGAACCCTGTGGGCGCAGTTTGAGCCCATGCGCCTATCCCAACGCCTGGATCGGCGTTAATCCCTGTCCCGAGTGCACCAAGTGCGCTCAGATTTTCGATCCGTTCAATGGAGCCAAAAAAGAAGGTGTTCTTTTTGATGATCGGGCCGCCAATCGATCCCATAAAATACTTGCGATGGAAGGGCGCAACACCGCCAAAGTCGGGCGGTGCTTCAAAGGGCTTTGAAGTATAACTGATGTCAAAATCACCATGGTACTGATTGCCGCCGGACTTCGAGGTCATGTCCACTTGCAAAGAACTGGTAGCGCCATTGTCCACCGAGTAGCTAATGGTCTGCAAAGCTATCTCGGAGAGCATATCCGGATTAGGAACCATGTTGACCGCGCCCGTATTCGTCGTGCTGCTGATGGGAATGCGATCCAGTAAATAGATATTGGAAGTGTTGGGACGTCCATTGGCGCGCGCATCGGGTGAAGCCTGCCCGATTGGAATATTCGTATTGGAACTGCCAGTCGTTTCGATGGTTCCAACGATTCCAGGCGCGATGCGCAGTGTGGTCAAGGTGGCCCGGTCAGGCATCGGCAAATCGTCCAAATCTTTGGCCTGTAGTGTGAATTCGAGCCGGGATTCATCCGGATTCAAACCTGATTCAGCGGTGGTTACTTCTACAGTGGTAGTTATCCCGCCGACCGTCATTGTGATATTCACGCCCGCAACCTCATCGGTGGATATATGCCGTGTGGCCGTTGCCTTCTCAAAGCCAGCCGCTTCGACGGTAATCCTGTAGTCGCCTGGGAGAAGGTTGACAAAGTGGTAGGCGCCAGTTTCGTTGGTTGTAGTTTTGTCGGTAATGCCTGTTGCGATGCTGGTGAGAGTAACGGTCGCTCCAGAGACAACAGCTCCTCCAGGATCCGTTACTGTGCCTTGTACGTTGGCGCTGTACTGCGCATGGCATAGCGGCAATAGGCAAACCAGCATCGCCAACGCGCCACACCGGGCTAATAATATCTGCTTTGCGGTCACTTTTGATCTCCAAGAAATCGTTGGCAATTTGTACTCAAGTTCATGAATTTCGCTGGGGGAGGGAAATTCACCCGGCCTTGCCGTTAGCCCGGTGGTTGGCTGTAACCTCCGCCGCGTCGGTCTGCGCCGACGACGGTGAGTATTCAATTCAAGTTTGGCTTGCTTGATCTTGCAGTTTCACGTAATGCACTGTTGCCTTGGGTTGCAATGCCCGCGAGCGCCTATCTCATCCGACCGATGACTCGTTGCCGCTTGACGTTTCCATCTTTGCTATTTGCCAGCTTCCAGCGTGAAACCTGTTTAGATCGTTAAGATCAAACACTCGCTGGAATTCATGCTGAAGTCAAGACTGCACCAGTTATGCAACGGTTACTCTCTGCTAATGACTTTCTTTGCAATATGTTTCCTGTGAGAAGTAACGGGTTCTGGAGGTGTTTCCTGCTTGCAACCTGCTCTTTTGCTTGATAGCATTAAATTGCAAAGGAGGTGTTTGCCATCTCCACCCATGCGCAATCCCCGAGCGTAGTGGAAGAAATCCAGACAACGCTGGCTTCTCAGACCTTTTCCGAGGCTCCTCTCCTGGCCAGGCTCCTCAAATATTTGTGCGATAACCACTTCAAAGAAGACAAGAGGACTCTCAACGAATACAGAATCGGCGTGGAAGCTTTGGGGCGTCCGGCGGATTTTGACCCCGCAAAAAACTCCAGTGTGCGCGTTGAGATGCACCGGCTCCGTCAGCGGCTGAGGAAGTATTACGAAACTGAAGGCGCGAATCATGCGTTAAGAATCACACTAATAGAGGGCAAATACGACCTTCAATTCCTCAATCGCGAAGATCATCTCACCTCTTCTGCCAGCAAGACTGTAGTAGCCAATGGCTCCGGGAAGACCACCGATATGCTGATAAGCAGTCGGTTGTTTCATCTTTCACGCAAAGGCATGGGACTCGCCGCGTTAGTTGTGGCTGGGCTTTCGATCTGCTTATGGACCGTGATCGGGGCGCGGTCGCGCATGAAAGTTGCTACCAACTCAGTCGAGCGCTCTGCGGCGTTTTTTGGCTACCAGCCGACCACGACAGCAATGGACGGGTCTGTGCGCATTCTGGCCGGCTATTCAAAAAAAGATTATCTCGATCGAAACGGAAAGGTCTGGGGAAGCGATAGATATTTTCGAGGCGGGGACGCGGTTGAGTTGAAGCTTCCATACATTCAAGGAACAGCGGATCCAACCATTTACCGCACAGCTCGTGTTGGAGAATTCAGCTACGACATACCCCTAAGGCCTGGACAATACGAATTGCGGCTGCACTTTGTGGAGACGACCTTCGGCCCCGGCACATTTACCGGCAGGGGAGAGAGCAGCAGGCTTTTTCTCTGTTCACTGAATGGGAGGCCGATATTAACGAGTTTCGATATTCTGAGTGACTCGGGGGGAAATTATAGGGCGTTAGTGAGAGTCTTCAAAGGTGTTTCAGCCGGCAGCGACGGAATGATTCATCTCGAATTCCACCGAATCTTCGATCAACCGATCATCAATGCCATCGAGCTGGTTCCTGAAGTTGGGGGAAGGTTGAATCCTGTGCGGATTGTGATGCAGGAGAACTCGTATGTCGATCATGCCGGAAGCCTTTGGTCCTCCGACCAGTATGCAATCGGAGGCGTGTTAGTGACTCACCAGAATCCCGCTACGACGGCTGCCGACTCCCACCTCTTTGACGGAGAGCGCTTTGGGCATTTCGATTATCAGATTCCCGTGGCCCCAGGCCGTTACACCGTATCTCTGTATTTCACCGAAGCATATATAGGCGCAGAAGCTCCAGGGGGGGATAATGGAGGACGTATCTTTGATGTCTATGCAAATGGCGCGGCATTGCTGCGCAATTTCAATATTTTTGAAAAAGCCGGTGGACCCAACAAGCCGCTAATAGAAACATTCCACAATATCGAGCCGAACGCGGCCGGCCTGATCGATCTGAGTTTTGTTCCGGTCAAAAACTACGCGTGCTTGGATGCTATCGAAGTGACGGATGAGTCCAAGTAAAGCCGCAATTCTCGTCACTGCGCCGGCAAAACTTTGATGGTGCGCAGCCATGTTTCCACGCTTTGCGGCCATGCTGTTACCGGGAGCGCAGTGCGGCGCAAACCATAACCGTGCCCTCCCTCGGCATAGATGTGCAGCTCCGCTGGTACTTTGGCCTTCTTGAGCGCGAGAAAGTAAGCGACGGCGTTCTCGACGTGCACCGGGTCATCCTCGGTCTGCACAATGAATGTTGCCGGAGTTTCCGCCGAGACTGCAATCTCTGGATCAAAAGCGAAGTTTCTGTTTTCGATGGTCAGATACGCGGGATAGACAAGAATGGTGAAGTCCGGGCGGCAATTGAGTTTGTCTGCGGCATCAATCGGGTCGTACAAATGCAGATTGAAACGAGTGCTGAGAGCAGCAGCTAGATGTCCGCCAGCTGAGAAGCCCAGCACACCGATCCTGCCGGGATCAATGTGCCACTCGGCGGCGTGCTGGCGCACCAAACGCATCGCGCGCTGCGCGTCTTCTAAGGCAGTTGAGGATTTGGGATATGGGCCTGAATCGGGCACACGATATTTGACCAGGACGCAGTATAAGCCCGCCGAGTTGAGCCAATCACAAACCTCCTGACCTTCGATGTCGATTGCCAGAATGTTGTAACCACCTCCAGGGAAAACCACCACTGCGGCGCCGGAGTTCAATCCCTCAGGCGTATAAAGCGTCAGCGTTGGTGTTGAAACATTAGCAACAACGAGGATCGGCCAGCCCGCAACCAGGTGCTCATTTCCCGTGAGCGTAGAACTCTCCGCAGGCAGATTCAACTTCGATCCAGGAGCCTCACCCGGCCAGAGTGGGATCGTCAAGTGGCTTGGCGTCCCGGCACTGATGGTCTGCCCCGCCGTACAAACCCCGCAAAGCAATGCCATTCCCGCAAATAGAAGAAATTTCTTGCCGCTCATGCGATGATCCTCATTGACGATCTGCATTGCGCGCGGGCAGCTTCGCAGAGTCTGGACCGAAAGACGGTGGCGCGGAACCGGCATCATGATTCGGTCCATCGGTCAGCCTAAATTTCAGCTCATTTGCGTTTTGCAGCGTATCCCAATCGAGCCACCAATTACGCACAGGTTTACCGTCAATCAACAGACTCCCAATGTAACGCTTCTCTGGAGCACCCGGCGCGGTGATGCGCAGCATATGGGAGCCGAGCTTCAACTCCGCTTGCGAAAAGACCGGAGTGTTGATTGTGAAGCCGCCAACTGCGGGTATCTCCGGATAAAGACCAAGGCTGGCAAATATCAGCCAGGATGATGTTGCGCCCAGATCGTCATTGCCTGGTTCGCCGTCCGGCGTCGCGGTAAAGAGATCGTCGAGCGTCTTGCGCACGACCTCCTGCGTTCGCCACGGATGGCCCGTCCAGTTATAGATCCAGGGATTGCCGAAGCTGGGTTCGTTCGCGATGAAAAAATACGGGCCGCCGTACCAGGTGCCATATTGGCTGAAGTAATCGTCCAGCCGCTTGCGCGTAGCTTCCCCTCCGCCAATCGCGGCAACCAGATCCTTCAGGTTGTACGGAATCATCCACGTGTATTGAGCCGCATTTCCCTCCACAAAGCCGTCAATCTTTTCCGGTTTGAAGTCAGGAAGAAACTCGCCATTTGTGCCGCGGGCGCGAATGTACTTTGTCTCCGGATCAAAAAGCTTGCGCCATTGGTCGGAGCGTTCAAGGTATCTATCGGAAGTGGCTGAGTCGCCGAGTGACGCGGCAAACCGCGCGATGGAAAAGTCGGCGTTTTCGTATTCGAGCGCCACTGAGGCAGGGCCGTTGATTAGCCCGTCATTGCCGATGTAACCATGAGCCAGCATTTCGGCGAGTCTGGGGCGCTCGAGAAAAAGGCGTATGTGCGTCTCGGGGCGGTCGCCGCCGCGGAGCATCGCCTGGAGCGCGGCTTTCGTGTCAAAATCGTGTACGCCAAAGGCATAGATACTCGCTATGATGCCGTCCGACGGATCACCCACCATGCAACTGCTTTCGTCGTTCGCGATAGGCCAGATCGGCAGCCCTCCGCCCTGCTCCGCATCGTTAACCAGCGACTGCGCAATATCGCCGGCAACCTTCGGCATGAGCATCGAAATCAACTGGACCTCGCTCCGATAGATATCCCATCCGGAATAATTCGCATACTGAGTGCGTCCATGCGAGTTATGAATCTTTCCGTCGAAGCCAAGATACTCGCCGTTCACGTCATTGAAAATGGATGGATGCAGAAAGGCATGATAGAGCGCTGTATAGAAGGACTTGCGCCGCTCATCATCGCCGCCGGAGACGACGATATGCGCGAGCTTCTCATTCCAAGCCGCGTAAGCCTCGCTGCGCACCTTGTCGAAATCCCAGCCGGGGATTTCCTTTTCCAGATTCATTTCAGCGTTCGCAACACTGACAAAAGATATGCCAACTTTGAGGTGAAGCGCCTTCATGCCGCGATCAAATGCCAGATATCCGCCGGTGCGCGGACCGCTGGATGAAACCATGCCGGGATTTACTTTCATCTCATCGAAGGAACCGGCTGACTGCGGCGTCTCTTCCGTCTCGATCACAAAATAAACACGATACCTATTCTCAAGGTTACAAAAGCCACCGCCGGCTACGTAGCCTGTCACTCGGCGGCCTTTGATCTCGATCTGCGCATCGTAAACATGGTTGAGATTGCGGCTTAGATCGATGAGCAGTGTATGCGCATCGACGCCCGCCGGATAGCTGATCTCCGCGATGCCCGAATGAACTTCAGCCGTAATTTGGATCGTGACGCCGGAATCCAGCTTGACCGAGTAATAGCCTGGATGCGCAACCTCATCGCTGTGTTTGTAGGTGGCGCTGTAAAGTCCCGAACGAACAGGCGGAGGCTCCGTAGGCAGGCCAAGCATCGGCAGAAGCGGCACATCGCCATAGACGCCGCAACCGGTGCCGCTGAGATGCGTTAGGCTGAAGCCGCGCGTGGAAGGCCTTTCATAATGGTAGAAAGGCCCCTCGACGGGATCGGGACTCCAGTAGAGCATTCCAAAGGGGCGAACCGCGCCGGGAACGGTGTTACCGCTGTCCTTTTGTGAGGAAATCTTTGTGCCGATGAACGGGTCCACCCAGGATGCCAGATCAGCTTGCGCGGCGGCCGCGGTGGAGAAAAACAGCAAGAAGAGAAGTGGTGTTTTCAAGGAACGCTCCTGATCGCAGAATCCACTTGCCGTCACGAACCTTACGCATTCCAAAAAAGTATCACAGTAAAGAAAAGAAGCATAGTTGAATCTTTGGATTGTTCTTCTTGACAGTGATAAGCTACAGGATTTACTGTACGTTGGCCATACGAAATGTTATTTTTCGCGCGGCGAAACTTCAAGTATTACCTGGAGGCTTTATCCAAATGACACACCGCGGAACAATGAGATCCATAATCGGATCCGTATTTGCCTTGCTAATTGTGCTTGGCTGCATTCTCACCAGCAGCATCATCGCGTTTGGACAGCAGACTACCGGGTCCATTGTCGGCACGGTAAAAGATCAACAAGGCTCAGTGATCTCCACGGCCACCGTGAAGGCAACTAACGTGGAGACCGGATACTCGCGCTCGGCGCCGTCTAACAGCTACGGGGAGTACCGCATCGATTACCTTCCCGTTGGCCAGTACACCGTCGAGGCGAATGCGACCGGTTTTGAACGCTTTGTGCAACAGAATCTCGCCCTCAACGTAGACCAGACGCTGACGGTTGACATCCCGCTGACAGTGGGTGCGCAGAATCAGACCATTACGGTCACTGAGGCTCCCCCGGCGGTCAATACCTCTGACGCGGTATTGGGCGTGACCATTGAGCCGGCCCAGGTCATCGGCCTGCCTCTGGTAAATCGCAATGTGTACACCGAACTTTCCCTCACGCCGGGCGTGATGGCCAATAACATGAGTTCCTTCGCGAACCCCAGCGGCTCGCCGCAAATGACCGTTGGAATTGCCTCCGCTGATGTCCAGGTCAACGGCTCGCTCGACTCCGGCAACGGAACCGTAGCCTTTTATCTGGATGGCGGCAACAACATCACCGGTATGCGCAACTACGGAAACCCGGCGCCCAACCCCGACGCGGTCGAAGAGTTTCGCGTAGAGACCAGCGCATTCGCGGCGCAATACGGCCAATTCTCCGGCGCTGTAGTTTCGGTCATCACCAAGTCGGGAACAAATAAGCTCCACGGCAGCTTGTTCGAGTTCAACCGTAACACCGATTTCAATGCATGGCAGTGGGGTAACCCGAACTTAGCTTTGGGCAAGGCGCCTTACCACCGCAACCAATTTGGCGGAGCCGGCGGCGGCCCCATCAAGCACGACAAGGCCTTCTTCTTCGCCAGCTATGCCGGTCTGCGCCAGGTACTGGGAGTACCGGTCACAGGCGGTGTGACGCCCACGGCTGCCGAACGCAAGGGCGACTTTACCGGGGACTCGTTCACGGTTTACACCCCTGGTGCCACGCACATCGCCGCAAATCAGGTAAAGGGAACAAACAGTAGCACCAATTGCCTGGTTCCCACCCTGAACTGCATACCCTCCGCTCTCCTGGACGCAACCGCTGCGAATTTATTGAACATAAGTAACACCATCGGTGTTTCCGTTCCGTTAGGCTCCGGCGCAGTGCAAGCGAGCGGCGGCCAAAAATACACTGGTGTTTACGTCCAGCCGACTGACTCAGACGAATTCCTGGGTAAGCTGGACGATAACATCGGCAACAAGGACCATCTGGGAGTGACCTACTTTTATAGCAATACCAAGTCAACTCCCAGCGGAGGCGGCAATATCAATTGGACCGGAAATCAGGACAAGTCGCTTCAGACGAATGCCAACATTAGCGACGTTCACACCTTCACCCCCAGCATGGCCAATCAGGCATGGCTGACATTCACGCGGGCCATGGCCGGACGCGTACTCGTTCCTGTGACCGGCCCAGCCAACCAGACCCTCGCCAGTTTTGGCTCGAACTTCCAAATCCAGGGACCGAACGCACTGCCCTATCTAACCATCGGCGCCGGCTTTAACACGGGCAACCCGAACGCCGGCCCGGTCACGGGTTCCGACAACTATGAGCTGCGCGACATGGTCAGCATCACCAAGGGCAAACACAACCTCTCCCTTGGTGGTGAGTTCGCTCTCGACAAGACCATGTTCTATGCCAATCTGTTTAATTATGGCACCGTTGCCTTCGCGACCTCCGCGCCCACCAGCACGGGGAATGCGATTGCGGACTTTGTCACCGGCCAAATCAGCGCATTTGAGCAGGACTCGCCTTATGTCACGCATCTGAGCACGTGGCACACCGCGGTGTTTGCGCAGGACAACTACCGCATCACGCCCCGTTTTACCGCCAATATCGGACTTCGCTGGGACATCGATACGCCTCCCGTCGAGGCCCATAACAGGACGGAGACGTTTGTTCCCGGCCAGCAATCCACCGTTACTCCGACTGCGCCGGTGGGCCTACTGTTCGTTGGAGACAAAGGCATGAATCGCGGCGTCATCAGCACGCAGTTCAGCCACATTTCGCCGCGTCTCGGTTTTGCATGGGACCCGTTTGGAGACGGCAAAACCTCGGTTCGCGCAGCAGCGGGCATCTTCTACGGCAATCCCAGCGGCAATGAGTGGAACCAGCCCGGCAACTCCATGCCCTTCGCCATTCGCAACGGCTTTGGCAACGAAACATCCCTCACCAACATTTACAATGTCGGATTCCCAAGTCAGGCATCCGGTGGCGGCATCTTCCCGTACACCTATTCGCCGTCGGCTCCGAAGTTCTTTCCGAGCCAATCCATTGAAGCGATCGGCCCGAATTTTAAGGATTCATCGGTCTACCAGTTCAACCTTAGCGTACAGCGGCAATTGCCTTACAGGGTTAGCGTTACGGCTGCTTATGTAGGCACCTTGGGCCGTCACCTGTCAACCTTCGTCGACGCCAACTACGCGCCTTACGCAACTGTCAACTCTTCCGGCGGCACGTTAGTCGGCGGTGTCGGCACTTCATCTGCAAGCACCGAGCAACGCCGTCAATACGATGCCGGCATCAACCTTACTCCCGGCACCTTATCCTCGATCACCTACCTGATCTCAGACCAGACCTCCAACTATAACGGGCTTCAACTCTCGGCCACCAAGACACTGGCACGCGGTTTCTCAGTCAGCGGTTTCTATGTCTGGAGCCACGCGCTGGAAAGCTCAAATATGTTGGAGAATGGATTGATGACCGCGCAGGATTTCGGCGTGCTTGGCAAGCCCTTCACCCCATCCAACAACTCCATGGGCGCTGTCGGCGGCGGCCTTCGTGAAGAATATGGCGACATGGATGCTAACCATGACGACAATGCGGCCATCTCCGGCATCTGGAATATCGACTACTACCGCGGATCGAACAAGATCGTGAAGGCAGCGGTCAACGGCTGGACAATCTCATCGGCCGTCTATTTGATCAGTGGCGCGCCATTTACGGTCTCCACGGGATCCAATAAGAACGACGACAGTGCGGGCAATAGCCGTCCCAACGCGGTTCCTGGAGTTAACCCCAAGCTTAGCCCGCACCGTTGCCGTGTGTGCTCCACCAATAGTGAGACAGCGGCATGGTTCAACAACGCAGCGTTCACGGCCAACGGGCCTGGCTTGGGCATCGGTCCTGGTCTCGCCGACGGCAACGTGGGACGCGACTCCCTGAACGGACCGGGCCTCAAGGACATGGATGCGGGCCTGTTACGCAACATTACCCTCCCGCTTGGAACAGTCTTCCAGTTCCGCGCCGAAATAACCAACGTGATGAACTGGGTAAATCTCGCCCAACCGTCCTCCGGGAACATCGCGGCGGCCTCTAATGGCACCATCACCTCAACCGCCAACTCATCCAACGGCGACACCCAGCGCATTATTCAATTGGGCGGCCGGTTGACCTTCTAAGGCCATCCCTGTCGCTGCAACATCAACGGCCGGTCACCATTTGCCAAAGGTGACCGGCCACTTTATTTCATCTCGCAATTCCGTTTTTCACTGTCATTGTATGTACTATATGTACTATGAAGGGAGCAATATGAATCGCTCTTCCAGACGTAGTTTTCTCAGAGATGCGACTATAAGTGCGGCGGTCTGTGCTTCGCGCCCACTTTTTAGCTTCTCGGAGCCTTCCAATTCACCCTTCAGGATCTCCGTCATCAACGATGAAATCTCGCAGGACTTCGATCGCGCCTGTTTTGTTGTTGCGCATGATTTCGGCCTGAGCTGGATGGAACTGCGCTCAATGTGGGGCACGAACATCACAGCACTGAGCGCCGCGCAGATCGACGACGCGCAAAAGATACTCGCCAAATACCATCTGCGCGTAACCGACATCGCCAGTCCGCTCTTCAAAACCGATTGGCCGGGCGCGCCGCTCTCGCCCTATAGCGCGAAAGGCGATAAGCATCTCGCCGCCGAAACGACCTTCAAACAGCAGGATGAGATTTTGCAGAGGTCGATCTCCTTGGCCAAACAATTCCAGACAAACAAGGTGCGCTGCTTCGATTTCTGGCGACTGGACGATATTGCTCCATACCGCGCGGCGATTGACGAAAAGCTACGCTCCGCAGCCGAGGCCGCGGGCGCGCAAGGCGTTCTGCTGGTGCTGGAAAATGAGTTCGAGTGCAACACTGCCACCGGGCGCGAGGCCGCGCGAACACTGAATTCGATTCCAACGCCGCATTTTGCGCTTAACTGGGATCCCGCCAATGCTGTCATGCGCGGCGAACTCGATGCCTTTCCCGGCGGCTGGACGGCCTTACCGAAGGATCGCATTCACCATTGTCACTGCAAGAATGCCGTGAAGGGCGCGGGCGGCAAGATCGAGTGGTCGCCGGTCGGCAAGGGATTCATCGACTGGACGGCGCAATTCCGCGCGCTCAAGCAGATCGGCTATCGCGATGCCGTCAGCCTGGAGACGCACTGGAATGGAGGCGGCACGCCCGAGGAATCCTCCCGCATCAGTTGGGCGGGCATGAAGCAGGCGCTAATGGATTCCGGCCTTCTTTAGTCAATACTGTCCAGTCACGACCGTTGTCGAAAGCCTAACATTTGTTTGCTCGATGGAGTGCAGAATGGTGACTCGACGTGAATTTCTTGACACACTGGCGACCGGCGCCGCTGGATTGGCAATCGCTTCAACCGCCAAAAGCTATAGCCAGATCCTCGGCTCCAATGATCGACTCAATTTTGCGGTTATCGGTCTGAATGGCCGCGCCTATGCTCATCTTGACGCTCTCAAATCAAATCAGAATACCGCCCGGGTCTCGCATATTTGCGACGTGGACGGCAGCATTCTGAAAAAGTTTGTAGGCGACTCCGAGCGGGTGTTAGGCTATGCGCCTTCCGTTGACAAAGACTTCCGCAATATCCTTCCATTGAAGGACGTGGACGCTATCACCATATGTACGCCCGATCATTGGCACGCTCCCATGGCCATCGCCGGCTTGCAGGCGGGCAAGCACGTTTACGTTGAAAAGCCATGCAGCCACAACCCCGCCGAAGGTGCGCTGCTCGTCGAAGCGCAGCGCAAGTATGGAAAACTGGTGCAGATGGGCACACAGCAGCGCTCTGCCGCGCACGTCATCGAGATCGTCGACAAGATTCACAGTGGCCTGGTCGGCAACGCCTACTACGCCAAGGCCTGGTACAGCAATACCAGAAAGTCAATCGGGTTCGGCAAGCCCGTGCCCGTTCCGCCGCAACTCGATTGGGAGCTGTGGCAGGGCCCCGCGCCACGCAGGCCTTACACGGATAACATCCATCCGTACAACTGGCACTGGTTCAGGAACTATGGCACCGGCGAGGCGCTCAACAACGGCACCCATGAAGTGGACGTGTGCCGCTGGGCGCTGGGCGTGGATTATCCTCAGCGCGTTACCTCCTCTGGCGGAAGATACCACTTCAAGGACGATTGGCAGTTTTACGACACTCTCGTCACCAGTTACGAATATCCCGGCAAGATGATCTCCTGGGAGTGCAAGAGCTGCCAGGGGATGAAGTTCTACGGACGCGATCGCGGTGTGGCGATCATGGGGACCACGGGCTCGGTGGTGGTCGATCGCGGCGGCTATGAAATTTACGACTTGCAAGGAAACAAGACCAGCGAAGTCATCTCCAACGTCGCCGCCCCCAGTGCCGACCGCATCGGCAGTGACTCCATGACCATCGCTCACTTTACTAATTTCATCGACGCCATCCGCAAAGGGGAAAAGCTCAACGCACCCATCGACATTGGCAACGTCTCCGTCACCACGCTTCAACTCTCAAATATTGCTTGGGAGGTCAACCGCGAACTCCAGATAGACCCGAGCGATGGGAAGATTCTCCACGATCCGCAGGCAATGAAGTTATGGGGGCGCGATTACGAGAAAGGCTGGGCGCCGCATCTCTGAGGCGCGTACTACTCTAATAACCTCTGAGTATGTCGGTCGTGCTGCGGCACTTCACAGGTGTCGATCTGGGTTGCGCGCCGGCTTCGAGCGAGACGACAATTTTCAACTTCCATCACTTGCTTTAAGAGCACCAGTTATGCGACCAGATGCTCGACACGGTGAATCTGTATCTTGAGAGTCAAGGCATTCGCATCAGAACAGGCACGATTGTCGACGCGACGATCATCCACGTGCCGAGATCGAACAAGACCGAGAAGAAGCGCGACCCAGACTCGTCGTCTAAACTTCGCTTTTGTTAATTTTCTAATGCTTTAGGGTATTCTGGAGTCGGCAAGGCAGTAACAGACATAGTTGGAAGGGTTACTGGCGGAGAGACTGGGATTCGAACCCAGGTTAGAGTTTCCCCTAAACACGCTTTCCAAGCGTGCGCCTTCAGCCACTCGGCCATCTCTCCACATAGCAATGCGCCTTATTGAATTTACCATAACGCGCCGATGCATCGCCTTGTCATGCTCGTGGCACCTACAGCCTACTCGGACAGGTCCGAGATGTGGCCCATCTTTTCCCTCTTGGTGCGCACGTAACGCTCAAAGCTATCTTGCGGCTCGACCTCGGCGGAGACGCGTTCAACCACGGTGATGCCGGCCGATTCCAGAGCCGCGACCTTCGCAGGGTTGTTGGTGATTAACCGGACCTGTGAGATGTCGAGCTGCTTGAGGACTGCGGCCGGCAACTCGTATGCGCGGCAGTCGGCAGCAAAGCCCAGCTTGATGTTGGCCTCGACCGTATCCAGCCCCTGGTCCTGCAACTCGTATGCTTTGAGCTTGGCCATCAAGCCGATGCCGCGCCCCTCCTGCTGCTCATAGATCAGAATGCCCGCGCCTGCCGCGGCGATCTGCCGCATGGCCAGCTCTAGTTGCAGACGGCAATCGCAGCGCAGCGAGCCAAATACGTCACCAGTGAGGCACTGCGAGTGGATGCGCACCAGCGGCGGCGTGGAGTGAACATCGCCCATTACGAGCGCTACGAGGCCTTCCGCTTCCATCTGGCCGGCACTGCCAGATGGGGCCTTCTCGCAGGGGTGCAGCTCATTTGGCCGGTCCTCGAAGCCCAGAATGCGGAAGTCTCCCCAGCGGGTGGGAAAATCCGCCTCGGCGACTTTCTTCACGCTCTCAAATCCCATGCTCCCATTTTACTTTGCTGAGGGTGCAAGCGCTGTTGCGCTACTCCGGCGGTCCCACGGAGACAACAAAATACGATGCCGGCTCGCTCGCGCTGGCGTTGGTGATGGAGTGGTCGTCGCCCGCAATACACAGTCCCATCTCGCCTGCCTTCAGTGTGCGCGTAACTCCGGCCGTCATCAGAGTTACCGCGCCCTGATGCACAAACCACATCTCGGTGTGCGCGTGATGATGAACCGGTTCAGGTGGCGCACCCGGCGCAAGCGCAGTGAAGTGCGACTCAAGACGGATATTGTCCGGGAGCATCCCAGTCAGAAAAGGATGCATTGTGCGCAGCGACGGCTGCTTTCCACTGGCTGCGCCCTGCAGGTACTCGCCTGAGGTCAACTTGCTCAGGGTATGCGGTGCAGCTGTGGTTGATGTTGCCGCTTGAGCTTCAGCAACCGGCTCCAGCGCCGGTACGGCCAGCGTCATCGCCAACAAGGCTGAAAAATCACGTCGATTCATGGTTCTCCCTTCGTGTAGAACGGATTCTAACCTCCGTCCCCTCTTTTTTGCTATACTTTTATAGTTCACCAGAGTGCGGAGGTGGCGAAATTGGCAGACGCACCAGCTTGAGGTGCTGGCGCCCACAAGGCATAGGGGTTCAAGTCCCCTCTTCCGCACCAAATCTCTTTCGTCCGGTCAGCCGGACTGACTTGGAAAGCAGCTCAGAAGATGCATATCGCTCTCGTCCTCGTTACCATCCTGCACATCTTTGTATGTGGAGTTCTGATTATTGTGGTTCTGTTGCAGCAAGGCCGCTCGGCCGATCTGGCTGGCGCCTTCGGCGGCCAGGGTTCGCAGACTGCATTCGGCCCTCGCGCCGCTGCCAATGTGCTGACTCGGCTCACCACCTATTCAGCGATCCTCTTCATGTGCACCTCGATCGCGCTTACCGCGCTGATGGTTCATACCACCTCCGGCGGTTCGCATTCAGTATTGAGCAATACCAAAACCGCGCCCGCCTCAGTCCCCGCCAAACCGGGCAAGTAGGGAAGCGAAACAGTTTCTCCCCTCCAGATCTGAGATGAACGGCAGGCTACGAGGCCTGCCGTTTCTGTTTAGCAATTTGAAGTGGATCATCGTAATTCTGCAAAGCAATTTCGCAAGGGGGGAACTGAAACGGTTACTCCGCCGCAAACCGCTCCCGAATCAGCGCCAACGCTTCGTCCGCAGTCGCAACTGTCCCTTCCAGTTGCGCATCTTCCGCGGCCCGCAACATCTCTTTGAAGCTCGCGCCCGGCTTGTAACCAGCCGCAATCAGCTCGCGCCCGGTGATGAGCGGACGCGGGCGCACCGTCTCTTCCGGCATCGTCTCCCAGCGCTCGCGCACAAACTCCCAGTGCTCCAGATTGCCGCTCCCCGCAAGGCAATCCATGCGATGCAGCGCCAAGTGCTCAGCAAAGTTCTCCAGCCGGAAGAAGCGCTTTAACGTCGAGGCCTTCATACGCGGCGCGTCGGCAAAGCGCATATGATTTTCGACAAGCGAGAGCGTATGTCGCGTTTCGTCGTTGGAGAAGCGAAATCGCCGGCAGATCTCCGCGCTCATCGCCACGCCCACATCCACGTGCCCGTCGAAGCGAATCCGGTCGGCCCGCCGAATGGTCGCCGGCTTGCCCACATCGTGCAGCAGCGCGCCCCAGGCCAGCGTCATCGGGCAATCCGCCTCCAGTTGCTCCAGCAGCAGCAGTGTATGCCGCCACACATCGCCTTCGGGATGAAACTGCGGCGGCTGCTCCACGCCCTTCATCCGCGCCGCCTCCGGCAGAACCTCGGCCAGCAGGCCCGTCTCATCAAGCAACTCGAAGGCCCGCCGCGCATGGCCCTCTGTCAGCATCCGGGTCAACTCGTCGCGTACGCGCTCCCGGCTCACCGCCGCCGTCTTCGGCGCCAGCCGCCGCATCGCCGCAGCCGTCTCCGCCTCCAGAGCAAACCCAAACCGCGCGGCAAAGCGCACCCCGCGCAGCATCCGCAGATGGTCTTCCTCAAAGCGCTCGGTCGGCTGCCCAATCGCCCGCACCACGCCTGCCTCCAGGTCTGCGAGGCCGCCCACATAGTCAATCACAGCAGCGCAGAGATCGACCGGGTCGTGAAGGGTACGGGCTTTAGCCCGTACATCTTGACCTGCGAATGAGGTGGGCTTTAGCCCCTGAGGGAAAAGCCGCTCCGCATCCAGCAGCAGCCCATTGAAAGTGAAATCACGCCGCCGCACATCCTCTTCGGCGCTCTTCGTATAGCGCACCGCATCCGGATGCCGTCCATCGGAGTAAGCCCCGTCCGACCGGAAAGTCGCCACCTCGGTGATTCCATAGCCGTCCTCATTGCTGTCGGCCACCAGCACCACGCCAAAGTGCGCGCCCACTGCAAAAGTGCGCGGAAAGAGTTCCAGCACCACCTCCGGCGTCGCGCTCGTTGCCACGTCATAGTCCATCGGCTCGCGCCCCAGCAGCAGGTCGCGCACGCATCCACCGGCGAGATATGCTTCGTGTCCAGCGTCACGCAGGGCCGCGATAATTCCGAGAGCCGCATCGAATTGGCGATTGGCAGTCATCATCGCTGCATACTATTGTCGCCTGCGCCGCCGTCCGGTGGGAAACCGCAAATCGTTTCACTCTACCCACACGATAAACTGAACTAGTGAGCAAGCGCGGCCTGATCCTCGGCATTGAATCCTCCTGCGACGAGACCGCTGCCGCCGTCGTCGAGCTGGGCGCGCGCACGCTCTCCTCGGTCGTCGCCTCGCAGATCGCCACTCACGCCCGTTACGGCGGAGTCGTTCCCGAACTCGCTAGCCGCGAGCATCTTCGCGCCATCGTACCCGTCGTTCGCACCGCGCTTGCCCAGGCCGGCATCACACTCGCCGACCTCGACGCCATCGCTGTCACCGCCGGTCCCGGTCTCGCCGGAGCCTTGCTGGTCGGCATCACCTACGCCAAGGCTCTGGCCTTCGCGCAAGGCCTGCCGCTCATCGCCGTCAACCACCTTGAAGGTCACATTCACGCCGTGCTGCTGCATGAGCACGAGTCCTCACAACATTGTCATCCTGAGCGGAGCGGACCGGAGTCGAAGGAACTGCGTTTTGACAATGAACCGGCGTTAGCATTAGTCGTCTCCGGCGGTCACACGCACCTCTATCATGTCAGCCCAGCCAGTGGCACATGGAGTTACTCACTCGTAGGCCGCACTCTCGACGACGCCGCCGGTGAAGCCTACGACAAGGTCGCCAAACTGCTCGGCTTCGGATACCCCGGCGGTCCCTGGATCGACGCTCTCGCCCGCTTCGGCAATCCCCACGCCGTGCCCTTTGCGTTTTCGCAGATCAAGCCGAAGGTTCATCTTGCCGGCAAGCCCCCACGCACCAAGGCCGCGCGCACCGCGCCCATCGCCGAACTCGATCCGCACTTCCTCTTCTCCTTTTCCGGCATTAAGACCGCCGTTCTGCGCTATGTCGAGCTGCACAACCTGCGCCCTGATGCGCAAGCCCGCGCCGCGCGGCTTTTTACGCCTCAGACTTGTCATCCTGAGCGGAGCGGAGCGGAGTCGAAGGACCTGCGTTTTCTTATTCAACCTCCCCAAACCAAAGAGGAAGCTCTCGCGCTTTGTCCGCAGCAGATACTTGATCTCGTTGCCAGCTTCCAGTGTGCGGTGGTAGGCGACCTGATGAAGAAGACCTTCGCCGCTGCTGAATCTCTCGGCGCGCGCCGCATCCTTATTACTGGAGGCGTCGCCGCTAACCGTGAACTTCGCGCCCGCTTTAGCGCTGAAGCCGCCCGCAGAGGCTCGCGCGTAGCCTTCCCCACACTGGCGCTCTCAACGGACAACGCCGCGATGATCGCCGCCGCCGCATGGCCCCGCTACCAATCCGGCAACTTCGCCGCAAGCGCGCTCTCCGCCGATCCATCGCTGGCGTTGGGGCTTTGAACGAGGAGTAGAATAATAGTAAAGGAGTTGATTATGCCCCAGAATAATCATTCCGAACCAGTGCCAACCGTGAAAAACGGGAGCCATAGGCCATTTGATCGGGCGGGCGCAAAGGACGGTTATCAGCCGTCGAGAGCGTTGACTAGCAATCCTCCGCGGGGGCGCTTCGTCGTTCCAACAACGGTGCCGGCTAAATCCGCCGCTTCTTCCGCCGTGAAGTCTGGTAGCTAGAGTACTCAATGAGCGATGGTCGCGAAGAACGTGAGGAGCGCGAGAAGCGCCGCGAACTGGAAGAGCGCGAAGATCGCGAGGACCGCATAGATCGCGACCGCATTGATCAGTGGCAGCCGGAGCGGAGAGAATCATAATTCACGTGAAGCGCACAAGCTGAAACAGGCCTCGACCAGTTTTCCGATCGAGGCCTTTTTCTGCTTACTGATTTTTACTTAGCCTTCGGTCCTGCCGCGCGAATCGCCTCGGAGGCATCGAACTGCTTGAAGTTCGCCTCGAAGCGCGTCGCCAGATCAGCAGCCGTCTTGTCGTAAGCCGCTTTGTCGGCCCAGGCGTTACGCGGATTCAGAATCTCCGCCGGAACGCCGGGGCAGCTCACCGGAATGCTCAACCCGAAGGCCGCCTCGGTGACAAACTCCACCTTGTTCAGCCTGCCGTCGAGTGCCGCATTCACCAACGCGCGCGTAATCTTCAGGCTCATGCGCTTGCCGACGCCAAACTTGCCGCCGCTCCAGCCTGTGTTCACCAGCCAGCACGAGGCCTTGTGCTGCGTCAGCCGCTTGCCCAGCATCTCGGCGTAAACCCGCGGAGCGAGCGGCAGAAACGGCGCGCCAAAGCAGGCCGAAAACTCCGGCTCCGGATCCTTGCCCATCCCCGCTTCCGTTCCCGCCAGCTTGGCGGTATACCCCGAAAGAAAATGGTACATCGCCTGCTCCGGTGTCAGCCGCGAGATCGGCGGCAGCACGCCGAAGGCATCTGCGGCCAGGAACATCACATTCTTCGGATGCCCGCCCACGCCGGGAATCACCGCGCCCTCGATGTAGTCCACCGGATAGGCCGCGCGGGTGTTTTCCGTCAGGCTGATGTTGAAGTAATCAGGCTTGCGCGCCGCGTCCAGAATCACATTCTCCAGCACTGATCCAAAGCGAATCGCGCGGAAGATCTGCGGCTCCTTCTCCTCGGTCAGGTCCACGCACTTGGCGTAGCATCCACCCTCAAAGTTAAAGATACCGGTCGCTCCCCAGCCGTGCTCATCGTCGCCGATCAGCCTGCGCGCCGGGTCCGCCGAGAGCGTCGTCTTGCCGGTGCCGCTCAACCCGAAGAAGAGCGCCGTCACGCCATCCGCGCCCACATTCGCCGAGCAGTGCATGGGCAGCACATCTTTATTCGGGACGATAAAATTCATGACTCCGAAGATCGATTTCTTCATCTCGCCGGCATACTTTGTTCCGCCGATCAATATGATCTTGCGCGTAAAATCCGCTAGAATGAATGCCTTTGAATTCGTTCCATCCCGCTCCGGCACAGCCTCAAATTCCGGCGCGGCCACCACGAGAAACTCCGCTTTGTGAGTTGCCAGCGCAGCCGCATCAGGCCGCACAAACAAGTCGCGCACAAACAACGCGTGCCACGCATACTCGCTGATGACGCGAATCGGAAGCCGGTAAGCCGGATCAGCGCCGCAATACAAGTCCTGCGCAAACAGCTCACGTCCTTTCAGGTGCTCCACCACGCGATCCAGCAGCGCGCCAAACTTCTCCGGCGCAAACGGCTTATTCACTTTGCCCCAATCGACAAGCTCGTGCGTCACCGCGTCATCCACGGTGAACTTGTCTTTGGGACTCCGACCGGTTCGCGCGCCGGTCACTGAGACCAGCGCTCCGTTGGCAGCCAACTGGCCTTCGCCGCGTTTCAGCGACGTCTCCACCAGTTCAGCCGCACAAAGATTTGCATGCACAAGCGGTCCTGCTGCCAGCGCCTTAATCGCATCCACTCCGGACACACTCATATCCATTACTCCAGATGCACCCATAGTAGGTAGAACTCCTTCCGCACGAGGAAAAATTAAAAAAGATTCATGTACCATTGTGCCATTTATTACCGTCATATGGGAAATCCACAGGGCAATCGCTTTTGAATCGTTGAAGAGTAAGGGTTTACCGCAGACTTACCAGCCGGATCGTCTCCATAAAAACATCCCCGTCAATCGTCAGGCTGCGCGCGCTGAGCTTGTCCATCGTGTCTTTGTCGGTGTGATGATAGCTGTTGTTCGGACCGTAATTCAGATCGATCACGTCAATCGACGGCACAGCGCGTTGGACAAACGGCAGATGATCGTCGCTTACTGCCAACTCCTGCTTGAAGAAATACTTCTCGTAGCCGTACTTCTTCGCCGCCTGCCGCACCACATCCACGAGCCACGCCGTTGATTGGCTCTCGCGCTGAATCTCCAGGTCTTTGTAACCGATCATGTCGGCCAGGATGAAGGCCTTGATCTTCGGCAGTGTTCCGTCGCGCGCCCATTTAGCGGCCAAGTGACGCGTGCCATAGAGTGAATCTTCGTCAGTCCACTTGGATTCAATCGATTCTTCACCATCGTCGAAGACCAGCCAGACCGAGTAGCCGTCGAGCTTCTTTCCGCCCGCGGCTTGCGCGCGCAATTGATCGGCAATCGCCATCAACAGCCCGGTCGTCGAGCCGCCGTCATTGGCTCCGACAAAGTTGATGTTCTTGAGCCAGTAGTTGGTCTCGTAGTGCGTGGCCAGCACAATCACGCCGTCTTTCTTGCCGGCGAAGTGCACAATGAAGTTGCGCATCGGCACCGCTCCGATGGGCGTCGAAGCGGTGAAGGTATCCTCTTCAAGATTGTCGTGCTTGAAGTGGTCGCGCAGAAAGGCCTCAGCCTTCAGATGATTCGGGCTGGTGGGCCAGCGCGGCCCGATCGAAACAAACTGCCGCGTATACTCCAACGCTTGAGCGCCGCTAAAGTGCGTTTGCGCGGGAGCAGCGAATGGCGAAAGCAGGAGAAGCCCAACAGAAGCCATCATCCAAAGAATCGATTTTTTGAAATTACGCACGGGAGGTGTACCTCAGGGGCTAAAGCCCAGTTCCTTTTGGAAGATTTCGCGCGGTCCCTACGGGACTTTGGGTCATCAACTGATGCTACCCAGGACTGCGCTTGGCTTGTCCTGGGCTATTATCCATTGCTCCCTCCGGAAGCATAAATACCAAATTCACTTTGCCTCCTTCTTCTTCCGTCGCGCGGGATGCACCCACCACGCCACGCCAATGCCGATCAGATAGAGAACCAGCATCGGAATCGCATAGATGCACATTGTCCACGGATCGGGGCTGGGGCAGATGATTGCCGCTACAATAAAGACCCCCAGAATCGCGTAGCGGATGTTCTTCCATAGAAATCTCGGGCTGACAATTCCGAAGATCGCCAGAAAGAAAATCAGAATCGGCAGCTCGAAGCTGATGCCCAAACCTAAAATGATCGAGAGAAAAAAGCCCGTGTACTCATCGATCGTGACCATCGGCGTGAAGTTCTTCCCGAAGTTCACTATCAGGATTTGCAGCGCCCCCGGCAGCACATAGAAGTAGCCGAAGCTGGCGCCGGTCAGAAACAGCCCCACCGTCGCCAACATGAACGGCACCACGAATCGCTTCTCTTTCTGATAAAGCCCCGGCGCAATAAAGAGCCACACCTGATAAAGAATGAACGGCGAGGCCAGAATCGCTCCGCCGACCATAGAAACCTTCAAGTCCAGATTCAAGGCATCCATCGGGTGCGTCATCACCAGCGACTTGCCGATGGCCTTCAGCGGCGCCTGGATGTAGCCGACGAAGCGGTCATGAAAGCTCCAGACCGCCGCAAAGCCCACAGCTAGAAAAATCGCCGAGCGAACGATGCGCTTGCGCAGCTCGTCCAGATGCTCCATCAGGCTCATGCC
>CAYOYX010000015.1:0-49039 GCA_964408275.1 uncultured Occallatibacter sp.
AGCCGAAGAGTTCGCTCTCGATCAGCGTCGGCACCAGCGAGCCGCAATCGACAGGTAGGAAGGGCTTTTGCGAGTTTGGACCGTAGGCGTGGATGGTGCGCGCCACCAGCTCCTTGCCGGTGCCGCTCTCGCCCAGAATCAGAACCGGATGGGAGCTTTGCGCCACTTTGGACAAGATGCGATAGAGCTTCTCCATCTCGCCGGAGCGGCCGATCATCGCGCCCAAACCTTGACTGAGACGGAGGCGCTCGCGCAACTGGCGCGTGGCGGTGTCGGTGACCAGCGAGGAGGCAGCGCGCTCCAGCACTGTTGAAAGCTCGTCAATCGCGAAGGGCTTGGCGAGGTAGTCGCAGGCTCCGCAGCGCATCGCCTCGACGGCAGCGTTGACCGAGCCTGAGGCGGTCATGGCGATGACCGCGGTCTGGGGGTAGAGGAGCTTGACCTCGCTGACCATCTCCAGACCTTGATTGTTGCCGGCAGGAAGGTTGACCAGCAGGATGTCGGCGGTCGAGCCGCGCAGCATACTGCGCGCCTGTGTCATATCGCCGGTGCTTTCGACCGCATAGCCCAGGCTCGCGGCGATCTCGGCGCAGGCCGAGCGGACCGCCGTGTCGGCGTCGACCACCAGCAGATGCAGGCGAACCGGCGCTTCCGCGAATTGGGGGGGGATAAAATCCATGGCCCTCGTATTCAGAACTGTTTCGAGCATTGTAATTGCCTCACGCGCTAAATGGGTGAACTGCTTTTGTGGTTGATGCCGATCCAGGAGTTTTCTTTGGTCAGCTTGCCGTTAAAAATCCGCTTGTTCGCTTGTCCTATCTGTACTGCTACTTCAATTTGTTCAATTCGTTGCGGGTGCCCCACCCTCACCGCGTCTTTGTTTTTGCGGCTAGGGTGGGATACCATGCGCTCCTGCTCAGCGGCTTCGGAGCGGCAGCGTGATCTCGAAGCGCGCGCCGCGCGGCGAGCGATTGGCGGCATGGATGCTGCCTCCGGCGGCCTCGACGATGGAGCGGGTGATGGAGAGGCCCAGTCCGCGATGCCCGGCCTGCTGCGGGTATTGTTTGTTGGCGTTGGTGGAGTAGCCGGAGTCGAAGATCTTCTCCAGCGCATTCGCGGGGATGCCCGGCCCGTCGTCCTCGACGGTCAGCGTCAAGCTGTCTTTTGCCGGGTTCTCGCCGAGGCTGAGCCGTATGCTGCCGCCCTCCGGCATCGCTTCGGCGGCGTTCTTCACCAGGTTGACCAGAATCCGGGTCAGCTCCTCGCCGTTCATCTGCACCGGCAAGGCGCCGCACTTCGCGTCCACGGTGAGGCTAATCGCGGCTCCGGCCAGAGCGGCCAGCAGATTGCGATTGGCCAAGAGTTCCGCGGCCAGATTGTTGATTGGCGCGGCGGGCATCAGATCCCAGCGGCGGGCGCGCTCCGGTCTGACCGCGCCCAGCGGTGCGCTTCCCGGTTCGCTGCCCATGCGAGGAAGGCCCACAGCTGCTCCCAGCCTCAGATCGAGCGACAGCAGCTTCTCCACCAGACGGCGGCTGGCCGAGGCCACCAGACGGAGTTCACTGGCGTAGTGAGTGTACGAGGAGTACAGCACCCCCGGCTCCTCTAATAGGTCGCAGTAGAGTCCCAGAGCCGTGACCATATTCCTTGCGTCGTGGGCCACCTCTGCAAGACTCTCGCCTTCGCCGCGCAGATTGGCCAGCGTCTCGACGACCGCCTCAACCCGCTGGCGTTCTTTTCCGGCCACCCCGGTTCCGGTTGCTCCCATGGTCGCCAGCCCCGCTGCCGCCGGCCCGATCTCATTGATTCCTTCGTTGATCTCCGCGACTCCCGCTACTTGTGCTGTCTGCTGCTGCATGATCCGCCTCGTTTCGTGGTCCCTATTCCCTATTCCCTAATCCCTTAGTCCCTTAGTTCCTAGTCCCTTAGTCCCTAGTCCAGGCTCTTCAGCCCTTCCCGATTCTGCCCAAGGTGTTGGAAACTGTCCTCTTCTATTACACGTGGCGTGCCAAACTAGGACAGCCGGATTAAGTTCCTAATGAGGGAAGGAGTTAGTGTATGAATTCGGTACAGCCCAGTTTGAAGCGAAGTTTCGCTTTTTCTCCCAAAATGGAACGGGCCTCTCTCTGAAAAATTGATTAACTCTATTTATTTCAATTAATTAAAGCGAGATTCCTGTTTCGGAGTAGATGATTAGAGTTTTCCCATCCTGGAATCGGCGAGAATCTGCCCCGCGCAAGCCCCCTCCCGTACAATCTCTTCATGACAGATTTCTATCGTCCCGGCGGCAGGACGCCGCTTGAGCTTCGCCCTCTCACCCTCACTCCCGGCTTTGTCCAGACCGCCGAAGGCTCGGTGCTGGTCTCTTTGGGCAACACGCGCGTGCTCGCCTGCGCCACTATCGAGCAGGGCGTTCCCGGCTGGCTGCGCAACGCGGGCCGCGGCTGGGTGACGGCGGAGTACTCGATGCTGCCGCGAGCAACCCTAACCCGCACGCCGCGCGAGAGCGAGCGGGGCAAGATCGGCGGGCGCACCCATGAGATTCAGCGCCTCATTGGCCGCAGCTTGCGCTCGGTGGTGGACATGAAGGCGCTGGGCGAGCGCACGGTGATTCTTGACTGCGACGTGATTCAGGCCGACGGCGGCACGCGGACTGCTGCCATCACCGGCGCAGCGGTCGCTCTGGCGCTGGCGTTGAATGCGCTGGTCGCCGCCGGAACGCTGAAGGCCTCGCCGCTGAAGCAACTGGTGGCTGCCACCTCGGTCGGCATCGTCAGCGGCGCGCCTCTGCTCGATCTCTGTTATGAAGAAGACTCACAGGCCGAGGTGGACATGAATGTGGTGATGACCGCCGACGGCGGCCTCATCGAGACGCAGGCGACAGCCGAGAAGGGCAGCTTCTCGCGCCGCCAGTTGAATGAACTGGTCGATCTGGCCGAGGCCGGCCTGAAAGAGATCTTCGCCGCACAGCGGCTGGTGTTGGGGATGTAGTGCTTCAAACATTTCTTTGCTAAAACATCTCCGGCACTGTATGAAATGCGATGCGCGTCGGCGCGGCCTTGAATGCGGTCAACATCGTCGCCGGGGCCAGCGTGCTCATGCCGTATTTATTGTTCAGCCCATCCATTGCCGCGAGCAGGCGCACGCGGTTTTGCTCCTCCTCCGACCCGTCAAACAAATTCAAAGAATGCAGCCGGTCGGGCACCAGGCCATTCAAGTGAACGCCGATGAAATAGGGCCGGTCATACTGAGGGCCTGATGGCCGCTCGGCCCACAAACGGCTCAGCGCGGCAATCAGCGTCAGATTGTCCTGGCACTCCGAGAGGCGCAGTTCCGCCTTCCATCCCCGCGTGGGCATACCATAAGTACTCACCGGCTTTTTCTCGCTGTGCGGAATCTTGAAGCCAATCGCCAGCCCGATGCTGCTCGCCCACAATCTCTCCGCTCGCAGCCGCATCGCCGCCTTGTGCAGCAGTTTGTGCGCCACCGCCCAGGCCTTCTCCGGCGTGCGCATCTCCGGCGCCAGAACGTGCTGGTGGCTCATCGACTTCTGATGCTCGGCCTCGTCCATATCGAAGTCTTCGCCGCGCAGCCAGTGCCAAAGCCGCTCACCCAGCACCGAGCCCCACACCTCGCCGGAGCGGTCGCAATCGAGCGCCATCAGTTGATCCATCGTTTGAATGCCACGCTCGTTCAGCCGCTTCTCCATGCGCGCGCCGATCCCCGGCAGGTCGCGCAGCTTGAGCTGCCGCAGCGCCTCCGGCAGAATATCCGGCGTCAGCGCCACCAGCCCATCCGGCTTCTCCATGTCGCTGGCCACTTTGGCCAGATAGCGGTTGGTCGCCAGCCCCACCGAACTGCGAATCATCGGCCCGGCCCGCTCCAGAATACGCTGCTTCACCTGCCGCCCCAGCGCCATCGCCGCCAGCAGTGGGCGCTCCCGGCCCATCAGCCGACAGGCCATCTCGTCCACCGACATCACCACAGTCACCGGCAAACAGCTCTCCACCGCCTCGACAATGCGGTGATGATATGCGACATACAGCTCGTGCCGCGCCTCCACCAGCTTCAATCCGGGGCACAACCGCTTGGCGTCGCCCACCATCGTTCCCGTCTTCACGCCGAAGGCCTTGGCCTCGTAGCTGGCGGCAATGCAACAGGTTGTGTCGGCCATCATGGGCACAATCGCCACCGGCAGCCCGCGCAATTCAGGCCGCGCATCCTGCTCCACCGAGGCAAAGTACGAGTTCATATCCACAAAGAGCCAGTTCAGCAGCGGCCCGCCTGACCGTCCGCTCTCCGGAGCGCGAATCTCTGGCTCAAAAACCGGCACGGAATTGGATAGAGGGGGCATCTTGCATTTATATTCTCTCTTTATTCGCCTTTTTGCAAGACAAAAGTAATCTCAACGAATCTTAATTTTGCGCCGACAAACCCATTACCGCGCTAAGATTCGTGTGCCGCGGAATTCAGAAAAAATCTGGCGGGAACGCAACCCTCCGCCGCATTTTGGAGTCAAATTTTATGGGTACGTATATGCTCAGCTTCCTTCAGGGCGTTGCGACGAGTGAAAACATCCTCGCCGCGCTGGTGACGGCAGGCGTAGCTGTACTGCTGGTCTGCTGTCTGGAGTGCGTCCACTGCCCCAAGCGCGAGGACGACGACCTCTTCCGCCGTCATCAGGTGTAATTCACCCCCTCTAACGATACACTGTAAACTGTTTCCGTACAATAACTTGCATCGTCATCCTTCCCGCCGTCAGATCGTTGTCCCAGTCGCGTCGGCCAGCGCGGCCAATCGCGCTGTTCGGCTCCCTGAACAATTTATTGACAAGTATCGTCAATGAGATGTAATAAAATTTCATCACTCTTCATTGAAATTTCAAAACATTTCAATTGTGATTCGTCGACGAGAAATCCTCTTTGTAAATCGAAGAAGATAGCTGGCATAGTGTTGGCTTGCTCAAAACAAAAGTCACATTACACTAAGAACTTTGGAGAAAAATGTAATGTTCATCCCTCGACACATTACTACGACATCATTGCTGTGCTTCCTGACGATGCTCGTCTTCACCACCACGCTCTCCGCGCAATTATCCACCAGAGCCACCATCACGGGAACAGTGACAGATTCCTCCGGCGCGGTTGTGCCGGACGCAACCGTTACCCTCACCGATAATGCGACCAAGGTCGCAACCCAGACACTGAGCAACCATGATGGCGTATTTGTCGCGTCCGATCTAACGGTTGACACCTACACGGTGACCTTTGCCAAGACGGGCTTCAAAAGCTACACCGTCACTGGCGTCGAACTGCATCCTACCGAGACGGTCTCGGTGAACGGATCGCTTTCGGTAGGCTCAACTAGCCAGACCATTACGGTAGAGGCAGCTTCCACTCAGGTGGAAACCTCCACTCCCGAGGTTTCTGCCGACATTGACGCTGAGCAGGTGAGCACGCTGCCCATGAATGGCCGCAACTACCAGGCTTTGGCGGTGATGATGCCGGGCGTGACCAACCTCCAGCAAGGTACGGCGATGACCACTGGCGGCCGCTCCACCAGCAGCCAGCTCTCCATCAACGGCCTGGACGTGGCCCGCAGCTTCTATGTGCTGGACGGCGTCTGGAATGAGAACACCGGAAACATGACGCAGACATCCGTGATTCCGAACCCCGACTCCATTGAGGAGGTGCGCGTTCTCCAGAACAACTTCTCCGCGCAGTATTCACTCATGGGCTCGTCCGTTATTATTGCGCAAACCAAGAGCGGCACGTCGAACTTTCACGGCACGGGATGGGAGTTCTGGCGCAACACCGATCTGAATTCACGGCCATACTTCACAAACGTTTCCTCCGGACGTCCGAACTACCATCAGGACATCTTTGGATATAACGTGGGCGGCCCGGTCTTCATTCCCCATCACTACAACACCAATCGTCAGAAGACCTTCTTCTTCTGGGACGAGCAGTTCGTGATTCTGCACACGCCCAACCAGACTACAAGCACCGTCCCCACGGCTCTTCAAGCCGCCGGCTGCTTTGTCTCGCCGATCAAGGATCCAGTGGCAGGCGCCAATTTCCCGGTGTCGACCGGAGGCTCATGCCCCGCCGGCTACTACCAAATCCCAACCGGGAGAATCAACGCGAGCTCATTGGCCTACGTGCAAACGATGTTTCCGGCGCCCAACTACTCACTCGCCGGCACCACCACCAACTACAGCGACAACAAGTCGCAGATCACCGATCAGCGCGACGATGAGATCAAGATCGATCACAACTTCACCCCCAAGTACCACGCATTCGGCGAGTACCTGGACGAATACCAGTCGTACGCGCAGAATACGTTGGCCACAGGAACGACTCCGGTCAATACGGAGACCGACTTTACCCACAACAAGCTGGCGCAACTCTCGCTCACTCAGACCCTCACGCCGAATATGGTGAACACCACCAGCATCGCGATGAATATCTTCCTTCTGAACCTGACCCTGGTGGGAACGGATTACATCAACCAGATACCAGGATTCAATGAAACGCTCTTTTATCCCAACGGCCTCTATTCCAACCGCATTCCCGTGGTCTCGTTCTCTGGCGGCATGGCGGGGCAGGGCGTCACTGCGGCGCGGCCCATCCCTCATGCCTCCGATCTGGACGATACGTTTACCGACAACTGGAGCTGGCTCAAGGGCAAGAATTACTTCACAGCGGGCTTGACCTTAGTCTGGAATACCAAGCGCCAAGTATCAGGCCAGCAGACCAACGGCAATTTCGCCTTCAACGGCAACTCCACCAAGCCCGCCGCCGGTGCGGTGTTACAGGATGACGCTTTGGCGGATATGCTGCTGGGCTATGTTGGCACCTTCACCGAAGTCAGCAACTCGCCTCACGGCGAGATGCATGCCTTCTCTGTTTCACCCTACTTCGAAGACCAGTTCAAGTTCAATAAGAACCTGACCTTTACCCTGGGCTTGCGCATTTACCATATGCCCCTGCCCCACGGCATCGCCAACTCCGAGACCAACTGGGACGCGGGAATGACGCCGGGAAACATCTACAACAACCCGGCCTACAATCCCGCACTTGCGCCCACCGTGAACGAATTCAGCGGCGTCACCAACCTCGTTTACCCCGCCACCTACAGCAACGGCCTGCTCTACAACAGCGGCCAGACGGGCGGCTTGCCGGTCAACTTCTCCAACGCCCATAACTGGTACGCCGGGCCTGATGCCGGCTTTGCCTGGGATGTCTTCGGTAATGGAAAAACCAGCCTGCGCGGCGGCTTCGGCATGAGCTACACGCGCATCTTCACCAACCAGGATTGCTCCTTCAATTGCATTGCCAATGCACCGGTCTTCGCCAGCCAGAACCTCTCGAACCTGGTCTTTCCTTCAACCGCGAACTGGAATATAACCACGGCGGGCGGCACGGCGAATACCGAGAGCGTCCAAACAGTCACCGCGGCGTCTTACAACGTCCAGGCCTCGCCGGTGGCCAGCTACTCGCTCGGAATCCAGCATGAATTCCCCATGAACATCACCGCCTCTGTGGTGGGAGCGGGAAGCCGCCTCCAGCATCTGGTGAGCACATGGAACTGGAACCAAGCGCCGCACTACACCAGCCCGACCGGCGTCGCCTACGACTACAATCCGTTAATCGCCATCAATCCCGCAAACGGCAACAAGGGCGACAATCAGGCTTTCTATGCGCCGTATAAGGGTTATGGGGCCATCAATACCATATCCACCGAGCTATGGCAGGAGTGGAATGGCCTGGAGGCGCAGGTCAAGCATCCGGTGACGAAATCGCTCTATGTCTCGGCGGCTTACACCTGGTCGCACGACACCTCCAACAGCGTTGTCGATCCGTATGACCTCAGCCGCTTCCACGGCAACAATGGGCTCAACTATCCTCAATCGTTTAACATCACGGTGCTCTACGAGCTTCCGTTCTTCCGCAACGACCACGGAATCAAGAACGTTTTCATGGGCGGATGGCGCGTGAACGACATCTCGACCTTCCGCAGCGGCGCCTCGCTCACGCCAGGGATTACCCTCGCCAACGGTGGACTCACCAACCGGCCGTTTGTGGTGCCCGGTGTTTCGACCAACGGACCGAAGACCTGGAAAACAGGCTCTTCGCAGCAGTGGTTCAACTCGGCAGCTTATGTGCTTCCTAGCGGTACCACTAACGGCGTGCCGAACGTGAATCAGTATTACGGCTACTACGGCAACGCCCAGAACGGCACTATCCGCGGGCCGGGCCAGGAGGTTTGGAATCTGAGCTTGTTCAAGGAGTTCCACTACAAAGCGAACGTGCTTGAGTTCCGCGCAGAGGCCTTCAATCTGCTCAACCACACCAATCCCGGGAACCCGAATACCAGCATCGGCAATGCAAACATGAACAAGATCACCAGCGCCTCCGATCCCCGCATCCTGGAGATGGCGCTGCGCGTCAAGTTCTAACGCAGTTGTCAAACAACAATCCAGGCGCCGCCAGCAATTGCGAGCAGCGCCTGGATTTTTTTTGCGTGAGAGTGCGTGTGGGACTGCTTGCCTTCGTCGCCTCTTTACTGATCGCTGATTACTGACCGCTGATTACTGACCGCTGCTCTGCCTCGCCCATCGGATCATTGTCGCGGTCGGTTGCATCGGCCAGCGCTGCCAATCGCGCCGCCAGCTCCGGCGTCCAGCAACCCTCGGGCGCGCGCCAGTGCCAGTTGCCATCGGCCACCGCCGGAGTATTCATGCGCGCTTCCGCGCCTAGCTCCAGAAGATCCTGCGCCGGAACCAGGGTCATCTCCGCGACGCTCGCCTGCAAGGAGCGAATCAGCGGCCAGATCGGCTGCTTGCCCACCGCGCCGACATAAGCCTCGACCGCGGCGCGCTCCGCCTTGCCCGCCGACTTCCACCAGCCCATCGTGGTGTTGTTGTCGTGCGTGCCGGTGTAGGCCACCGTCTGCCGCGTGTAGCGATGCGGAAGGTGAACGTGCGCGCCCTTGTCGCTGAAGCCGAACTGCATCACCTTCATCCCCGGCAGACGCAGTTCCGTTCTCAGCGCGTCCACCTCCGCTGTAATCACGCCCAGGTCTTCGGCCACCAGCGGCAGCGGACCGAGCGCCGACTCCAGCGCGCGGAAGAGCGCGAGCCCCGGCGCTTTCACCCACTCGCCTTTGACAGCCGTTTGTTCCTCGGCGGGTATCGACCAGTAGGCCTCGAAGCCGCGAAAGTGATCCAGGCGAACTATGTCATACAGCGCACAGGCGCGGCGCATCCGCGCAATCCACCAGGCATATTTCCGCTCGGCCATCACCTCCCAGCGATAGAGGGGATTGCCCCAGCGCTGCCCGGTCGCGGAAAAATAATCGGGAGGCACGCCCGCCACGCTCACCTGCTGGAAGTCCTTGTCCAAATCGAACAACTCCGGATGAACCCACACATCCGCCGAATCCATGTTGACGAAGATGGCCACATCGCCGAGGATGCGAATTCCTTTTTCCGCAGCGGCCGCGCGGAGATTCTTCCATTGCACGGAAAAAGCAAACTGCAAGACCTGTTCCTCGGCCACTCTGCGCGCATGAGTAGCAGCGGCGCGGGCAAGAGCCTTGGGATCGCGCCGGCGCAGCGGCTCCGGCCACACCGTCCACGCGCCGGTCGAGAACTGACGGCGCAGCTCGGCGAAGAGCGCATAGTCGCCAAGCCACGCCGCCTCTTCGCGGCAAAATTCTTCGTACTGTACCCATTGAGCGGCCAGCTTTCCATCTTGTTTTTCGCCCGGAGTTGCGCAGTCGAGAAAGTTGCCCGCCGCTTCATAGAGCAGCTTGCCCTTGCGCCACTCGATCTCTTCAAAGTTCACCGCGCCGCTTGGCGCGCCCTGCCCTGCAATGCGCTCCGGCGCAATCCAGCCCCACTCGGAGAGAACTTCCAAGCTGACAAAAAATGGATTGCCGGCAAAGGCCGAAGTTCCCGCATAAGGCGAATTGCCGTAGCCGGTGGGGCAGAGCGGAAGTACCTGCCAGACGTGCTGCCTGGCCGCGGCCAAAAACTCCACAAACTCGTGCGCCGCAGGCCCAAGGTCGCCGATGCCGCCCAGCGAGGGCAGCGAGCTCAAGTGCAGCAGAACTCCCGATGATCGCTCGAATTCCATCTCTCTATTATCGGCGCGGGCGGCGGAGTTCTTATCGGCGGCCGAAAAAAAGCCCGCATCCGATGACGAATGCGGGCCACTTTGGTTGATTTCGAGCTTACATCGCCGGAACTTCAGGGTTTTTTGACTTGGGGATGAGAATGCGCTTGTGCTTTTTGTAGTCGTCCATGATGGTGCCTACAAAGACGTTAAAGGCTACTTCGCGGCGCTCCTCGAGCAACTGCTCCCGCGTCTGGTCGAAGTTCTTCGTGATCTCATCGGCGCTGGGTTCCTGTTTGTCCAGAATCTTCACCACAACGCCAGTCCGTCCCGCGCTGATGGCATCGCTGATGTTGCCCACGGAAAGGTCGAAGAGCTGCGGCGCAACGTGACCTACCTGGCCAAAGTCGGGCACCTGGCTGTTCTCGCCCACCAGATCGCTGGTCTTCATTGTTGCCCCCGCTTCTTTCGCGGCCTTGGCCAGATCGTTCATACTCTTGGCCTTGTCGGCCAGCTCCTTGGTCTTGATGCTCAACATCGTCGGCAGCACCTGATTGCGATAGTCGTCGGCAACGTGGCTCTTCCAATCGGCAAACTCCGGCGCGTGAGCCGCGGAGACGCCGGTGACCTGGAAGATGGCGTAACCTTCGCCCGTCGACGCGTACTGCGGCGGATCGCCCTGCTTGGATGCGAAGGCCTTGCTGAGAATCTGCGAGGAGTCGGCGAAGGCGGGGATGATGCCATGCGCGCCGACCAGCGGCGTCGTCGCCACTTGCAGGTGATGAGCCGCGGCGGTCTTCTCCAGCCCGCTCTTGATCGCCTCTGAGGTCAGCGCCTGCGCGTAGTTGTCTACCGCCGCCGCTTCCTTCTGGCGAATCAGTGTCGCCTGAATCACCGGCTGAACTTCGCTGAGCGGCTGCGAGTGCTTATCCTGCCGCTCCTCGACCTGAATAATGTGATAGCCGTACTGCGATTTCACAATCTGCGTATCACCGATCTTCTGCGTGAAGATGGCCTTGTCAAACTCCGGCACCATCATGCCGCGGCGGGCAAATCCCAGTTCGCCGCCCTTGTCCTTGCTGCCGGGGTCGTCCGAGTTCTTCGCGGCCAGTTCGGCAAAGTTGCCGCCGCTTTGAATCTGCTTGAGCAGCCCTTCGGCCTTGGCTTTCGCAGCGGCGTCAGTCTTGGCGTCGGCGCCCGCGGGCACCTTGATGAGAATGTGCCGCGCGCGAGCCTGCTCCGGCGTCGTGTACTCATCCTGATGCGCATTGAAGTACTGCTGAATCTCCTGCTGGCTGACCTGCGGCGCTCCGCCGGGAACTTCATTCTGCGTAAACGCAAAGTAGGTGATCTTGCGCTGCTCGGGCACCGCCGAGGCGTAGCGCGCGGCATTCTTCTTGAAGAAATCCTGCAACTCCGCATCCGAGGGATTGATATTCTTGCTCAAATCGTCCGATGAGATCACCGCGTAGTCGAATTTGATTTTGATGTTCTGCTTGCGATAGCTCTCACGCACCTCGGCATCGCTCACCGCAGCGGCGGCGGTAATCAGCGCCTGCAAGCGCTGAACCTGGATGCTGTCTTTGATCTCCTGCTCAAGCTGCGCGACCGACATATTGAACTGCCGGGCAACAAAGTCGGCGTAATGGTCGTCGCCGATGTACTGCCCGTTGGGAAAGAGGATCTGGCCGAACTGGCCCTCGTGCAGGAAGTTGCGCACATCTTCGTCCGTGGCCGTGACGCCCAGCTTCTCCGCCTCGGCCAGCAGCACCTTTTGCTGCACCATTTGCTGGCCGGCCTGCTGCTCGATCATATGCTCGAACATCGCATTGCCGGCGTACTGCGGATAGCGCTGCTGAATCTGCTGGCTGGCGCGCTGGCTCACCATCTGCTGGCTGATCGTGACGCCCGAGGAAAGCAATCGGCTGTACCAGTGCGGGTAGATGGTGGCGTAGGTGCCGGTGTCGGAGGCTGACGCGCCGGTCAGGCCGGGAATCAGGTAAATCACCATGCCGAGCGAGGCGGCGGCGATGACGACAACAAAGAATGCCTTGGTTACGCGATTATCTCTCTGCAGAAAACGGATCATGGATGGACTTGGACCTTCAACTCTCTCAGCGCGGACAGATCGAATTCCCCGGCAAAGCAGCAGCCGACGGACGCTCTCCTGAATGCGCAATTGTCGCTAGATGCGATACTTTGCCATTATAGACCGGGCGAGGGCGCTGTGCGCGGGCGGCGCGGGGAGCCTTGCCGGATTATTCGAGAGGCGGTGTAATGGATAAATTCCTCGTCATTCCGGATTGGACGGCCATATAATCCGAATCAGACGAAATATAAATCCGAATTGGACGATATATAAATCCGAATCAGACTGACATAGATTCCGAAATAAACATTGACATAATCCGGATTAGACGATAGTATAATCCGAAATGGACGAGGTTATTATCAAGCATATCAAGAGGTTCTGCTCTGGCACCATCACTACGGCGCTTGCGGATACCCCTGTGGTCATGCTGATTGGTCCCCGTCAATGCGGAAAAACAACGCTTGCCAAGCAGTTCACGGCCAAGGGATACGCTTACGTCACATTGGATGAAGATACTGTGCTGGGCGCGGCCCGCGACGATCCAACCGGCTTTGTGCGTGGACTTGACCGGGTCGCCATCGACGAGGTGCAACGCGCGCCGGAGCTTCTGAGGGCCATCAAGCTCTCCGTCGATAACGACCGCAGGGCTGGCCGCTTCATTCTGACCGGCTCGGCTGACATTCTCACCCTTCCGCAGGTTTCGGAGAGTCTGGCCGGACGCATGGAAATTGTCACTTTGCTTCCCTTTTCCCGGGCCGAGATCGCGGGCAAGCGGCCGGCCTTCCTGAAGACGGCGTTGGCCGGCAAACTCGTCAAGCCAGGCGCGGCCATTATCGGCGATGAACTTGTACAGGCGGTGCTGGTTGGCGGCTACCCGGAGATGTTGCAGCGCGAAAGCAGTCGGCGCCGCCGGGTTTGGGCGCGCGACTACGTCAAGGCAATCGTGCAGCGGGATGTGCGCGATATCGCCGAGGTGGACAAGCTGGATCGATTGCCTGTGCTGCTCCAGATGCTTGCTCACCACTCCAGCCAACTCACCAACTTTACGCAAATCGGCGGTCAGATCGGCCTCGACGACAAGACGACGCGAAGATACACCGGCATTCTTGAACAGCTCTTTCTCGTGCATCGGCTTGCTCCCTGGTCGCGGAATCATCTCAAGCGGCTGGTCAAAACTCCCAAGCTGCACTTCCTGGACTCCGGCCTGCTGGCCGCGACGCGCGGTGTAACCGCCGAGCAGATCGCCAGGGACCGCTCCATCTTCGGCGCTCTGCTGGAGACATTTGTCTTTGCGGAAATTTTGAAACAAAGATCATGGCTCGATGAGAGCTGCTCCATCCATCACTATCGGGACAAGGATATGGACGAAGTCGACTTCATTGTCGAAGATGCGCACGGCGCGATGGTGTGCATTGAAGTCAAGGCAAGCGCAACCGTGCGCTCCAGCGACTTCAAAGGAATCAGAAAGGTGCTGGATGCCTGTGGCGGCGATCTGAAGCTGGGAGTCGTGCTTTACGACGGAACGACGATTGTTCCCTTCGGAGATCGTCTCTTTGCGGCGCCTATTTCCTGCCTGTGGAACTGAGATAAAATCGGCATAAAAACAAGTAGCCCTGTTATTCCCCTGAATCGTCATGAATCGAGCAGTTGTGTCCGTTTATCGCTTCTCATCGCAATGAGCGGAACTTTGGAAGGAAGCTGGAGCAACCGGTTATGATGTCATCCACTTTCTGTCAATTGGCTGCGGAACGGGTGTAGAATTCAGGGAGGGCGGTGATTTCATGGGCGTTATCGAGGATGTTCGCCAAGTCTTGCAGGATTTTCTTGCACCGGAGTTGCGTGAAATTCGCGGTCAGTTTGCGGCTATTGACAAACGATTGGATAGCATGGAAGAAGTGAGTCGCGTCCGCTTCGAAAGCGTCGTTCAACGGTTGGAAATTATTCAGCAGTCCTTTGCCTTTGACAAGCGCATCTCCAACCTCGAAGAAGACAAGCGGCGGTCCGCTTAACGATACCGCGGAGAGCCGATTTCTCCGCCTATAAATCCGGGTTTCCCAGGCCCGGAGTCACGGACCTGAGAACCCCACTAACCGCTTACCGCCAATAGTAATAGTCGCCGGTTGCATAGTAAGGCCGGTAGTAAACCGGCGGATAGCCGTAGTAGCTATACGGACGGCCGTATGGATCATAGCGCCGGTAGAGGGTCGGTCCGCCGGGATAAAGCCCCTGCGCCATTCGCGCCGCCTCTTGCGCGCTCACCGGATTCACCGTCACCGGAGCCTCCAAGTGGAAGTCCACCCGCGCCTCTGCGGGAATCCATACCCCCGGTCCCGGAGTAGCCGCTGAAGCCGCCGTCCCCGCCGCTAGTCCTGCCCCGGCTCCAACCGCGCAACCGATACCTCGGCCCGCGGCGCAGCCGATAATCGTGCCCCACATCGTGCCGCCGATCATATTATTTGCCGTTCGTCCGCCCTTGCCCGGTCCCTTCACCTTGAATTGATTGCTCTCCAGCGGGTAGCTCTGGCCGCCCATCTCCAGCGAGGTCAGCCGCAGCGCCAGCTCGGGGCTTCCCTTCAAATCGCCGGCCTGCTTCACTTCGCTGACTACTCCATGAACAACGGCTCCGCGCGGAATCACCCGCATTCCGTCCACCGTCACATCCCGGATCACGATAAACTGAACCTTCTGCCCATCCTTGGCGTGCTTGCTGGCTACCCCTTCGCTGGTCCGCAGTTGCAGCAGTGTTCCCGCCGGAATGGTCACCGGGCCTGTAGCCATCGGCAAAGCCTGTCTCTGCGCCTGCTTCTGAGCCTGAATCTGAGACTGCACTTCGGAGCGAATCTGATCATTCAGCCCCTGGTCATCGGGACCACCCCCTGCCTGTCCCGGTGCCATATTCGGGGCCGGCGGCGGCGGAATATCCTGCATGGCCTGACCCGAATCAGGCGGAGGTACGCTTGCGTCGCCAGGCTGGTTCATCGCATTTGGCGCGGGCTGCGCGCCTACTGTCAGGTTGTTGTCCACTTTGGTCACGCCCGGCACATGGCTGACAATCCACTCCGCCAGTTCGCGCGAAGCCTCCGTCGGTACATTTCCAGTCAGCGTAACCTCGCTCTGCATGGTGGACGCCGTGATCAAGTCACTCTTCAGCGCTTTGGAGGCGTCCAGCGCATGATTCACGTCCGTCTCGATCTGGCCGTCCGTGCGGGCCGCCGCCACTTGTCCGTCCTGGGCAAGCGCCACAGCGCCACAAAGTACCGTTAAAGCCGTCCATACCGACACTTGCCGGAAAATTCTCTTGAGCATTGGTCGATTCATCGTCATCTCTCTCCTATGCCTGAACTCCGCGTTTTCGCTTCTGTGATAGTTTAGACGCGAATTCACTGAAACTATCCATCGGATTGGACCCAGAAGCCGGGAAAAAGTTTCGCTGCGGCATCGTGCGATTTGAAGGGGCAACCGCCGAAAAACCAAATCTCCTCCCCGTCCCCAGACTCCCTCCACAATTTCCCGCTCCTCGCCCCACCGTCCAGCCAATCTTTCCGGTATCATAAAGATTGCCACATGGCGGGTTTGGAGGTGGGATTCTTTGGCAGAGGTTCGAGTACAAGAAGGTGAACCGCTCGAAAATGCGCTGCGCCGCTTCAAGCGGAAGGTTCAGCAGGAGGACATCATCAAGGAAGTCAAGCGTCACTCCTACTACCTGAAGCCGGGCGAGAAGAAGCGCGTCAAGGCCGCATTGGCCCGCAAGCGGAATCGCAAAAAGGCTCGCAAAGAGCAGGACTAATTTCACGGCAATCGTCACAAACGCCCCGGCAAGCTCCCACATCAAGATGAGGGCAGCAGCTGGGGCGCAGTGTTTATCTCACCACCGGCATCGTCGGCCAACAGAAGCGCGGACTGTGAGTGAGCCATTCTCAGTTCAACAAGATAAGAGTAAAATGAGTTGTAGAAGGAGGGGCTATGGCAGCGGCGACAAGCTTTGTTTCTGTGGAAGAATACCTGCGCAGTTCCTTCGAGCCTGACGCTGAATACGTCGATGGCGAGATCGAGGAGCGAAACTTGGGAGAGAACGATCACTCTGTATGGCAGGAAGCAATTTCCGCATGGTTTCGGCAACAGGCGCGCGCCGGTCAAATTCGTGTGCGTCCAGAGTTGCGGGTACAGGTTGCTCCCAACAGTTTCCTCGTTCCTGATGTAACGCTGCTCGACCGTAACCGACCTATTGAACAGATCGTCACCCACCCGCCGGTCGCCGTCTTCGAGATTCTCTCGCCCGCCGACGCGCTCAAGCGCGTGATGGCCAAGTGCGCAAAGTATGAGCAGATGGGTATCCAGACAATTCTGGTCCTCGATCCGGACGGCCCGAAGTACCGGTATGTAAGCGGGCGGCTTGAGCCTCTGGAAGCTCGCGCCTTCGATCTTCCCGGCTGCCTCGCCCGCTTCGATCTCGACGAGATCGAGAAGCTACTGGACTAAAGCAACCCGCCGCGTCCGGCAAGGCGGCGCGCCAGCAGCCACGAGAACAGCGAAACGGGTTTCCCAGCGACAGGTCTTCGTCGCTGCGGTGTGGCAGTCGAAGAACCTGCGGCTGCTTTTACTATTGCCTATTGCCTGTTGCCTAGTCCCTGTCTTTGATTACCAAAGATTTACACAATTCCAACCCACTCTCCCCGCCCCATGCCGTACACTTGCATCGAATCAATCTTTCATCTTCGGCTGTTGCCAAACCACTGAAAGGATCGCGCCCATGCGCAATCTCTTGGGTAAATTGGGGGGGGGCAATTGTAGGGCCATTCCTCCACGCCGCCATGCTTTTTCTGCTGATTTCATCCGCTAGCTTCCTCGCTTCTCCTGCCATCTGCCACGCGCAATGTCCCGAATATCAGACAAATATCAGTTCCATCACTCCCAGCACCTTGATGCCCGGAAAGTCAACCAACATCACTGTCTTGGGACAATACCTCGCTTCGTGGTACCCCGCCACCGGATATTTCAATGGGAGCGAATGTGAGGATTTTGGGCCGCAATTTTTAATAGACGGAGGAGAAGGTGGAGATTGGCCTATGAAGACGATCTCAGCTCCACCGATAGGGCAATGGCTGACAACGCTGGGCAATGGTTATGTATCGGCAGAATTCGGCACGGTAGCCATTCATACATGGACAGATACAGAGATCACCGCCACGGTTAAAACGGGTGCCAATGACCCCGCCCAGACGGCTTGCGTCGGTACTGTTGGTGATCCAACGGGAGATCTTGGGTATTGGGGAATATATTGGGGACAACTAGGGACGTGGACAGCAAGCGCTTGCAGAAATGTAGGCGGTTTCCCGATTCAGATTGGCTGCCCCACGCCAACCATCACCTCCGTCACGCCGCTTGGCTGGTGGGCCGGACAAACGCAAGCAATCACCATCACCGGCACGGGTTTTCTCAAGGCCTCCGACCCTGGCGGCCCCACAAAGCTCACGATTACCGCATCGGGAGTCACTCTGACGAACCCTGTGGTCGTTAGCGACACGCAGATCACGGCTAAAGTGGACATAACCAAGAAAACTCCTGCTGAGACTGTGACCCTCACCGTCACCAACTCATCCGGTAGTGGTACACCACAGACCGCCACGGCAAGCCCCGCCCCAGTTGTCCTTCCAGTGCCAGTAATTCAATGGCTGAGCAAGACCATCAGCGGCGACGACGCGAAGACGCAGAAGGTGCAGGTCGGCCAGCCCGTCGAATTGACTTCGACTCCGGCCTCTCTCCCCGGTGGTTTCACCGTCAGCAAGAGTACCTGGAATGTTGACGGTACGACTATCAAGCAATACAACGAGGATGACGACACCGGGATATCTTTGGAAGAAACCGATCTCGACAAACAAAACACAACCTTCTATTGGCTCTATCCGGATGACTCGCTCAATGTCACCTACGATTACTGCGCAACAGACCCAAACGGCAATCAAATATGCACCTCCCCGCAGGCTCAGGCCACATTTCATGCAACGAGTCTCACGATGTCCTTATCAACATGGGACTCCAAAGAAGCAACAATTGAAAATCTCAATTTATGCACCATGAACAATACAACAGCACCGTACCTGGGCTATGGCGATCTCTCGGGGCCGGCGCCTGGATGTCCTGGACAACAAAGTGGAACAGTGGGTATTAGACTCCCGGCTTCTGGGGAATCTGCAGGGAAATACGTGTTTGTGCAAGTCATCAATGCAGACTTTAGCACGTACACACAACAGGCTCCATCTGGTGGGGGCCCTACACTACCGCCGTATATTTGCGGTCCACACGCTGGACTAGACAAGGCATACCCTTTTCCGGGCGTGTATCCGAAATCGCCATGGATAGCCTACGACGGGCCGCAGATACCGCTCCCGCCAACCTATGCAACTGGAACCAGGAACTTCTATGCATCAATGTATCTCTTGTGGCAACCGGATCAGCTTTCAGGAACTTCAACAAAGTCTATTCCGGTCCCAATCGGATACCAGGATTGGCAATTCATAGCCACTGCGATCCAGAAGCCGCCCATTGGAAAAGACAGATGGCGCACAGATAGGACGCCAACGGCGAGTGGTGACTATGGCGGGGGATTTGTTCCTGCAACACCTTATGACAATGCAATCTACGGCTACCCGCAATGGAGCTATATAGTAAGCACAGATTGTGGCGTCAGTCAGACAATCGACGCTGAATCGTTAAACAAATACTCGCTTTGGAACGGCATAGCAAACACAGGCCACAGTATGAGTGAGGAGGAACAATGATTACCTTTCAGAGCATTTTTCGGAGTATTCTTCTTTTCGGAGCGTTGACGATTTGGACATCGATTTCAATAGCTCAGGACGAGACACGATCCACAAATGTTGATCCGGATGGCATACATATGCACTCAATTCGCAATCCGGGTCAAACCGCTCCCTCCTTCACGCTTGCGATAAGCACAAAGGCAACCGAATTCAGAGTCGGATCGAGCGTGCGGATCAACTTGGCCATCAAGAACATTACCAAGCATACAATCGACTACTCGGATTGGTATTCGGACGCGGGAGAGATGTCTTATTCGTATGATGTGAGAGACGAAGATGGAAATTCACCCGAGAAAATAGTGCACCAGCACCCTGAGTTAGATACTCCTAGTTATTACTGGGGCGCAATACAGCCAGGTGAAAGCAAGTCAACCAAGCTACGGATAAGTCAGATTTATAAATTTGATAGACCCGGCAAGTATACTATTCAGGTCTTCCGCGCCGATCAAGATTGCCTAGACGAGAACGGCAAGCCGGTGGTCGTGAAGTCCAACACCATCACCATCTTGATTACTGGCTAACCATTAACAGCCTGCTCCGGAGGATGAACCGCCTCCGGGGCATTTTCCTGATTGCATGAATTCGTGCCGTCTGCTGACCACTGACGCGCTAACAGAAGATACCCCCGCCGCCCTAGCTCGGTCCGGTCTGGTACCACTGCCGTTTGCGGCCCAGCTTGAGGCCGCATTCGATGAGCACGGCCAGCAGCCCGAAGAACATACAGAGATCGGTGCGCGCCTGATGGAAGAAGCTCAGCCAGCCGTACTCTTTCAACTGCTCCAGCGGAAAGGGACCGAGAGGCTTGCCCAGCAGAATGGGGAGTTTGGTGGTGATCAGTGCCGAGATGATGACGATCAGCAGCGCGAGCGCGGCATCGCCGGCATAGAGGTTCAGCAGGATGGCCGCGCCGCCGATGATCTCCAGGCCGCCGACCATGGGGGCCAGATAATGAGGGAAGGGAAGGCCGATCTCGGCAAAGCGCCCCGCGCCCAGCATCTCAGGCCGGATAAATTTTAGAACGCCCTCCAGCAGAAAAACCAGGCCCACCATCCACCGGACCAGGATCATGGGAATCTCTCGGCGCACCATGCCCTCCATGATGAGCATACCGCAGAGGCCAATGACGAGGGGAAAAAAGGAAGACTTCGTCATTATTTTTCTCGGAAAAACTTTATTTCAGGGGGGATGCAAGCCTCGGAATCTCCCTTTTGCCGCCGCTTGCGTGAAAAAACTTTGCAAACCGAAGCTGTCTTGTGCGTCTTTGCCGCGTCCAAAAATAGACTTTGCGCGCTCCAGGGGGAAGGAAACGCCTCCCAACCCGCCTGAGTCCGTTAGACTGTGAATGGGGTTCCTGTATTCCACCGGAGCGGCGCTAGTTGGCCGCGGGGCTGGCAGAAGGGGCTGCCCGGGTGCGAAGGCGGTATGCGCGGCTGGGAGATTCAGGGTAAAGAGACGGTTTTGGAACCAAGGCGCGCCCGATGTTTTGGGTGGTGAAGCCGCGGTTCAACAGACACTCCAACGGCAGGTATGGGCGGTCGGAGATGTTAAAATTGTTCTTTCCCCGTAGCAGGATCAGATTTTTTTGCAATGAGGGTGCCGATATTCTTCCCGAGAAGCCGAACCATGGACCGCACCAGAACTTTAGCTCGCCGCTTGGCTCCAGCCCGGTGAAGAGAACGTGCCATTCCATCCGCCGCATCGCGCTGACCGCGCGCATCATCATCGTTGCCGCGCTCGCGCTCGCCGCTGTCGCGACGCTTGCCCAGCAGCCGCAGACCATCGAGTCGATCCGTGTAGTCGGCAACCGGCGCATCCCCAAAGAGACCGTGCTGGCGCGGCTCTTTACCCACCCCGGCGATACCTACGATCCCATCGCCATCGAGCGCGACTTCAATTCGCTTTGGAATACCGGGTACTTCGAGAACCTGCGCATCGAGCGCGAGGACTCGGAGAAGGGCATCATCCTGAACATCATTGTCGTGGAGAAGCCCAATATCCGCGAGATCAATTACAAGGGATTGAACGCCGTCTCGCAGTCCGACGTGCTTGACCGCTTCAAGAAGGATAAGGTCGGCCTCACAGTCGAGAGCCAATACGATCCAGCCAGGATCAAGCGGGCCGAGACGGTGCTCAAAAACATTCTCTCCGAGCATGGACACCAGTTCGCCACCATCAAGACTGAAGTGAAGACCATTCCTCCTGCCTCGGTGCAGGTAAACTTCAACATCAAGGAAGGCCCCACGGTCAAGGTGGGAGAGATCAAATTCACCGGCAACACGCACATCAACTCGCTTGCGCTGCGCCGCTCGATGAAGAACCTCAAGCCCATCGGCATTCCTTATTCGATCCTCTTCGAGAATCTCTTTGCGCAAACCTTCGACGCCGGCAAGTTGGAAGAGGATACGGAGCGGGTTCGTCAGGCTTACCGCGACAAGGGCTATTACAATACCGCCATCGAGGAGCCAAGGACGCAGATTCGCGACCAGGGCGGGCTGAACTGGCTCACCTTCCGGCCCAACAAAGGCAAGCGCATTGATATTCTGATGCCGATCGAAGAAGGCGACCGATACCGCCTCGGCGCCATCACATTTTCAGGCAACAAGGCCGTGACCAACGTCAAGGCGCTGCGCTCCACCTTTGCGGTCAAGGATGGAGACTGGTTCAACGCCACGCTGATCGGCAAAGGCCTGGATAACCTCAAGAAGGCTTATGGCCAGTTGGGATACATCAACTTCGGCGCCATTCCCAAGCCCTCCTATGACGAGCAGAAGAAGACCGTTTCGCTGAATATCGACATCGATGAAGGCAAGCCCTTTTACGTCTCGCGCATCGAGTTCGAGGGCAACCACACCACCCGCGACAAAGTCATCCGCCGCGAACTGATGCTGGAGGAAGGTCAGGTCTACAACTCGCAGCTCTGGGAGTACAGCCTGCTGCGGCTGAATCAGCTCGAGTACTTTGAACCGCTCAAGGTCGATCAGGATTCCACGGCGCAGCAGGATGCTGAAGCCGGCACCGTCACGCTGCTGCTCAAAGTCAAAGAGAAGGGCAAGCAGTCGATCGGCATGAATGGCGGCCTGAGCGGCACGTCGGGCGCATTCCTGGGCGTGAACTACCAGACCAACAACTTCCTAGGTCTGGGCGAAACCCTCAGCCTGCAGGGTAATCTAGGCAGCATCAGCCGCAACTTCAGCTTCGGCTTCACGCAGCCCTATATCCACAATCGACCGCTCAATGTGGGCTTCCAGCTCTTCAACAACAAGCAGGACTTCAACGCGTCCAAGGCCTACCAGGCCACCACCGGCCAATCGGCGAATCTGAATGCCGCGCAGCAATCTTTGACGCAAAACTACAATCAGGCCGCCACTGGCCTCACTTTTTCGTTGAACTATCCGCTCAGGCGCCACGCCTTCCAGCGCGTCGGCGCCACCTATTCGCTCAGCAAGTCGACGATTACAGCCTTCAGCACCGCCTCGCAGACCTTCTTTCAGACCATCAGCTTCCGTTCCGGCGTTCAGGGAGCCAATGCTCTGCAAGGCATCATCAGCAGTATGCTCTCCCTCAGCTACACCTACAACACCATCAACAACCCCATGCGCCCGCGCAGCGGCATGGAGTATGCCGCCGTCGTGCAGACTGCCGGCATATGGGGCAACGTGCGCTATGTCTCGGCTTCGGGGTCTTTCAAAGAGTTCAAAGGTATGCATTACCTGACGCCGTCGCCCAACGGACGCAACGTCCTCGGCCTGCGTATGCAGTTGAGTCATATCGAGGGCTTTGGCGGCGCCGTGGCTCCGCCCCAGAGCCGCTTCTATACCGGCGGCGAGGCCGAGTTGCGCGGCTTTGACGTTCGCACCGCTACGCCGTACGGCTATGTGCCCACCCGCGTAAGCGTGCAGTTGACCAATCCCGACGGCTCTTGTGTTCAGCAAACCCCCTCGCAGCCGCAGGAGAATATCTGCGAAAAGATTCCGCTGCCCATCTACGGCATCTCCTCGATTGGCGGCGATACCAATCTCATCACCAATGCCGAGTACCGCATTCCCATTGTTGGACCCATCACTTTCTCGATCTTTGACGACTTCGGCATCGACGCCGCGCTCAACAAAGGGCAGTTGAAGCAGAGTCCCGAAGGCTTTGACAACCTGATCTCGGGCGGCTTCGGCTGCTCTGGATTTGACCCCACCGGCGCCTGCATCATCGCCAAGCAGGGTTCGCAGGTCAACTTCCTCCGCGATATTCATCCCATCGCCGGCACCAACTTTGTTCCCCGTATGTCCACCGGAGCCGAACTGGCCGTCATCATGCCGGTCATCAATGCGCCGGTTCGCTTCTTCTACGCTTACAACCCTTTGCGGCTCTCCGAGAAGCCTTACTGCAATCTCGGATTGGGGAGCAACCAGTATAGCTGTTCGGCGGAGTTGATTACCCCGGATATGTTCCCCAACGCCAGCTCGAACTGCTCCAATCCCCCCGTCAATGCCGGGACCTACACCTACTGCGAGATATTGCAGGGATACGGCGCGCAGCCCGTCTTCCGCGAGCCGCGCAAGACCTTCCGCCTCACCATCTCCACTACCTTCTAGAGCGTGTTTCAAAAACCAGCATTGTGTCAGGGCACGACTTTAGTCGTGCCGAAAAACGACGTAAAAACAGTGGGCTTTAGCCCCTGAGGAATCACATTTTATGTCCTCAGATAATTTTGAAACACGCTATAGGAAATTCATCCGTTTGCGTTTGCCCCATTCATCGCGGTTTTATTTATCGCGATGAGTGGGTGCCTGCGCCTTTTCAATCGTGAAGAACTACATTCAATAAAGATTTATGCACTTTGATGCCGCCGTTATAGTCGATAAACCCCAGCTTGCGAAAGCGATTCATGAAGAAGCTCACGCGCGAACGCGTCGTTCCGATCATCTCCGCCAGCGCCTCCTGAGAGATTTTGGGAATCAACGTCTCCGCATGGTTCGTGGACCCAGGCGGATGATCCTTGCCCCCGTCAAGATTGTCCGGCTTGCCGAACTCCGCCATCAAAAGCAGAATCCGAGCCAGACGCTTCTCGCTGGAGTTGAACAATTGATCGACAAGGTCCGCCTGCATTCTCATGCCGCGGGCCAGCAGAAACTTCAAGAAGAGATCGCTGAAGGTGTGCTCCTGGTGCAGCACTCGCACCATCTCCGCGCGCTCAATCTTGAGCGCCGTGCAAGGGACAATCGCAGTGGCTGTGGCCAAACGCAGCCCCGGTGTTCCGGCCAGCGACTCTTCGCCCACAAAGTCGCCCGCCGCAAGCAGCGCAATCGTCGCCTCTTTGCCTTCTTTGGAGATCACGGTCAGCTTGGCGCGACCGCTCTGTAGATAGTAGATGCAGTCGGCTGGCTCGCCCTGCGAGAAAAAAGGATGCTTGGGCTTCACCTGCACAACCTTCCGCCCCAGCCCGGCCTGCGCCAAGAACATTGCCGCATTGAATTGCGCGTGATTATGGTCTGCCATCTGAAGCTCCCTGTCGATCTGCGTTTTCGTCTGGCGCATTGAGTAGAGCGCTTGAAGCCCGCAGCCTAGCCTGGCCCGACCATGAAAGACACCCACACCGCTTCCATTATCAAAATGATTCGATATTTCCGCGAAAGTCTGTTCATTTTTGCACACTTTCAGCGTGTTTGTTTTCAGATTGTTGAAAGGAATTTTCACTTTTTCAAATCCACTATCTCGCTCACCGCGATCCTCGCGATAGTCGGCCCTAGGTTGTATCGACATATAGGGATGTGCGGCGTTGCTAAGCCAGAACCGGCTCAGACTAGGCGGAGGACGAAGACTTTGGCGATTCCAAGGCGAGGACGACAACGACGTATGGGCCGGTTCTGGCCGCAACCCTTCGGGCCGGGGCCGATTTTCCCGGCTTCGTTGTCGCTCGTCGCTAGGATACACCCGGTATCCGTCGCTCCTTGCTCCTCGAATCCGGAAAAATCGGCTCCCGGCGACGCGCACCCCTATATGTCGATACAACCTAGAGGTCGATGGCAAACGTGATGCCACTGTCTATATCCGCGCAATCACATGAAGATTTTTTGCACATCATTTCCCCTCCAACGCGCACAATCAATCCATGACCACCAACCAACACACGGGCTTTTTTACTGACAACTGACAACTGAGAACTGAAAACTGAAAACTACCCCCCCACCCCCCTATTTTCCGTGAAACTGTGAAACTGTGAAGAAATTTCCTCCCTGCCATTTTCAATAGACCGCATCAACAAAGGTGCGAGAATAAGAGCAGCGCCCGCACGGCGCGGGAGAATCTTCGTGTCCATGCTGCCAGTCCTCTCGACGCACCTCTACCTGAACCAGCGCCTCAACTCGTCTCTGCTGGAGCAGGCCGGCAACTGCGGCGTTGAGGCCGTCGAGATATTTGCCGCTCGTCAGCACTTCGACTACGCGAGCCGCGAGCACGTCGCGGAGATTGCCGCCTTCTTTCGCTCCAACGCGCTCATCGCCTGGTCGATGCACGCCCCGCTCTACGCAGGACGCGAGATGGGCCGCACCGGAGCGCCCGCACTCAACCTGCTGCACCCGGAGAAGACCCGCCGCATCGAAGCCATGGACGAGATCAAGCGTGCCATCGAGGCCGCCGAGCAGATTCCCTTCCGCAATCTTGTCGTCCATCTCGGCGAACGCCATGATGAGTGGTCGCAGTACGCCATTGAATACGCACTCACCGCTCTCGAACATCTCGGAGCCTTCGCGCGACCGCTAGGCGTCCGTCCGCTCGTCGAAAATCTGCTCAACGAGGCAACCACGCCGGAGCATCTGCTTGAGATTCTGGAGATCGGCCACCAGGATTCGATCGGCGTCTGCCTCGATCTCGGCCACGCCCACATGACCACCGGCGTCAGCGACGCCATCGCCACGCTCGGCAAGCGCATCACGCAGGTCCACGTCCACGACAACCACGGCCTCGGCGACGAGCATCTCTTCCCCGGCGATGGCACCATCGACTGGCCAGCGACAACAGCGGCCCTCAACGCGCTCGAAGTTCCGCCCGCCGCCGTGCTGGAGATCAGCTCCAAGCTGCCCGATGAGCCGGCCACGCTTCCAGTGCGCATTCGTAAGGCCTTCGAGTTGTTGGGCTAAATCCGTTTCAGCAAATTCGCGGCAACTGCTCGCCGATCTGCTGAGGGATTACGCGGTTCGCGCCCATTGCGGTGCGCGCGACCAGCATACGCTTGTGCTCGGCAGTGACGCGACCAATGCGAGCGGCGTCCTTACCCAGCGGATGCGCGCGCAGAATTTTGAGAATTTCATCGGCAGCCTCCGGCGCAACAAAGAAAACCACCTTGCCTTCGTTGGCCACATAGACAGGATCGAGGCCGAGCAGTTCGCAGGCCGACTGCACTTCGGCGCGCACCGGCAAACTCGGCTCATCAATCTCCACGCCAACACTCGAGGCCAGCGCAATCTCATTTAACGTCGAAGCCAGTCCGCCGCGCGTGGGATCGCGCATCGTATGCACCGCCGCGCCCGCCGCCGCCAGCACTTCAGCAATCATGCCATTCAGCGCCGCGCAATCGGAACGAATCGGACTCTCGAACTCTAGGCCCTCGCGCACACTCATGATCGCCATGCCGTGATCGCCGATGGTGCCGGAGACGAGAATCGCGTCGCCTGCCTGTGCCCGCTGCGGGCCAACTGTGATGCCGGGGCGCAGCAAACCCACCCCGGCTGTGTTGATGTAGCAGCCGTCGCCGTGGCCCCGCTCGACGACTTTGGTGTCGCCGGTAACGATCTTCACACCTGCCGTCGCCGCCGCCCGCGCCATCGACTCGACAATCGCCGCCAACTGCGCCAGCGGAAGGCCCTCTTCCAGAATGAAGCTCGCGCTGAGAAACTTCGGTTCGGCGCCGGAGACGGCCAGATCGTTGACTGTTCCGTTGACCGCTAGTTCACCAATCGATCCGCCGGGAAAGAATAACGGCTGCACGACAAAGGAATCGGTACTCATCGCGAGCCGTGCCGGATTCGTACTGGGGCCGAAATCGAGCACCGCCGCATCGCCCAGATTCTCCAGCTCCGCATTGCAGAAGGCGGGCAGAAAGAGGTGCTCCACCAGCTCATTGCCCAGCTTGCCACCGCCGCCGTGACCCATCACGATGGTGGGATAGCCGACGAGTGGTAGCGGACAGGACCAGTTGGAAAAATCAGGTGCGGCTTTTTTATCGTTCTCGAACATCTTCAACTCCAAATAGATTAGCTTTGAAAGGGCACGACTTTAGTCGTGCCGAAATGCCGCAAAGAGTACCTGGGCTTTAGCCCCTGAGGGAATAAACGATTGCATCGGAATCCAACTCGATCTTCCCTAGTTCTCGATGTCCCTCTCGTAATACCCTCCCCAGTTATGAACAAAATCATAAAATCGAATATGTTTTTTCTTGAAGGAAACGACAACAGACTTGCTCTTATCAAACCCCTGCGGCAGCGATTCAGGCGACCATACTTTTCCATCGAAGAAAACTACAACTTCCGATGTCGATGAGTCTCTACCCATCCATTTCCCTGAAGCCCCTCTGTTCCAGAGAATTTCGTTCCTAGCGGATTTTGTAACCACATAAAGAGAATTGCTTATGATTCCGATGCTTCCTTTACCGTGTATAAAAGGGAAGCAGGAGTGTGTTTTCATGATCCACTTCTCTTTGAAGGTCACAAAGTGAGGTAGGTCAGCTTTTTGACAACTCATTTGTGCACAAAACAAAGTAGAGGCCAGAACAAAACCACTTACGATTCTCATCGTACAATCTCCAAAAAACTTATCATTTGGACAATGCTGCTCCCGCGCTCGCCAACTCTTCAACAGACAGAAACCGCCCGTAGTTGTAATAAGCCGCGCAAGCGCCTTCGCTTGAGACCATTGTCGCGCCGAGCGGATGGCGCGGCGTACACTCCTTGCCGAAGGCCGCGCACTCGGCGGGCTTGATCGCTCCGCGCAGCACATCGCCGGAGCGGCAGAGCGGCGACTCCTCGGTATGAATCCCGGTGATATGAAAGCGATCTTCGGCGTCGAAGTCGCGATAGGCCGCGCTCAGCCTCCAGCCGCTCCGGGGAATCACGCCGATGCCACGCCACGCACGATCTGTCACTTCAAAAACTTCTGCCAGCAGCTTCTGCGCGGCCTGGTTGCCGTCGAAGGTAACGATGCGCTCGTAGGCGTTCTCAACTTCGTGCCGACCGGCCTCAAGTTGAATGACGCAGCGGCGAATCCCGTCGAGAAGATCGAGCGGTTCAAAGCCGGTGACCACCAGCGGAACCTTATACTTTGCAGCCAGCGGCGGATACTCCCAGTAGCCCATGACACTGCAAACATGACCGGCGAGCAGGAAGCCGTCAATCTTATGCCCCGGTGCGCTCAAGATCGCCGAGATCGCCGGCGGGACGAGGACATGAGAGACGAGCAGCGAAAAATTCTTGAGGCCGCGCCGCTTGGCCACGTGTACACTCATGGCATTCGCCGGAGCAGTCGTCTCAAAGCCGACGCCGAAAAAGACCACCTGCTTCTCAGGATTTTTGACGGCCAACTCCACTGCGTCGAGAGGCGAATAGACCACGCGCACGTCGCCGCCCGCGCCTTTGACTTGAAACAAATCGCCTTCGGTGCCAGGAACACGCAGCATATCGCCGAAGGAACAAAAGATCACTCCAGGCTGTGCGGCAATTGCCAGCGCTTTGTCGATCAGTTCAAGAGGAGTGACGCAGACCGGGCAGCCGGGGCCGTGAATCATTTCGATGCCGGCGGGGAGCATCTGGTCGATTCCATTTTTGATGATCGAGTGCGTCTGCCCGCCGCAGACCTCCATGATCTTCCACGGGCGCGTGGTGACAGCGGCGATCTCGCGCGCCATGCGCTGCGCAATCTCGCCATTCCGGAATTCGGTCAGGTACTTCATCGGCTGTTACAGCTTCCATCCGGGCAAGGCGACTGGGGTGCCAAAGCCGCGCGCGCAAAGGCCTCTTCCTCGCTCTCCAACTCCGCGTCCAGAACGCCCATCGCGCGGAAGTCATCGAGCGTTTGCAGGGCCGTCTCCTCGTCGATCTTGGAGAGCGCAAAGCCGACGTGGACGATGGTATAGTCGCCGACGACGACCTCCGGCACGTAATCCAGGCAGACCCGCTTGCGAATGCCGCCAAAGTTCACCCAGCCCAGGCGAAGATCGCCCTCAGTAAGAATCTCCTCGACTTTTCCGGGAATCGCTAAGCACATATATCTACATTATGCCGAGTTGAGGGCTGCGTATAGGGTGATTTGGATCACTCGCGCGCCTCTTACTTTCCGTCAATACCCCGCTTCGCGTCCATGCCGGACGGTCAGTATTACGACTTCCCTGCTGTCATAGCGATAGAGGGCAACATACGCCCCACTTCCGAACTCAATTACCCATTCTCGAAACTCTGTGGGCAACTCCTCGACCGGGCGACCCATCTCTGGGAATTTGCCGAGCAATTTTACTCCCTGGCGGATCGTCTTGACGGCGCGTCTGGCCGCCTCCGGACTCTTGGAAGCTAGAAAATCATGCAGCCGCGCCACATCCCGCAAACTACGCGGCGACCACTTCAGAGGTGGCATTCTGGAGCCTCGGCGTTCTCACCGGCTTCGAGTTTGGCCAGCCATGCGTCGGCTTCCTCAGCGGTTGCGTGCCAGCCGGTTGCCTGATAATCCATCCAGGCTGCGAGCGCGTCCTGCCGGAACTGCTCGCGCTTCTCTTCGCGGCTCACATACTGCTCCACTGCCTCGCGCATGATCCAATGCGCCGACCGTTGGCGCGCCGAAGCGAGATGCTGCACACGCTCCTTGAGTTCAACGTCGAGTTTGAGACTGGTAGTTGCGAAGCTAGGCATGGTGAGTGCTCCAAGGTGTTACCTATAGATACTATAGCACACCCCGTGCCTCCGCCAGATACCCAAGCCACTCCTCCATCCCCGCGCCAGTCTTGGCGGAGGTCTCGAAGATGCGGATGCCGGGGCGTATCTCATTGATATTTTTTAGCGCCAACTCGCGGTCAAAGCTGCACGGCTCGGCAATGTCGATTTTGGTGATGACGGCGGCGTCGGCGGAGTTGAAGAGCGTGGGATACTTCAGCGGCTTGTCTTCGCCCTCGGTCACACTGAGCAGAGCCACGCGAATCCGCTCGCCCAGGTCGTAGCTCGACGGGCAGACCAGATTGCCGACATTCTCGATGAAGAGATAATCGAGACCGCCGAGCGGAACGCCGCCGAGCGCCACGCCCTCCCACCCGTCGATGTGCTTGCCGATCATCTCCGCGTCGAGGTGGCAGATACCGTGCGTATTGATCTGGCGTACCGGAGCGCCGCTCGCCGCCAGCCGCCGCGCATCATTGTCCGTCTCCAGATCGCCGACCAGCGCGGCCACACGAGAACCCCTCGCGCGCAGATCACGAAGTGTTCGCTCTAGAAAGGCCGTCTTACCGGTGCCGGGGCTGGAGACAAGATTCAACACCAGCACGCCCGCTGCCGCGTAGCTTGCCCGTAACTCCGCCGCCAGCTCATCGTTCTTTTTAAGAATTCCCCGTCGCAGTTCGACAATTCTGGTCGTCATGCCGTCACCTCACCGTCATCAATCTCTATCGAATCAATCTCCAGTTCGCGCCCCTGCCGCATATCGGCGCATAGCTCGCCGCACTTCGGGCAGCGAAAGCTCTGTACGCCATCGAGCGTCACATCCGCGTCGCAGGCAGCGCAGTGCATCACAACGGGCAGCATATTCACCACGAGCTTCGAGCCTTCGAGCGGCGTAGCTTCGCTCACAATGCCCCAGCAAAACTCCAGCGACTCGGGAATCACCGAGGCGAGCGCGCCGACGCGCAGCCGGACTTCAATCACACGCGCTCCGGGATATGCTGCGAGCGAATCAGTCACCGTCTCGACAATGCTCGTAACCAGAGAGAGTTCATGCATTCAAGATTGATTTTACGCTGGAGTGTGGTGGCTGGTTAGTGTTCGTGGTCTCCCACCCATTTCGCAAAGAACACGGAATGGATGGGGCACTTAAACTGAATTGCGCGAATCTGTAAGATAAAAGTACAAGGAATGAATCTTATGCCCAGCCCAGCCGCCGCCACACGACTCGCACTCAGCCAGATCGCTCCCTCCACCGTGCAGTCGGAGATTCGCGCCATGAGCATCGAGTGCGACAGCGTTGGCGGCATCAATCTCTCGCAGGGCATCTGCGACACGCCTGTCCCCGCGCCGGTCGAGGAAGCGGCGATAGAGGCCATCCGCGCGGGCTTCAACATCTATACGCGCCTCGACGGCATCGCTCGCCTGCGCACGGCCATCGCCGCCAAACAGCAGCGCGACTACGCCCTCAGCTACGATGCGGAGAGCGAAATTCTTGTCTCATCCGGCGCCAGCGGCGGCTTGCACGCTGCAGCCATGGCCCTACTCAACCCTGGCGATGAGGTGCTTGTCTTTGAACCGTTTTACGGCTACCACCTCGCGATTCTCAAATCCATGCGCGTCGTGCCGGTCATCGTCCCGCTGGCCGCGCCGGATTGGTCGCTCGATATAGACGCGCTCCGCGCCGCCGTTACTCCGCGCACACGCGCGCTGCTGCTCAACACTCCCGCCAACCCCAGCGGCAAGGTCTTCACCCGCGCCGAAACAGAAGCCATCGCCGCGCTCTGCACAGAGCACGACCTTTTCCTTATCACGGATGAAATCTATGAGTATTTCGTCTACGACGGCGCGCGGCATATCGCCCCCGCCGCGCTGCATGGCATGAAGGAGCGGACGATTCTCATCTCCGGCTTCAGCAAAACCTTCTCAGTCACAGGCTGGCGTCTCGGCTACGTCTGCGCCGACGCCAAGTGGATCGGCGCGATGAGCTACTTTCACGACCTTACTTACATCTGCGCGCCCTCGGCTCTGCAACACGGCACTGCCGCCGGACTGGAGCAGCTTCCGCCCAGCTTTTACGCGCAGTTAGCCAGTGATCACCAATCGAAGCGCGCCCGCATTCTCTCGGCGCTCAGCGCCGCGGGATTCGCAGCTAGCGCGCCAGCCGGCGCTTACTACGTCCTCGCCGCCGCCGCACACATTCCCGGCAAGACCGCGGCGGAAAAAGCCCGTTATCTCCTCGCCAAAACCGGAGTCGCCGCTGTCGCAGGCTCGGCATTTTTCCGGACCGGACCCGAAGGGCAGGGCCACGGCGAAGACCTGCTCCGCTTCTGCTTCGCCAAAAAAGACGACGAACTGGATGAGGCCTGCGCACGCCTGCGAAAGCTGTAAGAAAGCTCCGTTATTGATCCGGCAAGAAAATAGTGACATTCCTTCCCACCCATCTCAACAAAAAACGCGGAAATGGATGGGGCGCCAATACAGTATTTAGTTGCCGGATCAATAGGCGTGTTGTTTATTTTATCTGCGGAAGAGCTTCCATAAGCCTTATCGCGTCTCGCCGCGTGCCTCGGCTTTTTCGGCCAGCACCTTGTGGGCGTGGTCTTCGAGGGCCTGCGCTTCAGGCAGGAAGCCGAGAGCTTTCTGAATTTCAGGGTCCGAGTCGGCCTTGGCGCGCAGTCCCTGCAACTGGCCAAACTGTATGGTGAAGATCTTTTCTTTAATGTTGATCTTCACCCAGTCCATTACTCCGTTGAGATCGGCATCGGTCCAGGCGATGTTCTGTTTGGTGAGATACTTTTTGAACTCCGCAATCACTTCATCATCGACCTTGAAGTTCTTATCGACGGTGCGGTTGGCGAGAAAAACCGGAGCGAAGTGAAAGAAAGCGTCCTTGTAAAGGAGCGTCTCCTGGAAGCGATTATTTTTGGGGCTTTCGATCTTCTCGTCGGGGGTGATGCCGCCGCCGCCGTAGACTGTTCGTCCGGCATCGGTGAGCTTGACCTCGCGGCTGGCAGTATCAGAGGGCGCGGTGCCGCCGTGGCTGTAGTAGTCAAATAGCGAGACGCCGGTGTAGTTGCGCTGAATGAGGCGGCCAGAAGGCGTGTAGTAGTGATAAGTAGTCAGCGCAAGGCCGGTGTTCTCGCTCAGGTTGTAGACGGTCTGCACGAGGCCTTTGCCAAAGGTGGTTTCGCCGACGATCAGCGCGCGGTCGTGGTCCTGGAGCGCGCCGGAGACGATCTCCGCCGCCGAGGCCGTTCCGCGATTAACGACAACTACGATGGGAAATGTCTTGCCGCCGTTGCCGTGTGTGGCGGAATAATATTTGTCGGAGTTTTCCGAGTTGGGCCGTCCGCGCTGGCTGACAATGGCCTGACCTTTGCTGAGCAGATGGTCGCTAACATCGACCGCCTGATCGAGCAGGCCGCCAGGGTTGTTGCGCAGATCGAGTACCAGCCCTTTGAGGTTGCCAAAGCCGTCGATGGCCTCGCTCATCTCCTCGGCGGTCGTCTCCTGAAATTGTGTGAGATGAATGTAGCCGACGCCGGGACGAATCTCGAAGGCGAGATCGACCGACGGATGAGGAATGGAGGCGCGCTCCAAATCAAATACCATCGGCTTGGCCATGCCCTCGCGCAGCATAGTCGCCTGTACGTGCGTGCCTTTGGGGCCTTTGAGCGCCTTGGCCACTGCGTCCGACGAGGTCAGCTCGTTGGGGTTGTCGGGGTTCTTGCCATCCACATTGACGATCTTGCCGTCCACCGCATAGATGATGTCGCCGGGATGAATGCCCGCATTGAAGGAGGGCGTGTTCTCGTAGGGGGCGACGACGTAGACCTTTCCATTCTGCTGCTGGATGAGCATACCGACGCCGTAGTAGCGGCCATGCTGCTCCTCGCGCATCTTGGCGTAGGCCTTGGGGTCGTAAAAATTAGAATGGGGATCGAGCACGCGCAGCATCCCCGGAATCGCGCCGTCGTAAATGATCGTGCTCGCCTTTTCGCTGTCAATCGGCTCGGCGTAGTTCTGTTCGACGATCGCGTAGACATCGAGGAAGGACTTGAGGCTGTCGCGGACTTGGCTTTCGCCAACGGCCGATTGCGCTCCTACTTCGCGTTGCAAGACGCTGCCCGCTACGGCGCAGACGACAAAGAAGATGAATACGGAAAAGAGGGCGCGGCGGGCGCGGGGAGTCATTGGCGGAAGAACCTCCAGAGTGCGACGCAACAGCCGCCGGAATACAAGCCTGAAACGGCGGCCATAGGGCTAAAGTATAGCACTACGGAGTTTGACGCTGGGCGGGAGGTTCCGATAGCTGAACACACTGGACCGGGTTATCAAAACTGGGGCTGAATCGCCTCCACAATCAAGGTTCCCTATTGAACTGAGTAGTGAGCATAAATCCTGTGGAGTTCGGCGATAATGCCGCCACCGGACCCAAATTTACTTGTGCTCGAACCGTTGGGAATAGTGTGAGTCGATGCCGGGTATAGAGATCGATTTTGACATAAGGAATCTTTGCGGCGGGAATCCTTCGCTGCGTTTGCGCATCCCAAAGATAAGATGGCACTTTTATGGAATCCTGAAAGTTGGAGCGGACGGCTTGCGGAGTTGGAGGCGCAATCCGGCGAACTGAAAGAAGCTCCGTTGCGCCGCGATGTGCGCTCGCTGGGCATACTGCTCGGTGAAGTCTTGCGCGAGCAGGCTGGGGACGAACTTTTTTCCCAAGTGGAGGAGTTGCGGCAGGGCACGCTCAGGCGCCGCGAAGCCGAAGCCAAGGGGCGCGGCGAAGAGGCTGCGCTTCAAGCTGCGAAAGCTCTCGCTTTGGTGCATTCGCTGCCCGTCGAGCGATCGATTCTGCTGACTCGCGCCTTCGCCTTCTACTTTGAGCTGATTAATCTGGCGGAGACCAACCATCGCAAACGCCGCCGCACAGCCCTGCATCTGAGCGGCGAGGCCGGTCGGCAACGCGGTTCGCTCATGGGTACGCTGAGCAAGATGCGGCGCGTGGGCATCGGCGCCGGCGAAGCGATGGAGTGCTTGCAGCGCGTGTTGATTGTTCCCGTCTTCACCGCGCACCCGACAGAAGTTGCCCGCCGCTCGGTGCTCTTCAAGCGGCGGCGCATTGGCGAGTTTCTTGCGGCGCTCGACCGCATTCCACTTCCCGCGGAGGAGATGGCGCGCATCGAAGAGAATATCCGCGCCGAGATCACCAATCTCTGGCAGACCGACGAGGTCCGCTCACGGCGGCCCACGGTGTATGACGAAATCAAGATGGGGCTGGACTACTACGACGTCTCGATCTTCGCCACGCTGCCCAGCCTCTATCGCGGGATTGCCGAAGCCTTGCGCGCGACCTATGGTATGCAGATCGAGGCGCATGAACTGCCGCTGATGCTCAACTTCGGCTCGTGGATTGGCGGCGACCGCGATGGCAATCCCTTCGTCACTCCCGAGGTCACACGCGACGCAATCCAGCTTGCGCGCGGTCATTTGCTGCTCTACTACCAGCGTCAACTGGATGAAATCATCGACCTGATCACATCCAGCGCCCAGCAGATCGCGGTCAGCGGCGCGCTGCTCCAGCGGCTTGAAGCATACGTCGTGCTGGTGCATACGCCGGAGTCGCAGGTCTTCGGTGAGCAGTACGAATTTGAATATTATCGGCGCTTCGCGATCTGCCTCAAGGCGCGCTTGCAGCGCACACTGGAAGCGGCGGCCGAGCAATCAAGCGCGTCTGGCGCGCAGTTGCCGGTTACTCCTTATACGCTGTCCAGCAATCGATACAGACAGGACAAGCTGGTCCAGTCTCTGCCCGCCTACTGCAATGTCCTGGATTTCATCGATGATCTGGAGACGCTGCGTGAGTCGCTCGCCGCCAATCGCGGATTGCGCATCGCGCGCACGCTGGTCGATCCGCTAATCCTACAGGCACGAACCTTCGGCCTTCATCTGCACACGATCGACATTCGCCAGCACGCGAAGGTTCATGCAGCGGCCTTGCAGGATATCATCGGCGAAACCGCCGCGCCGTCGCTGCCCGCCGGACTGCCGGATGAAACATCCAGCGTGCTCGATACCTTTCGCGTGATTGCCGAGATTAAAAGCGGCTGCTCGCCCGAAGCCATTCGCCAATATGTCATCAGCGGTGCATCGACGCTGGACGACGTGCTGGCTGTGGTGCGCCTTGCGAGGCTGGGAGGCGTGCGCGTAGAAGGCTCGGATCGCGATCCCGGACTGATGCCGGTGCCGCTCTTTGAGTCCATCGAAGATTTGCGCAACGCTCCCACCGTCTGCCGCGAATTGTGGAGCCGACCCGACTATCGCAAGCTGATAGCTACTTGGGATAACTGGCAGGAGGTGATGCTTGGCTACTCCGATTCCAATAAAGACGGCGGTATGCTGACCAGCACCTGGGAGATCTTCCGCGCTCATCGCGACCTTCATGTCGTAGCTCGCGAAGCCGGCGTCAAGCTGCGCCTCTTCCACGGACGCGGCGGCACTGTGGGCCGTGGTGGCGGACCCACGCACCGCGCCATCTTTGCCCAGCCGATGAACTCCTTCGATGGCCAGTTGCGCATCACCGAACAGGGCGAGGTGCTTAACTTCAAGTACTCCGACGAAGTGCTGGCCGAGCGCAATCTGGAGTTGATGATCGCCGCTTCGCTGGATGCTCTGGCAAGGCCCAATGCGCGCGATCCCGAAGGCCATTTCACCGGCATTCTGAAGCCGGAGTGGGAGGCTGCGCTCGACGAACTTTCCGCATCCGCGCTCCATTTTTATCGCCGCAACATTCTCGACGATCCCGGCGTTGTAACTTACTTTGAACAATCTACGCCGGTGGCCGAACTGGAGCAGGCCAAGATCGGCTCCAGGCCTTCGCGGCGCAATGCGTCAACCAAGCTCACCGACCTGCGCGCAATTCCGTGGGTCTTCGGCTGGACGCAGTCGCGGCTGCTGATGCCGGCCTGGTTTGGCGTTGGCTTTGCATTGAGCGAATTCCTTGAACGCCCCGGCTCGCTCGATTTGCTGCAAACCATGGCTCGCGAGTTTCCTCTCTTCATCGATCTCTTGCGCAATGTGGAATTGGCGCTGGGTAAGGTCGATATGGCGACGGCGCGGCTCTACTCTTCGCTGGTGGAGGACGCGGCGCTGCGCGAGCGCATTTTCGCAATGATGGAATCAGAGTTCCATCGCGCTGTTCGCGCGCTGCTGGCAATCACAGGGCAGAAGGAATTACTCGAATCCAACCCGGTGCTGGCGCGCTCGATTCGGCTGCGCAACCCTTACGTCGATCCAATGCACCTCATTCAAGTCGATCTATTGCGCCGCAAGCGAGCCGGTGAAGAGACGCCGGAGATCAACCGCGCCATCGCCGCAACCATCAGCGGCATTGCGGCGGGACTGAGGAATACAGGATGATGCGAAAGAATAGTATTATGAGGATGTATGCAGCAGCACGAAATATATTTTCAATTCTCGATTTTCAAACGAGAGGAATCACAAATATTACCCATCATTTAAGAAATAAACCTCGACCCGATGTTACTATCTATCCTCAGAGTCAGAGAGTAACTGCTCTGAGGTCTTATCTTCCTACACCCCCAATCGGGAGATGACATGCGAATAACTTCAGTACAAACCACGCTGGTTTGCGCGATCACTCTCAGCCTCGTCTGCTTGACAGGCTGCGGGAGTTCGGTGGGTTTCAAACAGTTTTCCGATCCTTCCATCACCAGTTTCACGGCAACCCCCGCGTCGATTACAGCGGGCGGGACGGCCAGCCTCATGGGCGTTTTTACCAACGGAACCGGCGACATCACACCGGGCAATCTCGCCGTTACCAGCGGAAATTCCGTGATGGTTACTCCGTCGATCACCACTAATTACACTCTTACGGTCACATCCCCCAGCGGAGCGGTGGCCACTCAATCTCTAACTGTCACTGTTGCAGTTGCAGGTAGTCCCGCTGCGCCTACTGCGCTTGTGGCCACTGCAGGCCCAGGAGACGGGCAAGTCCAATTGACTTGGAAGGCAGGGACCGGAGCCGCATCCTATCAAGTGGGCCGCTCGACGGTTTCAGGTGGTCCATACACCACAGTCGGAACTCCGTCCGCGACAGCGTTTTCAGATACAGGGCTTACCGACGGCGCCTCATATTATTACGTTGTTTACTCTGTGAATTCGATAGGGACCAGCGTTGCCTCCAATCAGGCAATGGCAATTCCCATTGCCGCGGTGACAGGTCTAATTGCCATTCCTAACGACAAACAGATCGGGCTGTTCTGGAACTCGAGCGCCGGCGCTGCTTCATACAGCATCGCTCAATATACGCAGAGCGGATGCACCGGGACCGGCACTCAGGCATCGAGCCTGACTCCCAGGTACCTGATTACTGGTTTAACGGATGGCGCCACATATTCTTTCGAGGTCACGGCGCTGAACTCCACAGGATCGAGTAGCCCCTCCGCCTGCGTCTCAGCTACGCCCAGCTCTAGTACGGTCTCGCTGCCTCCGGCCCAGGATCCTACCAAGAATTATGTCGGCCTCGGCACCTGGTTTCTGACTGACTGGGATGGCAGCTATGCATTCCTGGATATGTTCAAACAATCACGCATCTGGGATACGGCCGCATGGGGTACTGTGCTGACAAATGTCGATAGCCTGGGCTGGCCACAGCAGGATGCATCCACGGTCATCTTTACAGACACCATCGGCAGTAAAGCGCAATTCAACGGCACATATGACTTGTCTTTCACCGGCCAGGCCACGGCTTCCGTCATGTGGTGCAACGGAAGCATCACCAAACAGAGTTACAACGCTTCGACCAATACCACCACGGCGCAAGTCACATTCACCGAAACCGCAAGCGCATCCTGCGGCCTGGTTTTTACGAACACCAAGCGCACTGCGACGAGCTCCGCGGGTTCAGGATTCACCAACGCGCACCTATATCTTTCAACCACCGACCCAGGATCCGAAAATCCGTCGCAAGGGACCACGGTCTTCTCCAAAAACTTTCTGACTGCCATGGGCAAGGTGGGAACAGTGCGCATGATGGATTGGACCAACACCAACGGCAATTTCGTCCAGTACTGGGAGAATCGTGTAAAGCCGGGCAGCGCTACGCAGGCCGGTCTTCCCAACAGTTGGACGGGGCCGGATGGCACGGTTTACAACGGCACCGGCGGGGTAGCACTGGAGTATCAGATCATCCTCTGCAACACTCTGCTGGTTGATTGCTATTTCAACATTCCCATGGTCGCCGGCGCCAATCCCAGCACAGGCAGCGATTACGTCACCAACATGGCTCTGGCCATCGCTTATGGAACGGACGGAACCAATCCCTACACCTCGCCGCAGTCCAACCCTGTCTATCCGCCGCTGAACCCCAATGTCAGGTTCTATCTCGAATATGCCAACGAGGTTTGGAATAGTGGAAATAATGTCTACGGCGTGCTTGCTGACATATGCAGCCATCTTCCATCAACTAATCCGTTGTTTACGCCGGACAACAACCCTGGCGCTTCGGGATACAACCCGTACTTCACCATCTGGCGCTATCCCGCCTACCGTATGTACTCCATCAGTCAGACATTCGAAGGCATCTTCGGCTCGGCCCAGATGATGACCAGGGTTCGCCCGCTCGTCGAAGAGCAGATTGGCAACGGGCAGGATACGCTCGAGCAAGCCCTGACATGGCTGGATGGCTACGCGCGCAGTAATGGAACAACAGTTAATCAGACGCTCTATGGCGGCGGCGGCTCCGCTTACTATCCCAATGGATCGGGCTTCACCGATCCAACCACTTATTTCGGCAACAGCTATCCGGACGCCGCCACTACGCAGGATTGGGCGATCGATTCGATGTGGACTACGAACTACGGGATCAAGCACGTTGCCTACGAAGGAGGCCCGGGGCTGAATTTCTCCAATGCGGTCGATGTTTCTCTGATCGACAATCCGGCGATGGAAACCTTTATGGATGCCTTCCAGACCGATTGGGCGCAGATGGGCGGCGATGTGCTCGTTTATTACACCGTTGCAGGTCCGGGCGACTGGGAGTTCACCTCGGACATCAATCCCAACGATGGCACGTTCACCGGCGCGAATACACCCAAGTTCGCCGCGCTTGCCGATATTCAAAGCGGGACCAAGGCGGCCGTAACATTGGGTTCACCGCTGCCGGGAACCCTCAATCTGGCGAATGAAACCAAGGGGCCGGTCGGCGGACAGACGTACTATCTCATCAACGGCGCTTCCGGCTTCACGCAGACCATCGGCGGCGAGAGCTGCGAGTCGGGTATTGGCGCAGGCGCCTACATTGCTTTTCCGGCCAGCAACGCCAGCGCGGCCTTTAGCGGCGCTCTCACCGTGAGCGGCTCCGCAAATGTCGCCACCCAGATCGGTATTTGGATCAACGGCGTTCAACAGGGCACAGTGAACTTGGCGGCACAATCGACTCAGGCTCTTGAAAACAGCACTTCGCTTTCCGTCACTATTCCGGAGGGCCTTACGATGATCCGCCTGCAAGTTGTCTCCGGCAGCTTTTCCTTTTGCAGCCTGACGGTTCCATAAACGGCGCTGCTCGAATCATCGCGAGTGCTCGCTCCGTCGCGGCGCAAAGTAATCTCTTTGCGCCGTCCGCGCTGAAAGCCATACAACTCTCCACCATGAAATTGCTGTGTAGAGTCAGATCAGAGACTGCTTCGCCGCCCGCTGATTAGATTGATGACTAATACGATCAACGCAACAACCAGCAGAAGGTGAATCAGGCCGCCGGCGATATGGAAGCTGAAGCCCAATAGCCATAGAACCAGAATGATCACAAAGATTGTCCAGAGCATAATTCTCCTCTCTCTGAATGGCGCGCGCCCGAGGCTTCGAGGCTTGATAACTCCTCGGGCGCTTACCATGCATATTACGGGAAGTTGCTAATTAGATGCAATTGCCTGCGCCCTTGCGTCCCTGACTGCATCAAGGAACGAATGCGCCGAGGCCGGTACGGCGATATCCCCGCGCAGAATGCGGCGCGTAGAGATGTCATGACCATAGGTGGCTTCAGTGGAATCGTCGTCGCGGCGAACGTCGGCACCTGTCAGAGTGAGTCCGGCAAATGCGCCTCTGGCGCGCGAGTAAGTCAATATCTCGGTATTCAGCATCCAGTCAGTATCGGCAGTGGCATGGCGTCCCACGGGTCCGGCTGCGGCGGATGCGTCCGCGCCAATCTGAAATTTGCTGTCGATCAATCGCTGCATTCCCTTGTCGCCCTGGAAGATCATGACGAGGTCAACGCCTTCAACGCCAATCTGCAATCCCCAGCTTCCGCCGGTGATGGTAAAGAACGACGGCGCGCTCCAGCCGTGTTCAGTGCGGCAGGTGGCGACGCCTCTGCCATTTTCCGCGCCGAAGACAAAGCCGCCCTTGATCATATGAGGCACAATGGCCACGCATTTTGCGTGCTCCAGAACTTCTTCCGGAATGCCTTTGTCCGGCGCGGCCATAATCTCATGCAGCACGGCGGCCGCATGATCCAATCGGTTGTCTGTTGCTTCGCGTCCTGATCCCGCCCAGCAGACACTTGTCATACTGAGTAATGCCGCAATCGTCATAAGTTTCTTCATGTGATTTACCTTTTCTACCCATGCGCAGCGTCACTTGCTGTATGCGCATTGTGGCGCACAAGGTATCTTTCACACTAGAGGCATCGTATTCATACGTCTGAGCTAGAAAGCTCAGGGTATATGCGGGAGCGAAATAGCGGACAATTGCCGTGTATGAATGATTCAAGAATACTTTCAAATATGAGCAATAGGAGACAGTCAGCCCCCCCCCCGAATGTGAATTTAGCATAGGTGTCGGTGTAAGCAAATCCTGATCGAATGCTGCGGCTTCCCCGCTTCGGCTTACTCCGGCACCAATAGCTTCTGATGATTCTCGATGGATCAGTATTCATCGGCGCAACTGTAATGTGAACCGTAGTGCATTGCAGTCGCGCATCCTCCCTCACTTTCCGCGTCGTGGTCATCTGCGCAAGGAGGCCAACTATGGCTGTAACTGGAAATCGAAGATTTGATGCCGATGCATTTCTGGCCACTGCCGGCCTGGGACGCAGGATCGTTAAACTCGCGCCACGAGATAGCTTCTTTTCACAGGGAGATCCCGCGGATGCTGTTTTCTATCTTCAACAAGGCCGCGCAAAAGTCACTGTCGTTTCCATAGTCGGCAAGGAAGCTACCATCACGCTTGTCTCGGCGGGCGAGTTTGTCGGCGAGGGCGCGCTTGCGTCTGTGCCAGGGTTGCGTCTGTCAACGGCCAAGGCTATCACCGCATGCACCGCTCTCAAGATATGCCGGGATGAGATGGCCCGCGTGATGCATAAGGAGCCTGACTTCTCCGACCTGTTTATGAAGTTTCTGCTGGCGCGCAGTATGCGCTCTCAGGCCGATCTGGTTGATCAGCTCTTCAACTCCAGCGAAAAGCGTCTGGCCAGGATTCTCTTGTTGATGGCGGAGTTTGGTCAGCCCGGAGATCCTGAGATGCTGATTCCGAAGATATCGCAGGAGACATTGGCGGAGATGATAGGGACTACGCGGTCGCGCGTGAGCTTTTTTATGAATCGTTTTCGGAGCCTGGGATTTATCGACTATAAAGATCGCATACACGTACACAAATCACTGCTGAATGTAGTCCTGCACGATCAACTACCGGACGACAATGCGGAAAAGCCGCTGATACCGGAATTGCTTGAAAGTCGGCCAAAACCGACCAAAAGATTTCCGGCAAGCCCTGTCCCGAATTGAACAGCATCCCAAAATATCGAATGGGATACTTACGACACTTCTTCATGGGCAGCTTTAAGGAGTGACATATGCCTGCAACGCCAGTAACACTTCTTATTGTCGACGATGAACCTACCATTCGAGAGTCGCTGTCGCTCACGCTGACTGAAATAGGCTACCGCGTTCGCTCTGCGGAAGATGGTTTCTCCGCCTTGCGCGTGATAAGAGATGATGTTCCCGATATGCTTATCTCCGATCTTAATATGCCGGGTATGTCCGGCTTTGAGTTACTCTATGTGGTCCACCGCCGCTTTCCGGAGATAAGAACAATCGCAATGAGCGGCTCGTTCTCCGGTGACGAGGCGCCTTCCGGCGTGACCGCCGACGCCTTCTACGAGAAAGGCAGTAGCATTCACTCTTTGTTGAAGATCATTGCAGGGCTGGCCCTGCCATTGCGGACGAGTGCCAACTTTGCAGCCGTTTCGGCGCCTCTCTGGGTTCAGCGAAATGGGCACAATGCCTCTGGAGAGCCTTATGTAACGATCCCTTGCCCCGAGTGCCTGCGGACCTTTCACCAAGCTATTGGTGGTTCTCTCAGCCTCGTTCGAGAAGCGATTTGTATCCATTGTCGGGCCTCTGTTTACTACGCGATCATCGAGCCGGTCGACTGGGCACCCACGCAGATTTCTCAAAGATCTCCTCATGAGCTAAGCCAATTAGCCGGCTCCAGCTATTGAAACCAGCAACAGAGAAAGAGTGGACGATGCGCACCATCGCTGAACTGAGTGTCTTTCTGCGCGCAAGCACTGTTCTGCCTGACGGCCTCAATCTGACGACCGAAGTATTCCGCGAGGGCTGGAACTTTGCGCAGGCAGTCAATGCCCAGCAGTTGGAGATAAAAATTCAAACGCACGGCTGGAACTTTATCAGGCTTGCCGATGGATTGCAGGCGTGCGGCGTGGGAGATACTTCGCAGCAAGCCATCGCCAGCGGACTCCGGTTGGCTCTGCTCCGCATAAGCGAATTATTCAATGCCGCGGAAGTTGAGTATATCGAGTTGGCGCATTATCCATGGTTTTTTCTGGCCAGGGTAAGAGTCTGTCCATATCGAATTCAGCAAGCTGCGATTCTTCCGGTATCCGATGAATCCTTGCCTGCTCCAATCCTTCCCAGCCAGAGGCGGCTGCCTGTTGATGCGGATGTTTTGTATCCTCATTTCGGCAGCGCAATGCCGATGCTCAAAGAAATGCTGATCTCATCCAGAAGTTCGCAAACTCGGGCCAGCTAACACTACCGAAGGTGGATAGCGTTCCATCGGGACAATGGCAATTTTCCCCATTTCTTCGTTGCTCGTCGCTCCAGTAACTGGTTACAGTTCGCTCCTCGCGCCTCGAACTGAGGAAAATTGGCTCCCGTCGCTGCCCCCGAAGAATTAGATGACAGGCCCTGAGCCAGCCGGAAATCCAGAATATATTAGCAATCGGAAACAATACTTCCTTGAAAACCCTGTTATTACGCCAATTATCTCCCAATTCCGGCTTGGAATCGCTTTGCTGCTATCCGAGCATTTACAATAACGTCTGAGCATCAGTGCGCGATTCGTCGCCGCTTTGCCGTGTCCTGACCTTATGAATCTACGATTTTTTTCGACTCCCGCGGCTTTCGTGCTCTCGACGGCGCTGCTCGCAACTTCCCTTCTGGCGCAAACGCGTCCTGCCTCGCCGGAAAGTCCGTATGGCGGCACAACGGTCGAGGAGATTATCGCCCGCGTCAACGATCAGATCATCACGCGCTCGGACTACGACCGCGCTATGAAAGAGCTGGATGACGAGGCGCGCCAGCGCGGCGCTACTCCTGAGCAGGTCGCCAATGGAAACAAGGATCTGCTGCGCAACCTCATCGACCAGCAGCTTTGGCTCTCCAAGGCCAAGGAACTGAACATCAACGGCGAGACCGAACTGGTCAAGAGGCTGGACGAGATCCGCAAGGAATATCACCTGGAAACTCTGGAAGACCTGGAAAAGGCCGCCAAGGAGCAGGGTGTCTCGTTTGAGGACTTCAAAGCCAATATTCGTAATGGCATCATCACGCAGTTGGTGATGCGCCAGGAGGTTGGCCCGAAGGCTCAGTTTACTCCCGGCGAGGCGCAGCGCTACTTTGAGCAGCACAAGCAGGATTACGCGCGGCCGGAGAACGTGACGCTGGCGGAGATTCTGGTCTCCACAGGCGCGCCTTCCGCAACAGGTCAAGAGGCCGACGATGCGGCAAAGCTGGCGGCGGCCAAGGCGAAGGCCGATGACATTGAAGCCAAGCTCCAGGCGGGAGGAGACTTTGCGCAACTGGCGCGCACCTTCAGCGATGGTCCAAACCCCGCGGCAGGCGGTGAAATGGGCCAATTTCAGCGCGGCCAGTTGGCCCAGGTGCTGGAAGACAAGACCTTCGCGCTTAAGGCGGGACAGTTCACCGAACCGATTCGCACCAAGCAGGGCTTTATCATTCTCAAGGTGGTGCAGCACACCCCCGGCGGCGTTCCGGCCTACAAGGACGTTCAGGAACAGGTGGATGATAACTTCTTCATGGCCAGGATGGAGCCGGCGATGCGCGACTACCTGACCAAGATGCGTGAGCAGGCCTTCATCGACATCAAGGCGGGCTACTCGGACACTGGGGCCAGCCCCAAGCAGACCAAGCCGATCTACAGCGCCTACACGCCGCCTGCCCCCAAAAAGAAGAAGAAGGTGGAACGCACACGCTATCGCGAGAGTACGCGCAACTTCCGCCAGAAGTCCGGCAAGGCAGCCGAGCCAGTAGCGGAGACTTCAACAGCGACAGTAGTACCGGCAGCAGCGCCGGGAAAGAAAGCCGGTAAGGGCAAGAAGAACGCCGCCGAGGCTGCAATGAAGCCCGGCAAGCGGGAAAAGATCCGCTACGGCATGGCGCCGAGCAGAACCCTGCCCACAGCTCCCGATACGGCCACCGAGAATGCAGGCGCGCTGCCGCAGACTGCCTCCGCAGCTCCAGAGCCGGCGAATCCGCTGGAGGCTGACAACCGCCCGGCGCAAAAGACCCGCTTCAGCGCGCGCCCCAGGGAAACAAAGCAGACGGCCAAGCAACATAAAGTGAAAGGACCAAAGCCGGATGCTATGGCTCCCTCCGCGCCGAGCGCTTCTGAAGTTGTCGACCAGCAGGCGCAGTCCGCTCCCTTGGGCCTGAGCGGCAATACCGCTCCTGTGAAAAAGAAGAAGGCTGCGACGACCACCGGCGAAAAGACACGCATGGCCGCCAAGAAAAAGAAGGATAAGATTCAGCCGGCAGGAGATGTGCCTCTCGGCGCGGCTCCCGCACCGGCTGCGAAGCCGTAGCATTAACGGAAGCTTGAAAAAAGGCGCGCTTGACAGGCGGGAGACAATCTCCAATCTGTCAGGCGCGTTTTTTATTGCTAGGATGTGAGCATGGAAAATACAACCATTGCGGGCGTGAAGGTTTCCCGGATCGGCCTGGGCACTTGGGCGATTGGCGGATTGGATTGGGGCGCTGTGCCCGACGAGGTGGCCATCGCCACCTGCCTCAGCGCTGTGGAGCTTGGCATAAATCTGATCGACACTGCGCCGATCTACGGCCACGGGCATTCGGAAGAGATCATTGGCAAGGCGATTCGCGCGGATGGCCGGCGCGAGGATTTTTTTATCGCCACAAAAGCTGGCCTCGATTGGACGGAGCGCGGCGTCTTTGCCAACTCGACCGTGCCCCGCCTGCGCAAAGAGATCGAGGCCAGCCTGCGCCGCCTCAGCACGGATTACATTGATCTCTATCAGGTGCATTGGCCGGACACGCGCACCCCGATTGCCGAGACCGCTGCGCTGCTGGCCGAGTTTAAGCGCGAAGGCAAAGTGCGCGCGTTGGGCGTGAGCAACTTCAGCGTTGCGCAGATGGAGGAGTTTCGCAAAATTGCTCCGCTAGCGTCAAACCAACTGCCCTACAACCTCTTCGAGCGCGGAATTGAGACCTGCGCGGACGGCGAAAATCTTTTGTCTTGGTGCAAGGAAAACGATACAGCGATTCTCACCTGGAGCACGCTCTGCCGCAGTATGCTTGGCGGACGAGTCGCGCGCGGCATGAGCTTCGACGAGAAGGATATTCGCCGCGTCGATCCCAAGTTTCGCGAGCCGCGCTTCTCGCAGTATATGACGGCCGTTGAGAGACTGTCGGCGCTGGCCAGTGATCGCTACGGCAAGTCGGTGCTGGAACTGGCTGCGCGCTGGGTGCTGGACCGGTCAGGCGTTAGCGTAGCGCTGTGGGGAGCCAAGCGGCCTGAGCAGCTTGATGACGTTGCTGGCGTGATGGGATGGAAGTTGGATGACGACGCTATGGCCGAGATCGACCGCATCGTGAGCGAATCGGTGACTGATCCGGTGGGGCCGGAGTATCTGTCGCCTAAGGTGCGCGAGGATGCTTAGGCAAGTGTGAGGTCGCTGATTCGTTGCCGCTGATGGAAAGGTGCGTGAGCAGGCTCTCAAAGCAGCCGGGAACCTGCTTGTCCCACTGCTCCCAATCGTGGCTGCCGGGCTTGGTATGGAACTCGTAGGCAAAGCCCCGCTCTTTGAGCCGCTCGGCAAAGTGGTAGTCCGGCCACAGCAGCGACTCCTGTTCGCCGGCCGTCATATAGATGAACGGCGTCACGCGCGGATCGGCGGATTTGACCAGCTCGAAGGGATCGCGATCCATCCTTTCCTTGCTGCCGAGCGGGCCAAAGATGGCGCGGAATCGCCACCACTGATCGGGGTACTTGGGGCTGAAGCGGCGGCTGGGCACATCGACTGCTGGACTGAGAGCGCCGGCGAAGGCAAACAGATCGGGATGAGCGAGCGCATAATCGATGGCCGCGAATCCTCCCATCGAGACTCCAACTACGGCCCGCGATTCGCGATCTCTTCTGGCGGGAAAGGCCATCTCCACATCGGCGATCAAGTCCTTCGTAATATAGTCCTCGTACTTGTCCTTCTCATCGTCCACGGCGTTCATGTAATAGGAGGAGTTTCCCTCCGGCATCACCATGATGATCCCATGACCTGCATACTTCGCCACATCTGAACTATTGGACCAATCGCGAAAACTGCCTCCGTCGCCGTGAAGGAGATAGACGACAGGAAACTGCTCTCCCTTTGCAACCTTCGCCGGCAGATAGACCCGGTAGGGCATGGTGCGGGCCAGCGCGGCGCTGTAAAAAGTGACATCCTGCATTCGGACGCCTACAACCTCCTGCGGGCGGTCGAAGATGTCCGCGTGGGAGTGCTGAATCACGGAGAGAAGCCCCGCCGCGACCGCAATGACAAGCAGGATCAGAAGAGAGATGCGAGTACGGAGTCTCATTGACGTTGGGTTCCCGGCGGGCTGGTTTGAAGCTGTTCTGCGCTATGCCCGGTTCAGCTCCGCAAACAACTCGCTCAATACCACGCGGATGGGCGTCTCCGGCACGGTGAGTTCTCCGGTGTGGATTTGTTCGAGACCTGCGGATGTGTACCTATAAGCAATGCGAGTTTCAGGATTGATGACCCAGATATTTTCAATGCCGAAGCTGAAATACTGAGCAGCTTTCTCCTGAAAGGCGCTCAGTCTGTCTTCCGGCGAAAGAATCTCAATGGCGACGAGCGGCGGGCGCGTAACGTAGCGCTCAAAGGATTCGCCCGAACGCATAACGAGCACATCCGGTACGCGGAAGTTCCTGGCCGCTATCTGTGTGCGCAGTTCAGGAAAGACCTCTACGCCCCACTCTGCTCGTTTCAGCGCGAAAAGAACCGTGAGATACCGCTGAATGATGGAGTGCTCTTTCTCTCCCAAGTTCCGCTCCTCGATCCGACCGTCCACAAATTCGCGGTCAGGGCTCCAACTCGTGGCGAGGTATTCCCGCACGGTCCAGAGTTCTTCGCCAATGGGCAGAGTCGCCATAAGAATATTATCTCTCCAATCCAGCGGCAATGCCAGATGAATTCGCTTGGGATGGCAGTCTTCGGCGAAATTCTCTACACATCTCAGACCCATCTCTGCGATACTGATAAGTTATGCCCATTGATGATCTGCAACAGGCTGCCCAGAAGATAGCCGATTTCCTTGCCGCCCTGAACCAGTTGGGCGGTCTGCGCCTCAAATACCGAATAAGCGCGCCAGAGAGCGCGCCTAACGCTGAAGAGAAGGCACCCGCGCTCATGGTCGAACTGGCCGGACCGGACGTGACGCTGGTGACACAGCATAACGGCGAGATGCTGCTGGCTCTGGAGACCATCGCCGCGCAGATTCTGCGCCTGGACCAGCGCGAGGGCGACCT
>CAYOYX010000016.1:0-48518 GCA_964408275.1 uncultured Occallatibacter sp.
CAAGGCACATCGAAGCCGGTCAGCCACATATCCCGCACAATGACCAGTTCCAACGGGTCATCGGGATTCTTGAATCGTTCCGCTATGGCCTGCCCCATCCGGTTACCAGATCGTAGCCGCTCACTGCCGAATAACTTCCCGATGTGCCGCTGGTGATGTCATGAAAGTCCGTGGCATATGCTGACGTAATATTTTGCGCGTAAATAGTTGGATTAATGAAACCAATGCCGCCATAGCCACTTGTAGCCGATTGCTGATTGAGCAGGGCAATATAGCCCGCCCACATCGGTGCGGCAAAACTGGTGCCTCCATAGTCGTTGGCCAGGCAGGTTGTCTGATTTGCGCAGGTGTAAAAACTCCAGTTGGCATTGGCAGAAACATCCGGGCCGTTGCGCAAGCTCGTCGAACCGTGATTGCTGGAGTCAATCACGCCCGGCAACTGCTGCCATGCGGGGATTGCAATACCATCAGGGGAGATTCCGCCGCCGCTGGCCGTCCAAGCGGTCTCTGACTGCCAGGCGCCACCCGCTGAAGCGGTTACTAAGTCCGTGCCGCCAACAGAAATTACATTCGCGTCGTCCGCCGGCCAGACATAAGGGGCAGATGCCCACGTGGAATCGTCGCCAGAAGCTGCAAAGAAGCTCTGGCCCTGAGCCGCCATCTTTTTAAAGTAGGGATCGAGCGCGGTTGGGTCTGCCGGTCTCCAGCCCCACGAGCACCCAATCGTTGTGGGCAGTGGGCTGTGCGTAGTCATCGAACTAAGAATAGCCGTGTCCAGTGTTCCAACGTACATCGTCAAACTGGCCAGCCCAGGAGCCATGCCGATTGCCTGGGTCATATCGAGCGTTTGCTCGGTGTCATCGCAACCGCTTGCATACACGCAACTCGTGCTGGTTCCGTCCGTGGACAACAGAGTGATTGGCACATGATTGGTTTGACCGACGTTTGTGAAATATGTATTCAAGTCTGCAAGATCGGTTCCCAAATACTCCCAGAGTCCGAGGTTCTGGCCAGCGCCGGTCAGAGCCGTTCCGCCATAGTAGGCTGCGCGCATATCGCTGCCCAAAAACGATGCCGAAGGTCCGGAGCCGGTGGTGGCATGAGAGACAACATCTTCAGGCGCAATACCGTGAGACTGCGCGTAATCGCTCCGACTGACAAGCCTGCTCTGCGGAATGGAGTAGTTATCCAAGCCTGAGATGTGCCAGAGTTGGAAGGGCAGATCGACGCTCGGCTCTCTATCCGGCGCATAAAATGTGCGATTCTCAGTCGGGTGCTGATAAGTCTTCAGGCTGATGTGGAATGCTCCTTCGATGGCCGAGACAGTACCTGTGACCTGCACATCCATGCCATCGCGCGAGCCGCCAACCACGTTCAAACCGTTCGACTGCGCAAACTCGACCACGGCATCATAGTCCGTCTGCGAAGGGCCAAACCGCGCCGTGAACTCCTGCGGGCTAAGAAAGCGCCGGTACGAAGAACTGGTCGTGTTGTAGAGTTCACCCAGCAATGCATCCAGGCCAGCCGGATCGCTCAGCGGAAGAACAATATCCAGCTGCATCATCTGGGTACCGAGAGGCTGTCCGGTTAGCTTTGCCTGACCATAGTGAACTGCTTCCCGCAGATGACGCGTCATCAGCGGCTGCTGTGCCTGCCCATGAATGGCGAACAAGAAGAAAACCGAGAAGACAGAAGGCAGGGCGAGAATGTTAACTTTCACAGACTTACTCCGATCTGATCTATAGATTAGAGGATATTAATTAATATATTACACTTGGTCAGGCTCACTCAACGGGAATCCCGGGGGTGAAATATGGGGGTCGGGCAGAAGAGCCGCGATAAAGGTTGAGATCGAGAGAGATGCTGTCCCCGCTAAAATAACGATCATACTTAGTCGATCTTGAAAAACATATAAGTATATATTTAATCAATAATATAACTAGCAACATTGTGCTATAATTATCCCAGAAAGAAGCTCAAACCGCCACATAATCTGGGGAAAATTATGCGTCAGAAGAGAGAGCCGGAGCGACCGCAGCGCGAGTTATTTCAGATTGAGTTGGAGCAGTTGATCGATCTCGATCACCCGCTGGTTCAGTTGGGGAGCCGAATCTGCAAAAGGCATTTGAATTGCGGCGCAACAAGGCGCTGGCCGACATCATCTCGATGGTGAAGAATGCCGCCGATACGCAGAGTCCGCTACTCAACGCCGCCGAGCGCGTTGACCGCGCAATCCAGAAAATCACGAATGCGCAGACCTTCACGAAGGATCAATTAGTCTGGATAGAGCGGATTCGCACACACCTCCAAGGCAACCTTTCCATCGATCAGGACGATTTCGAGAGCCAGCCGATTTTCAGCGATTTCGGCGGATGGGGTCGCGCCGTCAAGGTGTTCGGTAACCGGCTCCTGGCATTGATGCAAGAAATAAATGAGGCCATCGCAGCATGAGTGATATTGTCCAAAAACTTTGGGGGTTCTGCCACACGCTCCGGCATGACGGCGTGGACTACGGCGACTACATTGAGCAGCTTACCTATTTGCTCTTTTTGAAGATGGCCGAAGAAAAGGGAGTGGAAATTCCCAAGGGCTGTGATTGGGACACCCTAAAAAAACTCTCTGGAACCGACCTCACCGACCATTACAACGAAGTGCTGCGCAAGTTGCGCTCCGCCGATGGGCTGCTTGGCGACATCTTCACCCAGGCCACATCGCGCTTTACCAACCCTATCAATCTCCGCCGCCTGATCGACATGATTGATGAGGAGGAGTGGTCGGCGCTCGACGTGGACGTGAAAGGCGCGGCCTTCGAGGGACTGCTTGAAAAGGCCGCCAGTGAAGGAAAGAAAGGTGCCGGACAATACTTCACGCCGCGCGTTCTCATTCAGACTATCTGCCGGTTGATGAAGCCGGACCCGCGCGGTCGGAAAGACTTTACGATTGCTGACCCTGCGTGTGGCACCGGCGGCTTCTTGATCTGCGCCTATGAATGGCTGGTTGCTGAGAGCAAAGGCGTATTTGCCCACCGTGGGTGCCAACTTCGTGCCGCTGGCCGAGCAAGCCGTAAAGGAAAACCACAGCCACGTCCGGTATCTCGAAGCACTACTGGCCATCGAGTGCGAAGAACGCGACCGGCACGCCATCGATAACCGCATTCGAGATGCGCAACTGCCGCGCATGAAGACGCTCGAAGAGTTCGATTTTGCGCAAGCATCGCAGATCCCGGCGGCCCGTATTCGCGAATTGGCCGAAGGCGGCTACATCGAACGCAAGGAACCGATTGTACTGATCGGCGAGTGCGGCACCGGAAAGACTCACCTTGCCACCGGCCTGTGCCTGGCTGCTTGTCGGCAGAAGCGGCGTGTTCGCTTCACCACGGCGGCGGCGCTGGTCAACGAGTTGGTCGAAGCCAAGCAGAACAACCAGGTTCGCAAGCTGATGACGCGCTGGCAGAAGTACGAACTGATCGCGCTCGACGAGGTCGGATACGTGCCCCCGGCCGACATCGGCGCGGAGTTCCTCTTCCAAGTGATCTCGGAGCGGGCCGAGCGGGCAGCCATCATCGTCACCACCAACCTGCCGTTTTCCGAGTGGACGACGGTGTTTCCGAATCCTCGGCTCTGCAAAGCGCTCTTGGATCGGATCACGGATCGAGCTCACATCATCGAGACCGGAACCGAATCGTTCCGCTTCCGCCGAACGCTGGAAAGGAGCAAAAAGCGCTGAACTGGTTTGGGCACAATCAGTAGAGGCCGTGGAAATGACGGACTGTGGAAAGCATGGGAAAACGATAAAGCTGTTTTCCCACCCTTCCCCCAGTCCTTGGAAATCGCTGCGGCGATTCCCACATTACCACCGCCACGACTACGACGAGCATGAATATCTCTCAAAACCCGTCAAAACCAAAACCCGGAGAAATGATGCACAATATCACTACCCAGGTGGGCCAAATCAAATGGTCAAAGTGGGCCACGCCGGAATAGCGAACTCACCGGATGCGGCGATTGTGCGTCGGCAGCGGTCAGTTATGTTATTTAAAGGTCAATTCGCTATCGATTACCCCCGCATCCTTTCTTCATCGATCGGAGAAGCATTGTGTGTATGGCAATCGTGCTGCGGCAGGCCATTTGCCGCGCATCAGGAAGTAGCTATCCCTGGAGGAATACACTCATATTTGCAATTGAGAAGACACACTATAAGTTAAAGTCCAGTAACTAACTTGCAATAATGAATCAACTGCCCAAAGTCAGCCGTTTGCCTTTAGCCGGCAGTACTGTTCATCGGTCAAATTCAAAATGACACTGCCCCATCCCTTTTCGATAGCCCAGTTGAGTGCTTTTCTCTGTTGCATACTTTGCAAAGTTCCGCGCCCGTTCTGAGATTTTTGTTTGAACGATGGAAGATCATTTGGACGCGGTGACGAGTGTCTGAGCAGGAAGCTGTGCGCACATAGATAAGAAGGGAAGAATAATTCTAGATGCCGGCCTTACCGAACGGAAGGCGGATGTTGCGCGTTCCTCGGGTAACCGCGGAAAGGGCAGGATATTGCTTCGCGATTGCTCATTTTGCGCGACAAAAAACTTCTTGATTATCCATTTTGGAGCAGGGGCTGGAGGAGTTTCAGGATCGCGGAAGATGTACTTTGCTCCCGCGACGTTTGTTGAGGGCGGAATGAGTACCCAATCCCCGTCTGCACGAATGCTAAGCCCTGACGCGATTCTCCGGTCAGCATTACGAAGAATCATGCCTTCGGGCCACTGAAAGAACGCGCAATCCGGAATACCGAGGACTGCGGATTCCAGTGTTTCATTCCAGTCTTTTTCAGCTTCGTACCTATACGTGATCGAGAGGAACGAAGCGGCGCCGCTCTGGTCATCGGCTTTGACAGCAAAGACTCCAGATGCTGGACCTGCGAAAAGGGCCCAATTGCATCCAGGGTTTTCGAATGCAACTCGCTCCAATGCGACAACATCACTGGTAGCTTCTTTGATGACGCTTGAGCATAGCTGGACCTGCCGCGCGCAAGCACGGGAAACAACCGCCAATGGCGGCTTTCCGCCGCATGGCGTATCTCGGCGGGAAGATACTGTGAATTTTGCGGGAATTGAAGTTGAGTTTTCATGATTCTCCTTCATGGCGCAGCAACTGCTGCCTGGGAATGGCAGTAGTTCGCTAACCAATGAAATGTTTTGTTTGAGGTTAATGTGGTCGAATTTATCCTGTAAGCTTGCTTGATATCCCATGCGAACTGAGAAACTCAACCCACTTATGTTTGTTTTACGTTATTTAGTAGCCAGTCTATGTTCAGGCTGATAATCAGATTGTGACGCCAGGTACATCGTAGTCATATATTCCCATTTAGAAGAATTTAGCTAGGTAATCCTGAAATAGTCCTTTCAGGCATTTGCAAAATGAGTTTGGAAGGGGCATCACTCTTCCGGATTGTCTTGCTATTAGGCCTGCTGATTTATGCATAATGACTCCTCAATGAGCCGGCAGAACCTCCAATACCGAGAATCCGCTGGGGATGTATAGTTGAACTGTTGACTAGGCGGCGTGCCGTAGTTCCGTAGCCATCGCCTGATCCAGGCGGTCGAGTAGTTGAAAAAAATGACCGAGCACCGCGAGGTCATTGGGGCTTAACGGCACTGGATCCATTTCCCGACTCGTGGGCTTCGACACAACCACACGTTCCGTTCTTGGCAAACCGGAGTTCACATCGGGAAGCTCGATTGGTTGGCTGATGGCATGAATGGACTGCTGATCCGGTGACCCGCTCGTGACGGCCTCGGTGACCCTCGTTGTCACCTCCCGGAGTTTGTGTTTGAGCTGGCATTTCATTTTTAAGGACCCATTGCCTTTCCTGGTTGGGCTCGCGGCTGACGAGCAGATAGAGTATAATTCAAATAACAGTATTCGCATCGCACACCTGTCGTGTATTTATGAGAATACAGTAAGTGAGGATAGCGTGTCAATTACTTCCAATGAAGTTTCTACTCCCTCGCCCGGTACGAACGTAACAGGGCGAGAGGCCATCCCTGGTCGAACTGAACCAGTCTCGCAAAACGAAGACAGCGCACGCATTCGTGAACTACGAAATGTTCTTCATCTGAGCCAGGAGGCCTTTGGAAGAGAATGCGGTGTCGGTCGTGTCGCTGCGGTATTGTGGGAGAGCGGCAAAACGAGTCCTACCACGCAGGCCTGGTGCCAAATGGCAAAAATGGCCGGCAAAGCAGCACCTCCAATGGCCCCGTGGTTTTGGGAGAAGGTTGGAATAGATCGTGAGGCTATAGAAATCCTGCTTCCTGAACTTCAGAAGTTGTCCAAAAAATCCGAACAGCGCATACGGAAGCTAGCCGAAGAACAGCGCATCGAATTTAGCAATGTTCCGATCATGAGTATGCGGTTATCGCACGATGGCCCTATATCCATTTCTTCGGGGCTGATTGAAAAGTGGATTTCGATGCCAAAGGATATTCTTCCCAACGATTCCAGTGCCTTTGCGCTTTCGGTTTCACACCTGTTTGTGCGTCCTATTTTCTCGCTCGGAGATGTTGTTGTAATCGATCTGTCAGAAAAGGATGTAGCCATCCTCGACGATCAGCTTGTACTTGTGGTCTATTCACCAGACGCAGAGACTACGCGCGCATCAGAACTGCTTCGTCGCGGCCACCCTTTGGCCCCCTCTGAATCTGGTAGGTGGCCGCACCTTAAAGAGGGACTCTATCTTGGTTGGGTCAAAACGGACGAAACGGTCGGTGAACACTCAATTGTGCGTTACACCAACCTCAATTCTTCAAAACTCAAATCACGCGATCAGTCTTTTAGGTCTGAATTCGAATTTTCAGTTCCTCTCAAGAATATTCGCATTGGGACCACTGAGGAGAGTGCAGAGACTATAAACTCTGAAGCCACGGTGCTCGGTCGTGTGATCTGCTGGATTTCCCAGTCAAAGGCACCTCGGTAATCACCTTAAAACCGGCCAACGGGATTGGCCTGAGACGTGACAATTTTCGACCTTAGCAAACAGAGAGAGGAGAGATCGCATGAGATATGCGGCGTTTCATGCAGTATGATCAAGATGCGAGATGGCGCGAAAGGTGAGTAAATCGAGCGGACAGGCCTGAAGGTCTACTTTGCAGATCCGCACAGCCCATGGGAGCACGGCCGCAACAAGAATTCGAATGGGCTGCTGTGGCAATATCTGCCCAAAGGAGAAGACCTAAGCGGCAACTCGCAACAGCAACTGGTCGGCATAGCAGCAAGCCTTAATACTCGGCCAAGATAATCGCTGGGGTAAAAAGCGCCCACAGAACTATTCCCGCCAAAAGCTGGTTTCGACTTCAAGAACTACTGGCCAACACCAACAGAATACAAACTTGAATTGGGATCGAAAGCGCATGAGGCAATCAATACACCGGAATATCAGATAACCGAGCATTTTAAGCTTTGAAGAGGAGTAAAATAACACGAATGCCCCGCAAGCTTCATGTCGCGATCGATTGCAGAATTACCGACTTTCAACAAGGAATTGGCACAGCCCTTCTGGCTCTTGCAAAGGCATTCTCTGACTCGAATGTTGAGAATCAACATTACACATTCATTGCCGCAGAGAACGCGAAAGGCCTTCTCGATCCCTATATCTATGGCCCTTGCGTCCTCGAAAGCGTCACGCAGTCAACATTGTCAAAGGCAAAGAGGGCAATTGCGCAGATTGCACCACTTAGATCGGCTTGGAATAAACTGACTAACAATGCCGGACATATTCCGCGTTCCAATGGATATATTGAATCTCGTAAATTTGATCTCGTCCATTTTCCTACCCAGTTGGCGTACGCAACGAAGTTGCCGTCGATTTACCAGCCACATGATTTGCAACATTTACATTATCCTCAATTCTTTTCAAAGGGTATGCTAGCGAAGCGCGAGAGGCTATATCGCACTTTTTGCAACCGTGCTTCCTTTGTTTGCGTACAGACTGAGTGGACTAGGAAGGATATAATCAATCAATATCACCTACCCGCAGATAAAGTTGTTGTAATACCATGGGGTTCCGTGTTTGAAGCATACTCAACTCCTTCAACAGAAGAAATCCGTAATACCGTAGACAAATATAATCTCCCCAAGCGTTTTTTTGTCTACCCCGCAGTGACCTGGCCCCACAAAAACCAAGAGATCATCTTTCGAGCTCTCCAGATTCTGAAAAGACAACATGGCATTGTCCCGCACGTTTTCTTTACAGGGGCCTTAACGGATTACAGGTCAACTCTCGATAAGGTGGCACAATATCTCGGCATATCCGAGCAAGTACATTTTCTTGGATTTGTTTCCCCCAAGGAAATGCAATCGATATTAGGAGTTGCAACGGCAATGATCTACCCGAGCAGATTTGAAGGCTTTGGATTGCCAATTCTTGAGGCATTCCAGGCTCTACTTCCCGTGCTCTCTTCAAATGCTACAACATTACCAGAAGTTGCGGGTGATGGTGCCTTATATTTTGATCCGGATTCGCCCAAGGAATTATCAGTTATGATGCGGGATATTCTTGAACGGCCAGAACTCCGACAGAACTTAATAGAGAAGGGAAAAGTGGTACTATCGAGATATTCATTTCGGGAGACTGCTTTAAGATTTAATGAGCTTTATGAGAGGACAGCAGATTTATCAGGGAACCCAATGGCATTGTAAGGAAAGCCGGTGTTAGATTTGACTATTTGAATGAGCAGAACTCTTATCGGCAGGATCTCATTCTGGATAGGACGCGAAATTGTAAGCAGATGAAACCATCTAGCATCGCAGAATTCATTATGCGGCATTTATTGCGGGACGCGACGGGAAGACGTCCTGGACCCATCCAAAGACGCGTGTTTGCGTCCGCGCGAAAAATGCTTGGCATTTTTCATAATATGTACATTCGCTATACTATAGGTGAATGTAATATTATAATTCCTCTCAAGCATGATTTACCACTAATCCGAGATTCATTTCCTCAATACTCAACCAATGTCGCGCGAATATGCGGTTATCTGTCAGATAAATACCCGAATATGAGGCTGATTGATATAGGTGCGAATGTAGGCGACACAATGGCCTTCGTTCGTGGACTCAGCCAATGCCCAATACTCTGCGTGGAAGCCCATGAATACTACTATAGTATTCTCTTGGAGAATATTAAAAGAGCAAAGTTCCAGTCTGTAGAAGCCGCTTGTGTCTTTGTGGGGACATTCAACGGTGAACTCAAGGGGCAGCTGGTATCGACTGCAGGCACAGCTCGCTTTATCAGTAGTGATGCAACTTCACTGAATGTCGTTGGGCTCAGTTCCCTTTTACTTGAATATCCATTGTTTGAGACCTCCAAGATGCTCAAGATTGATACAGATGGCTATGATTGTTGCATCCTGCAATCAGAACTGAACTGGCTTAGTGAGCGAAAGCCAGTTATATTCTTTGAGTATGACCCTTACTTCTTCAACGACAAATCGTGCGATGGTGCTCGAATTTTTGAAGACCTCGTTGGGGGCGGATACGCTTACGCGATAATATATGATAATATCGGCGACTATCTTACTGCAGTAGATTTACAAAAAGACAAACAAATCCTGAAGGACTTACAGAATTATTACATTGGAAGAGGAGGACGTCAGTACATAGATGTCGCCGTCTTCCACAATGAGGACCGCGATATTGCTGAGATAATACGGACAAAAGAAGCAACGTGGTCGCTGTGCCAGCGGGAGGTTCGATTGGGTAAAGCGGGGAAGATATAGATGATCCGCTTTTTAATTTGATTTGAATCTATGGATATTTCGATGGTCTCAACTATACTAGAACTAAGGAGTTGATGAAGGATATTGTGAAAGGACTCTCTGGACAATTTATGCATACGGTTTTTCGGGTGAGGAGAGCCATGCGAATACGGACGCTTGACACCTTATCTGAGGATGGTCGCTCTCGTGAGCGGTATCGCCGTATGGCGCTGACCTCGGCAGCATCACTCGCCTCCCGTGGCGTTAGTATGCTAGCATCACTGGTAAGTATTCCCTTGACCTTTCGCTATCTTGGAGTGGAACGTTATGGTTTATGGATGATCTTACTTTCCTTTATATCGGTCCTGAGTTTTGCGGATATGGGCGTTGGAAGTGGTGTTATGAATGCCATTTCAGAGGCCAACGGAAAAGATGATCGCGAATTACAGCGCGTGTATGTGACCAGCGGTCTTGTTTTGATGATGGGCATCGCCGGTATTCTCGTATTAGCGGGAATAGCGGCATTTCCATTCATGCCTTGGATACGATTGTTTAACGTAAAGTCACAAAATGTGGCCTTCGAAGGAGCAAGAGCCTTTCTGGTCCTATTTTCCTGGTTTGTTCTGAACATACCCCTGAGTGTTATCACGCGCGCACAGGCAGGACTACAGAAGGCATATTGGTCACAAATCATCGGAGCTGGCGGAAACATAGTATCGCTGCTTGCTTTGGTTTTTGCGATGTTTTTGCATGGAAGCCTGCCGTGGCTGGTTATGGCATCGACGTTCGGAGTAATCGTCGCTACGGTTATGAATGGCTTATTCCTGTTCCGTGAACATCCTTGGCTGATTCCATCGTTGCAGTCATTTCAGAGAAACGCCGCAAAGAAGATTCTGGCGAATGGGCTAATGTTCTTTGTGTTGCAATGTGCTTACGCTGTTTCATACTCCTCCGATAATATTGTTATAGCACAAATTATTGGCGCATCTGCGGTTGCTTTCTATGCTGTTCCACAGAAGCTTTTTGGTTTTGTCACCACCCTGGTGTCGATGGGAATATCACCATTATGGCCCGCATATGGCGAGGCAATATCTCGTGGCGATTTCAAGTGGGTTCGAAGAGCATTTATTGTCTCTTTATTCTTGACTGTGGCAATTTCTTCGGTGGCCTGTGCGACCTTGGCATTTGCCGGTCCACTGATTCTTAGAGTGGCGGTGGGCAAATCATTCTCTGCTCCGACAGCACTCCTCGTGGTGTTGGCGGTATGGGGCGTAGTGGCTGCAATCTCTGCGCAATTAGCCACGCTGCTTAATGGCGTGGGTGTACTGAAAATTCAAACAATCATAGCCGTGATTGCAAGCTTGTGTAATCTAACTCTTTCTATCTACCTAACTCGCAGCTTCGGAGTAGTTGGTGTCTGCCTTGGTTCCATCATTACACAGTTACTGATAACGCTTCCATTGTACTCGTGGGTAATTCGAAACCTTTTTCGAGAGATTGCGAAGAGAGACTTACCCCGGATAGGGAACCTCTGAAAGACGGCGAATAGTAAACCTGCGCGAGCGATTATTCTGCTTATACCGGAAGGATCGGTGGTTTTTCAGCCCCAGTCAGCGTTCGTATAACCCGTTGGAGGCCGCCCGTTGCCTCCGGCGGGCACACTACGCCCCCAGAGGGGCCAGCCGAAGGTTGATCTTGGCAAGTCGCTTGCGGTTCTTGTAGAGGTTGGCCAGCGCAAAGGCCGCGCACAGCCACTCGTGATTCTTTTTCAATCCGCGATAACGCACTTTCGTAAATCCAAAGACGCGCTTCAAAATGCGAAAAGGCCACTCCACCTTCGAGCGCACTTTTGCCTTGGTCCGGTTCTTGCGCTTCTCCATTTCATCCACGCCCGCTTTTGTTTTCACACGCCGAGAGGTCATGTCTTGCGCCTGAGGCGCGGCCTCGTAAATCGCTTCGCTCTGGCCTTGATAACCCGCATCGCCTTAGACCTTGCGCTCGTACCATGCGGTAACTCGGGCAACATATGCACGTCGGAAACACTGGCCGCCGTCGAGCAAACCGAGTGCACAATGCCTTCCTTCGAGTCGACTCCGATGTGCGCTTTCATGCCGAAGTGGCGAGTCGGCCGGAGGAATCTCACCTCCAGCCGCTCTCAGAACCATACGTGACACTCTCGCGTCATACGGCTCCCGTCATCCAACCTTGCTCCCTATCAATCTCAAGTGATGAAACAACTGCGGTTCGGCATCCTTCATCTTGCGCAACCACTGCACTCCTGCGCGCAGTCGTCCCGATAGGGTCTTGTACTTGCGTCTGGCCCATCGTTCGAGCGCACGGTCGATGTGCATGTAAAGATCGAGCATCGCCGTCGGATAAAACGCCCCGTAATATTTCCACCATCCACAGATGATCGGGTTGTATAGCTTGGCCTTGACTTGCTGATACGCCTCCCACACTGCCCGTTTCGCTATAACAAAATGTTTCGTTGATGCCATGTCACTCATCCCCGCAAAACGGGTTGGCAACCCTCATCAACTGGATAACGCTGCCCCTTCGCTCCACCCTCGTTACAAGGGCTTCCTTGCTACTACGAACAGCTCCGCCCCTCGTCCCGGCATCGGTATTCTTCCTCATGGTGTCAGCCATTTGTCATTTCCCTTTGCATCCGCAACGAGGTTCTCACGTTCCGTACCAAAGCCTGAATGGAGTTCATGCCGCCTATACACCGGCTGCCGTTGGGTCCGTAAGCAGGCTTCGTCCCAACTGATCCCGGAACCAATAGTCAACCCCGGTTTTGACAGCACCTTGAAGCAATAACGATGCGTCCTCGGCGGTTCGCTTTCGCTCATCTCCTCCATCCACATCCTACTGTTCGTCTGTCAGTTCCCAACGGTCTGCCTTAGCTGTCCGCAGAGACGCCTTGAGCAACTCCAGTTTCGCAGAAAACTGAGCCGGAAATGTTTATGAGATAGGTTCTAGCCATATGGGTAACTCTACAGAATGTCCTCGTTTCGAGAGCGGCACGGAGTTCGCGTCCATTCTGAGTCAGTCTTGCGGGGATGAAATCAAATATGTATACTAGACCGATGGTTCTGCTTGGCATCCTCGCATTATTTGTTGTTATTTCTATATTTGCCCTTCTAGGCTTTTTTTGGCAAGCGATTGACATTGAGGAATTTCCATCCGAAAAATTGCCCGCGTGGTTCGTGCAGAGAATCCGTAAACCTATTGTCGCCTTTATGAAACGCGAAGGTGAAGTTTTTCCTTTAGATTTTGGTGACTCTTCCTCAACCGCATCAAGAAACCCCGAATTGGGTGACCCCGAAGGATCGCTATCACAATTTGCAGAGAGAAAAGAGCAAAGCGATTCGGTCGACACTGAGAATTACTTTTTGATTATCGACTACCAGGAAAGATCTGGTCCAGACGAGGCCCGAGAATCTGGTAAGGGTGGAGCAGTGAACTAATGCGAGGTGAGAATTCAATTAACTCAATTGTTATTTGGAGCCGGAGCACCCACCTTCGATTAGTTTTGCGGGTAATCACTTTTAGAGGAGTTTGCAATGATTAAGAAAGCGAGTATTGCAGTTGTCATTCTGACCTACAACGAATCCCTGCATATTAACCGGGCTTTGGAGCACGTTGCTGCTTTCGCACAGGAAGTCTTTGTCGTTGATTCTTATTCGACAGACGGTACAAAAGATCTGGCCAGAGCTCACGGCTCCCGAGTTCTTGAGCACCCATTCCAAAACTACGCAAAGCAGTTTCAGTGGGCTATGGAAAACGCACCAATAACTGCTGATTGGGTCATGCGCCTGGATGCGGACGAGATTGTGGAATCCGACCTCGCCGAAGAAATTGTGAGGAGGCTTCCACTTATGCCGCCCGATGTAACAGGAATCATTCTTAACCGAAAAACTATATTTCAAGGAAAATTCATCCGACATGGCGGAAGATATCCTCTCATGCTCCTTCGCATTTGGCGCCGTGGCAAGGCACGCATTGAGGAGCGATGGATGGATGAACATATGTACCTTACAGAAGGGCGTTCCGTTACGTTCCACGGTGGATTTGCCGACCATAACCTAAAGGATCTAACAGACTTCACATCCAAACACAATCAGTATGCCAGCCGGGAGGCATTGGACGTGATTAATATGAGACTCCATTTCTTTAAGTCTCAACTTGTTCTTACTGGTGAATCAACGGCGAGGCAAGCCAGTATCAAGCGATTCTTGAAGGAGTCAATCTACAACAAGATTCCGTTCGAACTTTCCACCTTCGGCTATTTCATTCTCAGATATGTCTTTCAGTTTGGTTTTTTGGACGGCAAGAGGGGTCTTGTTTATCACGTGCTGCAAGGATTGTGGTATAGATTTCTTGTCGGCGCAAAAGTTCGAGAACTCGATGCGGCGATTCACAATGCCTCGACAAAGGATGAAATTCGTAGTGAGATTACACGTTTGACGCGTATCTACCTGGACGACAACCTTTGAAAAACAATATCTTCATCCTGTCGCGGCGCGCATTGGCGAAAAGATAAAGATGGCCATTCGTGGGATAGCACTCCAGCCGTTTGCGAACAAGGCCATAGAGACCATCGAAACTCTTGCGCATAGGCACCAGCTTCTGCCCTCACGACGGCCTTCTGTACGGAGATCCATTCTTCAGTCCCCACTATTTCAGGGCAGGCTAGCCCTGAGGCGTGATGATCCAAAGACGGATGCATGACCGGCACGGGAATGAACTGGCCACCGGCGTCCTTGACAACCCCGGTGATGCGTTTTTCGGATTCTCGCGCGAGCCGTTCGAACTCCGGAGACAGATCCTGGAAGGCCTCCCAATCGATTCCAGCTTTCCCCCAAAACCATGGAGCAGTTGATGGTGCCGCCTTGCCGGCTAGCTTTGCCATCTTGCGCCATGCCGGTGGAGATGGTGTCGACTTGCCGCTCTCCCAGAGGCGTGAATCTCATCTAGGCTTTCGTATGGAACTTGAGAACCTGATCGAGGATGCTAAAAGAAAACGTGCAAGCGGAAATACCGTGAGGCGGAAATACCGATGCTTCGATCAGGGGCGGACCACCTCGTAGTAGTGTTGAAGCGGTTGTAATGATCGTGGAGCAAAGGGGGTGGGTCATCCAGTCTGGATTGGGCCAACTCGAAAGAGGAGGGAGGAGCCCTCATGTCTGGGCGAAAGGCGCCAGCCTTTCATGGATGGCACGAGCCGGATGTCGCGAGAGTGTCAAGTCCGGATCTGTGAGAGGCTGGAGGTGAAATTCCTCCGGCCTACTCGGCGGCGGTAGTCGTTTAGACAAAATGTTTTACGCGCTCGTGGCATCTGCCCGCCGCTCCCATCACTCATTTGTAACAATGAGGTCGAGCCAGCTATTTCTCGTCTGGCGGGTCTCTACGAGAGCCTCCTACGCTTCACCGGCTAGCATCTAAATGCGATAAAGGTATTTAATAGGTCGAACTTATCGCAGCGAATGGCGAATAGCCTCCTAACTATTTGTTACAGGCACGTGGCAACTCCATATTCTCAGAGAAGCATCAACTAGAGTGTTCTATTCGAGTGCCCAATCTTTGGCTGCTGATCGTCTTCAGAGGATTAGAGAGTGACTTTCGTAAGGGAGGGTTGACAAATGCGAGTTTGCTGATATTATTAGAGCATCGAAGCGATACAGCTCTGGGTATGGGTTAGATGTTAAGTAAGGATTTGTGGACATTGTCCATGAATTCCAGTACTCTACTGGATTGGCTTCTTTTTGCCAAGTCGAAGGATGTAAGAGAAAACCGTATATCCATGTGAGGGAAACGGTACATTTCGATGAATTGGATATCAAAGTGTGCGGATCTGAACCTAATGATGCGCAGGACAGGTTTAGCTGTCGAGCAGTAAGTCCTAGTATCGTTCGATGATAAGTCGATTATCCATTATGAGAAGTGTGCCATATTGAATTCCCGTCGGAGCGAGTTGAGTTTTCATTCCTCGTCAACAAACTCCAACTAAGATGGAACAACTATTCGAGAGTCTTCAATGCGGATACTAATCCTGGGGATTAATTACTGGCCGGAAGAAACTGGTATAGGAGCTATCACCACTTACCGCGCCGAGTACCTTGCTTCTATGGGCCACGATGTTACTGTCTGCACTACCTTTCCATATTACCCAAAATGGAAAGTTGAGGCCAGTTATAAGGGGAAGCACACCAGTGGCGAAGTTCGGAATGGTGTTCGCATTCTACGAAGTTATGCCTATGTCCCAAATCGGGTGACGTCGATGAGGCGTTTGCTCCACGAGGGAAGCTTTGTAGCTTCATCCCTTGTACGGGCTATCCTACAGACGCGACCAGATATACTGTTCGTTGTTTCTCCCCCTTTAGGTCTGACACTTAATGCAGTTCTGCTGGGCTGGATCTGGCGTACTCCATATATATTTGATGTTATGGATTTGCAACCAGATGCTGCCGCGAATCTCGGAATGCTTCCAAAGTGGGCGCTGAATCTTCTGTATAAGGTCGAGCGAGTGGCTTACTGCCGAGCTTCGCTTGTGAGTACGTTGACAAAGAGTATGCGGGAGCGAATCGTCGAGAAAGGAGTGCCAGAACGGAAAATTAAACTGTTTGAACTGTGTGCTAACGACTCGTTATTGGATATAGATTCCGATGAGGGAACTTCTTTCAGAGAACGATACGGATTGGAAAAAAAGTTTCTTGTTATCCACAATGGCAACATGGGTATGAAACAGGGTTTAGATGTGATACTAGACGCGGCATTTCTGAGCCGAGAAGACCGATCTATTCTATTTCTAATCATCGGTGATGGGGCTGAGCGTTTGAGAATTCAGAAGCGAGCTCAAGTACTGAAACTGGATAATTTACGAATTATGCCGCTCCTAAACGAGATAGATTTTCGTGGAATGCTCGCCGCTAGCGATGTCTGCCTTTTGACTCAGCGGAAGTCGGTTTCAGATATTGTGTTTCCCTCTAAGATCGTAACTTATCTGGCTGCGGGAAGACCATTGATTGCTTCTGTTAATGCGAGGAGCGAAGTTGCGCGGACCGTTCTTGAGTCCAAAGCTGGAAGAATAGTTGAACCGGAAAATGCAAGAGCTTTGCTATCGGAAATTCGAGAATTTCGTGGTTCCGAGTTGAAGGAGTATAGTCGGCATGCGCGGGAATATGCGCGTCAGCGATGGGCGCGAGCGAACATTCTCGGATATTTTGAAGAGTCATTGAAAGCTGTTTCAGCCTAAACGTACGCGCATCTCACCTCATCAGGCGCCACCGCCGAGTTTCCTGTGCGCACCTTTCAGAATGGCCCGAGTATCACGCCAAAGGGCTGCTTCGTGAGTTTTCGGCAAACGTGCGTGACGCCGTTTAGTTGGCCTTGTTACTTTGAATCAGCCGCCAAGGACGGCTGGTATCCTGGGCAACGCAGGCTTGCCGAAAACACACTTAGTAGCGATCGCCAAGTCATGCTTTTGGTTCAGTTGCGATTGAAAATTACCAAGAGCAGATGAAGCTTACCAGCGCGCGCATCACAGTTGGAAGTTACGCATCTTGTCTCGGCGACCCTCGACGCTCATTCCCCACGTCGAAACGATGGAGACATTGAAAATGAACCTAAATGAATTCGGATGGCCCTCAATCATTCCGAGGTGTTCTGTCGCTTTCTGTCCTTTACTTTAATTGCTGGTATCCCGACATACACTCCCCAAGGCTCCAGGTCACTCATCGCGACTGAGCCTAATCCGAGGACGGCACCGGCGCCAACATTAACCCCAGGACCTACCGATGCCCGAGCGCATATCCAGACCTGCTCTCCGAAGACCATAGAATAGGCCAGCAGCGGGAATGCCGGGTCTCCTATATCGTGCGTTGCTCCGCAAATATAGGAACCCTGCGATATGATCGTGTGTGATCCGAAGGTCATTGGCGCTGGGTTATAGATTTCTGCACCGTCTCCCGCTGTTACTTGATCGGCGCATATTAGATTCCATGGTGCCCACACTTTCGAACCTGGATAGAAGTGACAGTTCGACCCCAGTTCCGCGCCGAATGCGCGGAGCAACTGGGCGCGCCAGACGTGCAGTGGGCGCGGAGATGTTTTATAAAATAACACCCAGCAGACATTCCATGCCAGCCGCCGGAAGCGATTCCCACTGCGGAAAGCCGGACGGAGGTATGGATCCTTTGCTGAACCTGCGGAAATGTGATCTGCTGCATTGTAGTGAATCTGTTTGGCCATTCTGCATCCTGTTCAGTAGAGTACGCGTTTTCAGCGCACCTCCTATTAGTTTTTCACGATGATGATATTGTTGCTGCGCTTCTGGCCTATTATAAAGCTCAGCCGGTTGGCCAAACAATATGTGATTTCTCAACTGCCCCGTTGAGATATTTAGTTGACATAATTGCGGAAACACTCACAATCCGATGCAAAGATTTCGGCAACCGAAATCTCTGCTGGGCGATAAAACAGTCATAACTCTCTTTTCTAAAAGCTAACCTTGTGCTCTGGAAACCAAGTGAGTTGAATCTCTGTTGTCGTCACCGTCTGCCGGCCAGATAGATAAATCGGAGCCTTCCAGTGTTCAAAGACAACAAATCCTTTCAACTCAAACTCCTTGTCCAAACGCTTGACCGCCTGGAAATTTATGTCGTTTAGAGTAGTTCCTCCACGAGTAGCAAGGGAAGTTGAGCCAGGGATAAAGTCTTTTGTTGCTTTTTGATTTCGGTATCCAGCCTGTAGCCATTCGTTGCCGCTGAGATGATAAGTAATCCAGGCTTGGCCGCCCTTATCTTCGCGACCGATCCAGTCGCCAAAGAGCTGGCCATGATTAGTGTAACCCTGCTTCTGAATCGTTTCCCAATACATGAAATGACCGTATTGTCGAGCGGACACTGTTGAGGAGGAGGGGTCCGTAGAGGCGGCTTCCGCGCGAATGTCCAGCTTGGGAAGGCCGGGGACATGGGAGAGATAAATGCCGGGACGGTAGGCAGCGCGGCGGGGCGCATCGATGGGAGAAACGTCGTCGTGGACCTCGGAATCAGTGTAGAGTGTGAGCCATTTGCGCACAAAGGGCAGCCGGTATGAGAAGTCGAAGGCACCAAAACGGGCACCGGGGTCGTCCGGACCGTTCTTGACTGCGTCGCTAGGCGAAGACACGCTAACAAAACTTTTCAAAAAGCTGTGAATAGTGACGGCTCCGTGGCCCTGTCCGGCCCATATGACGGTGCGTTCAAATCCTAATTCAAGATCCTTTGTGGGACGGAAGCTCAGCTTTTCAACATGGACCCAAGGGTCGCCGGGGTTGATTACATTGGGTAGATTCGGATTGGCGCCGCCAAGATTGGCCGGGTTAGGCATATAGGTGTGGCCGTGAAGGCCGCCGACGAGAAAATCATAGCGGAAGGATCCCGTGAGCCTAGAGAGCAGGGGAATGTGTAACGGCTCGATGCGATTGATACGGAAGGAATAAATGTTCTCGGCATTGTTGGAATAGGCCATGCCGCCGCCCACGCCCGGTCCAAGCCAGTCGTCCTGCTTGCCGAGAGATATCTCATGGTTGAGTAGGTGCGCGGAGACAAAGGCCTCGATAATGCGTCCATCGGCGGTACTCGCGATAGGCCCCATCGGGATGGTTTCCTGGTTATAAGGAGAGAATGCGCCACAGAGAGTTGTCGGGTTCCAGGTGACGCCGTCCGGACAGAAGGGAGTGGTGTCCACCGTGCTGAACGCGTTGGCCAGCGCCTGGGAGTAGCCTGTGGCTGAGCGTACCGCCTCAAACTCGCCGCGCGCGTAGAGCACGAAGCGGCCAGCGGAAGCATAGCCGCTCAATCCAGTGTAGCTGTTGAAACCGTTTTCGTAGGGGCGGCCATAGTCGTTGATGATGGTCGAGCCGAGATGGAAGCTATCGTGCAGCGGTGTGCCGCTGATGCCACGGGTAGTCTCATAGACCGACTCTACGCGGGAGCTGCCTTTGTGGCTAAGGCAGGGGCCTTCGCTATCCGGGCGCAGTTCGCGCAGCAGAGCGTCGTAGATTCCCTGTGCCTCGTCGCTGCCTGCATCTTTATCCGCATCATCGAGGCGCGCACCGGCCTCTTCCACCATGTGGCCGAGGCTGGCCCGCGTCCAGGGCCTCATACTGAGATAGATGGTATCCACGTAGCCGAGCGAGTAGAGCCGTAACACTGCCGGATAGACCCAGCTATCAACCGGGATAAAGGGCGATCCAAGATCGGCAGGCTGGCAAACCAGAGCGCTGCCGAAATACGGATGCACATTCTCAACACTTTCTTGAACTGCGTCTTTGGGAACTCCGCGCTCTTGTGGCATCATAAGTCCGGAGGTCATCAGGCTAAACCAAGTAACCAAAGCAAAACTTTGGAAGAGGACAACGGGGGGGTTCTGTTTACTCAAAATCATATCTGTGCCTTATCACTTGTTTGTTCTGGTTGAATGTCTCTCTGGCCTCGCCAGATCGGTCAATTGTTCCAGTACTCAACTTTACGGCAGTCGCATCGCTTATGTACATCTTAGCAAATTATTATGCCCACAGAAACGTATGCATTATGAGGGGGGCCATGTGTAACCACTCCGATTACCTTTATGCCTCAGGTTGAACAGAGATCAGTAGCAGAAGGAAACTGTGGTTGCTCTAATGAACACTTTCAAATCGCATCTCGCAGCCATGCTGATAATTCACGACGCTTCAATTACTTTCGTGTTGAACGCTCCTGAATAGACTTGCATAATGTTGATTTGAACCATCACATAAACATTCAGAAGCCTGTAATCTGTGAAACCGAATTCGCTTAAGAGGTCTCTGCGGACTGCTTTCGAATGTCGTAGGGAATTGACAGGACAAAGTGCTTCGTCAGCCATGTGCAAGCTTGTGGAGGCTGATCTGGTCGGGTGCTTCTTCGACCGCCCGCCCGTATATCTTATCGGCGATAATCCGTATGACTCTGATGCGCTAGATGAGCACATTTAAGAGAGTGCTGCAACGAAATGATCTCGCCCAGCCGAGCCAAGCGCAACGCACAAGACGGACGCCAATTGCATCGCTATCACCGCAGATGGGAGGCCGAAACCCATTCGCCTAAATGTAGAACTTCTACCAGCTCTTCCCCGATAGGAATACCTCATTGAAGGCTCCTCCGGATTAGTGCTGTTTGTATATGATCAAACGTTGGTAAGATTTCTATGTAATAGCTTCAACTTTCCTTCGCGACGCACAACATAGTGATTTCGCAAAAATAATCTCCTGGGGAAAGTCATATTACCTTAGTACAAAAGCAATCCAGCAAAACTTATAATTCCTTATTTATTAACGTCGATTAGAGAATATAGAGGTAAAAATATGAGAATCACTTTCAATTACTTCGTATCGTCTTTTCCTCAAAATACAAAGAAATGCGGCGCCGAAGACCTGACAACGCCTTTTCTTGCTGCTGTACTGCAACAACACTGGCTAAATTCAGTCATGTCATTTGGATATTTCTTCTTATGCGGCTGGATAGCAGTGCTGGCGATTGGATGCAATGGTAGTCCAGAGATAAAGCCTATATCTTCAGCGGCAACAGAACAAACAAATATAATATCTGGTCCCACTCAGCTCCGGGCAGGACAAACAGCGGCATTCACCTACTCAACAACCAATCAGTCACAGGTCTCTGGAACATGGTATGTCAACGGAATCGCTGGCGGAAACACAGACGTGGGAATAATATCGGAAGCTGGTATCTATTCAGCCCCTTCTTCTGCGCCGACTGATTCAATTTCTGTCTCTTATTTACCATCTAATTCCGCTCAGCCGTCCCCGATCACGCTGAGCATTCTTAATCCGATACCAGTAATATCCTCCGCTTCTATAATCGGTTCAGTTGGCGAGAATTATGTTGTCGAGTTTATGGGAAATGGGTTTCTGCTGCAATCTGTGGTTAATATCTCCGGCACTTCAGTGCCGACAACATATTTATCAAGCACCGAGTTGCGAGCTACGATCATGGTTTCGTCGATTAGCGGCGATACTGCAATCGGAACCGTAACAAACCCATCACCAGGACCGTCAACCTCGAACACAATAAACATTACTCTTCCGCCAACACCTTTGAAGCAAATAATCGGATGTACTAATCCGAATTCAGGTACGTCGAACGGAGATTGGGGTACATCGTCTTCTCCAGTCTATACTAGTCTTACTTATGATACACAACTTATTGGCACTCCTTCCTACACCACCAACTCAATATATTGGATATCGAGAGAAACAAAACCGGGGCAATCGATACTGATGACAGGAGCCTTCACGTCAGCGAGCAAAACAGCCAAAATCGTGCTAATACCTTCCGGGATCATTGATTGGCAGGCGATTGTAAATGAGAACGCAACCGCGCAATCGGAAGTTAACGCCACACAACAAGGCACCACAGGTCTCTCCGTAACGGTCCCAATGCAATTGTCACCAGGAGTTTACGGTATTAAAATTGAAGATACAACAACACAACCTATTTATGCTCTTGCAAACCAGCCATCCATCACATGGGCCATTGGAGTGCCTTCTGAATCGAACTTTAATACAGCCTTTCAATCTCAGGTACATGACTGTGGTGTTGAACCTGGGGAGGTGTTGCGTATATTCGGAAAGAACTTTGTTCCCTCTAGTAATGTGATTCTCGAATCTTCTAACGGAACTACCGTCGAGATTACTCCCTTTAAAGTGGACTCTAACTCACTCGCGGTAAGCATCCCAACATCTGTGTCTACAGGTACCTACAATGTGTGGGTTGGTAATTATCCGTGGGACGCGACCTCTAGTCCAGCATCAGTTATTACAATTCTTTCGCCACAATCTATAACACCTTCCTACGTGACTTGCACTTCGCTTATTGGAGACGGGGTTACAGACAATGCAGCGATTCTACAATCATGTCTTGATAGTAATGCTCCGACCATTGCATCTAATCAGCTAGTTTATATATCAATCCCCGATGGCGTCTTTGCTCTGAAGAGTGCCGTCATTTTTCACCCTTACGAATTTATAGTCGGATTGTCGCCAAATTCCTCCAGATTTGTTGGGTTAACAGCTGGTTCTCAACCTCATGCGTGGTTCGTCGTTTCTCAGTACACTGGAATGGCAAATCTTTCGGTCACGGCGGCTGGTGCCGCTTGTCTCTTTGCCTATTCAGACGCCACAGGAAACCCGGCAACATCAGGTCATGTATTCCTAAGTAATATGGTCTTCGATTCCACTTCTTCCGGCTTGAATTCCTCTGGAACAATGGTCTCTCTTTCAGGCCCTGACATTCAGGTTTACGGTTCAACCTTTCAGTCTGGTACGAATGGGAATCTTGGTGTATATTTCGGTGATGGAGCAGAGATCTCCGGCAATACATTTATCAATAGTTATGGGTTAAATGTGTTCTCGGCCAGTCAGAACATAATTGCAGAAAATAACACTATTTATTCAGAAATCGGTCCCGGAGCGGATGGGACTACGGCATTTGACATAGCTCGTCCTTTCTGCGCTTATTGCTCATCAATGCTTTCGCAGAATCTCTATATTGGGTACAACACAATTCATGATATGGGCGCGAGTAATAATCAATTGATCGCTACTGATGGGGGAGGAGGTGCGTACTATGGTCCTGTGACATCCAGCACGGCCGACACTGTTGTACTCTCAGGTGAGCCATCCTGGGAATGGGTTGGTACCTCAAATCCACAAACATTAAGCATCGCGATTGTATTGGGTACTGGCGTTGGACAATTCTCCACCCTGTCAAGCTATAGAGGAGATACTGTTACCCTAACAACACCCTGGGCGGTAACACCCGATTCCACGTCAATCGTTGTAATTGTATCGGCCCAACTCAATTTAACGATAGCTAACAATAGCTTTACCAATACACTTGGAATGTCGGTATATTTAAATAATTCAATCGATGCTGTAATTGAAGATAATGTCTTAACAAATTCAGGCCAAGGCATTCAGTTGTGGGCCTATGGACCATACGGTGGCCCAGCTGCTTTTGGCCCAATAATGAACACAGATGTGCTTCGCAATACGATAAATGTTGGGAATGGAGATCTCTTAATTTCTGCGCCGAACGAAAATGTGGCAGGAGTTGGGATTTTTGATGGATATGGTTGCATGGTGTCAGGAATGATGATGCGGGGAAATGTGGTACCGGCTATTCAGACTCTCTACAATACGAATGGATCCAATGGGATAAATGCTAATGTAATAGAAGATAATATCGGCAACTGGAAAGGCCCATCTATTTCAGGATTTCTAGTTCAGAATAACATTGCGCCATAGTGTTTGGAGTGGTACCCTGCGAACCAATGGCTTCCGACTCGGCACAAATCAGAGCGCCAGAACCTATCTCACGCCCATAAGGTGATCACAACATTCCGAGCTGAAATCGCTTAAGCGGATTTTACGGACGGCGACGTCCGCTCGCAGTGAATTTTGTCCTGAAAGCGGCAGAGGTTCTGCCGCGGCAAAACTCGAAAACCGCCTTGGCCTCAAAGCCCGATGCTATCTTCAAACAATTTCTGCACACCGCTCGTGACGTCTACAACCGAATATAACCGGTACTGGCTCTGTTGACATCTTCTTTGTTGTGAGTGATTGAGCGGGCAGCCAGAAGCGGTAAAGATTGATGGCCAAACCGAGCAGCAGTGCCTGACGGGATTATGTGTGCCGGGTTCTGCCGGGTGCGCGGCAAGAAAGTTTGCGCTTCACTGCCGAGAAGACGGTTTTGATCAAGGAGCGTTTATCATATAGTTTAGCGGTGAAGTTCTCGCGTATTTAGATGCGCACACCGAATGCCTTACAATTGGAACGGCGTTTGGCCGGATGATGCTTTGAGCCAGGAGTTGCTCGCGGCAGAACGTGTGGTTGCGTTCTGAATCGAACTCGGCGTCGGCCAGCACACAGCCGATGGGAGTATGTTCATGCGCCTGACCCACCGAGTGGCGCAGTTGTTCCATGGTGCTTTACGAGCCCATCGAGCTAGGACAATTTGCCGCTTTAAATCGACCGCAGTGAGCCACTTCATCCAGAGTTTCGATAACTGCTCACCACAGTCTGCGACAGCCCGGTTGCATCGATAACTACCGTGGCAGGATTGTTCGGCAAGCTTAAGGCAGACTTTCAACACCTCTTAGGCATACGCCGCACGATCTCATTCATCACCCGCGCCACATCGACCGGATCATTCCGGGTCAGAAAGCGATATAGCGTGGTGTAGTCCGAAACGGAGTTCAGTGCGAAGGCGGGGTATAATTAGGTGTGTTCGCCCAAGAGGACCTCCGCCTCGCGAGAGGTGAGTAACAAAATAGTTTACCTTCCGGAATAGGTTATTCTCTCTAGAATCCCTAAGAACTGTTCCGAAGTGGCATGGTAGTCGAAAAGCTTATCGAAGCATATTTTGCTGCGGATACGCATTTCTGCTATTTCCACAGAGGAGAGCGCCATCCAGCGGGCAAAGGAATCTTTGGTCCCCCTTAGCGTATCCTCGCCGACATACCCGGCACTATAACTATCAATCTCTCGCCAAATATTCACCTTGTTGGAAATAATCACCGGAACACTGCACGACATAGCCTCCGCGACGACAATGCCGAAGTTTTCCTGATGAGAGGGAAGTACAAAAACCTCTGAAGCTGCGATGGCACCCCACTTGAGCGCTCCGGTCAGCATTCCAGTCCACGTAATCCGTTTGGCTATACCTAGGTTCACAGCTAGAGAGATGAGATGCTTCTGCCATCCGATTTGATCAGGGCCTACGATGACCAAGTGCCATGCTGGGTCGTTTGCGAGAGTATCAGCGAATGCCTGAATGAGCATATCCGTGCCTTTTTTAGGGTGAATTCGACCGAGCGAAATCGCCAGCCGATTGCCTTGAAGTTGGGGATATTTAACTAGGAACTCTCCCGCGGCAACTACAGTATCGCAATCCGGTCCGAAGGTACCATAGGGCACGACACTTTCACGCACCTGATACTTGGCAAACGATTGTCGGGCCAGGAGCATCTCTTCTTCACACGTGAAAAGGACGGCGGCTGCATTGTGGAGAATATCATACAGAACGTATTTCCAGTAGATTAGCTTCTTCAAGTGTTTAAGCGGAAATCTTCTCTTGAAGTAGGGATCTAGCATACCGTGAGTAAATACCGCATAAGGAATATTTGTTTCGAAAAGCGCACGATAGGTAGCAACCGCATTATAATTCCATATACCGTTGATGAATACCATGTCATAGCTGGCGATATTTGCTTTTAACCACGAGGTCGCATGGAGCGAGTACCTATATGTCCCCCAACTAGGTCCTAATGCAAAGACCTTCACCGGAAAACTGCAGTTTCGTACGAATTCTGGTGAATCCAATGATGCCACCTCGACATCATGCCCGCTGACAAGATAGATATTACAAAATTGCTTGAGTCCTTCGACAGGCCCTCCGGAGGAAGGATCTACGGTTGGGATGGTATGCAGTATTCTCATCTAGTATCCTCTCGCGACTTCAAATGGTCGATTTACTGTGGTACCTGATTACGGCAATCAAGCGAGAGCCGACTAACGTATTGTATCGGTTCGTGAAGCAAATGGCACTTTTGTCCTACGCAGGAAACTTGACAGTATGCGGCTATGTGCCGGTTCAAGCGAAAATAACACCTACTTTGCAATGAATGAATATCTAGCTAAATTCTCCAATTATCGATGGGGCTAAGGAAGAAAAGCGGCTCAGAGCGGGTCCTTTCTCAGCAGTGATAGTAGCACTTTATAGAGGTCGTTATTGCGGTTATTGAAGCGAAATTCCGTTTCCTTATGATGAAGCGGAAAGGTGTGTTACCGGCAAAGCATAATAGTCGGTGGGACCGGCTCTCAGATCGGGCAGCGGCCTTCAAGGCGGGGAAAGAACAAAACCTTCCGATGCAATCGAAAGAGGTGTAGTGTGAAGCCAGTTACTTTTGGAAAAGACATAGGCCGTCGCCATCGAACCAGAGCAATTTTATGAGGTGACCGCGCTTGCCGCGGAAAACAAAAACATGACCAGAATACGGCTGCTGTTCCAGCACCGTTTCGACCAACGAGCTGAGCCCTTGAAAACCGCGCCGGAGATCAGTGAATCCGGCCGCGATCCAGATGCGTGTGCCTGTCTTCAGTTCGATCACCGCAACAGACTCCCCAGGACCGCACGCACGAGTGTCGGATCGACGCCACTCTCTACACTTACCAAAGCACGACCCGGCAGCTCGATGTGGATCGAACCCGGAGAAGCCAAAACCGGCGAGACTTCAGGTACCATCACGCTGCGCGGCTCGCTGGTCACTGTCACCGGCAAAAGCTTAGTTCGTGACTCGCCGGCGGCCCAACCGACACCCTTGCGGTGCTCATACCGCCATTGGAAGACCTGGTTGGCGTTGACTCCGTTCTCACGCGCCACGCGGGCAATCGATGCGCCCGGCAAAAGCGTAGCTTCAACGATCCACCGCTTCTTCTTCGCCGTGCGATGAACTCGCTTCGCACGGCCGCCCCCTGCCCCAACTTCAGTCGCATCGCTCACAAGAAGATCTTCGGCCATACAGACGCAAACGTCTATACGGCGAGATCCGGACGCTTACTAACAAATTAAGGATGGGTCCGCATCAAGAGCGGTCAGCAGTCAGATTGTTAAAACTTAAAATGCTATAATATAGCCAGTCGCTCCCCACACTTGGCGCGTGGATTGAAACTACGTTGCAACGCTAAATTGAACTTCATGTCGGTTGTCGCGTCCGGCGCGGGGCGTGTGGATTGAAACCCCGCGGGGAAAATGTCCAGTATACTCCGATGGAGTCGAGCCCTAAGCGAGGCAGCAAGGCTCGGTTCCTCGTAGACTTCGCTTTAGATAACCTGATTTCGGCGAGCCAAGAGCTATATGCTGACATCCGAGAATAACTATTTCTCAGATGTCAGCATTTGAAATAAGTGAATCTCGTCCAGCACGACTAATGAGTTATCGTAAGGGCGCAGAAAAAGCACCGGCTCGGCCAGCTTGTCGCGGTCTGCCTGGGCCTCCAGGTCGAGATAGAGAGCACCGGGGCGAACGCCGGCAATCTCGCGCCTGTTGTCTCGCCCATCTGCCTCGGCTCGATTAGAGCCACGGCCGCCTGGTGCTGGAGCGCCTACTCGATCGTTTGTGCCACAGCCCGCTGAATCATGCTTGCATATTACACGGTATATATAATATGCAATAATAAACCTTACCGTTCAGGTTTCCTGGAAAACGGCGACACGTCCAATTTAACAGTGCGCTTACTTGGCCCAATGTGCCGAAAAGGTTAGAAAAGAGATGGTTTGGTATGCATCTTCGCTACGACCTGGCTGCCTGAGTCGCCGCTGCGAAAATTCCCCTGCAAGAACGAAGACGAACTGCGGGAGAGTTGTGTCCGCAGACTATTCGCCGCCGACTTCACAGTACCTGTTTGACAATTCATGGTTACCGAACACGTCCTTTCCCCATTCGAAATCCGTTTCCGACAGTCCCATATTTCAAAATTCGTGTCCTCAACTCGCCCGGATAGAAATTAGGCGAGGGGCAACTTCTTGCACGCATGATAGGTGCGCTCGGAGTGTCGTGGTTTACACAACTTCCCATACTACTCCGAGTGCTCTCCTCCATCTTTATTGCCAAGAGACATAGAGACATCTTGCCCAATATATTTTACATCCTCCGCTGTATCGATCTATCATAAAGAAAGCCAATTTGAGTTGATCGTTCACGCATCTTAAAAGAGGAAAGACTCGACTCCAGTAAGTCACAGATTACGACAAGCAAAAAACCCTCACTAATTAATCGTCCTGATCCAAACGGGGAAAACAATATGTCCCAAGCAAATGTCAGGAGTAACCAAGTATAAAGCGGTGCCAACGGTGGCCGAAAAGTACTTACCCTAATAATGCTTTTTACAACAAGCGAAAGAACAAACGCCCAGAAAATAGCGCCCAAGAATCCGGATTCCACCCAAGCGGCCATCAAGTGTGAATGCGATGGAATCAGATCGTTTGATTGTTCTTCCATGTCTTCTAAATTTGGATACAGACCGTATTTCTCTTCATAATCGTACAACATATCGACATATTTCATATCTGTAGCCCAAGAGCCATGACCGAGAATTGGGCTGTCCCATACGGCATGAGAGGAAACAAGTATTTCAGGTCGGCCTCCAATTAACAATCCAAGCTTTGACTCGGATTGATTTTGATTTTTAAGTTGTGCTTGCTCTCCCAAGAAACCTGAGTAAGTAAAGATGTGAACCAGGCCGAGCGATCCGGCGGTCGCCGCCAGCGCGAACATCATAAGTACAGTGACCCGCTGGACACTACCTAATCGCGGAAGAATTGTCATTCTTCCAATCCGCTCAGGAATTACCGGAAGAACCAATACAAACGTAATCAAAAGAAACGCAACTGGGGAACGGAAGTTCAACAATAGATTAACAACTATAAGACCCATCAAAATAATCCCCACTATAGCATAACGGCGACGGGAATAGAAATAGCAACTGGTCAAGAGAAAAAACATCATAACACTCGAATAGTAACCAAACTTCCATGGATCTGCAGTCGAATATACAACTGGCTGAAACTTAAATGTCAGGAAGGAGCCTATGCTGTACCCTCCGACAAACACAGCCGAGCGACGCAAATTCCTCCCAACCAGAACTGCCATACATAGAATATTTACCGCAAGAAATACTATCTTAGCATCACCTCTTAGCCAGTCAATGCTTTTCGTCTCTCGATAAATATCTGTGATCACTTGACCAAATAGCCAAAGCCCTATCAACATAAAAGGAACCTTGAAAATTGACCTGAATATCCTAGCGGGGCGGAGTGCAAAAAAAATCGGAGCGAGTGGAATCAATATAACTTCAGACAGCGGAAGATTACCGACCAACTTCACAGTGAGGGAGGCTCCGATCCCAATCACCAGAGCGATGACATCCGCACAGATCGAAATGGAACTCGGTGTGACAGGCAGGTATTCGAGGCGGGCTAAATTCTGAGTTCTAATTGCCATATCCTTTGTCCTCACACCTCGATTTCTCATTATCCCTCTCGCCGTATGCAAATACTCCCTAGCCAAACCAAGAGAAAAGAGATGAGAGGCGGTCAAAGCGGCCCGCGCAGGGAGCAAAGACCGTTCTAATTAGATTGCACATCGATCCGCGTGGCAAACAATTGATTGCACGTTGCCGCCCCAATGCATTCAACTGGCAGGTTCCCGAATCTGTTATCGGTGCTTCTGTAAGTCACCGAGTTCGTAGCAACTGCAGGGTATTCCTTCCTAGCGGAGCGTGTCAGTTCATTAAATCTGTCTGACCTCCAAAAAGTCGATAACATATACGACCTCTATTCGTTTTTGCCTTCTCCATAGTAATCGTAATACTTATTGCCGTAATACTCAGCGTACTCTGGAGAACGAAAGTTCACTGCGTTGATAACCACGCCAAGAAATTTCGCCCCTGATCGGCGAAGTAATTCAACACTTCGTTGGGCAACATGTCTCTGCGCTTCACCGTAACGAAGAATCAGAACCGTCGCATCCGCCAAACTGCTCAACAAAGCAGCATCTGTGACAGCGAAAACCGGGGGCGTGTCCACGAAGATAAAATCGTAATCCTGCCGAAGTCCAGCAATCAAATTCGCCATTACCTTAGATCCTAGAAGTTCCGACGGCAATGGCGCAACTGGCCCAGACACCAATATGTGTAGGTTAGGCAGAGGAGGCCATTTGATAATTGCATCACTCAAAATCTGTTTTCCTGAAAGTACCGCGCTTAGTCCCGACTGTTTGTTGATACGGAATAAAATATGAATAGAAGGCTTGCGGAGGTCGGCATCAATAAGGAGAACACGCGATCCATTCAAAGCGCATGTGATTGCGATTAAAGCGGAGATAGAACTCTTTCCTTCACCCGGCCGGGTGCTTGTAATCATCAGAACTTTGGGTGGCGTCCCAGGACTAGATAGTAGAATTGAAGTTCTCAAGCTTCTGATTGTCTCCGCAATTTTTGACCATGATGAACCGCCTTTGGAAAGGGTAGCTTCAATATATTGCAGAGTATTCAATTCTTCATGCGCGACTGCCGGAATAGCAGCAAGCAGAGGAAGCTGCAAAGCCTGCTCAATCTCAGCCATTGTCTTTAAGTTCGTATCCAGAGTCTCAATAAAGAATGCCAACGCGAGGCCGAATATCGCACCCATACCGCAACCTAATGCTAAATCCAGATTTACTCTTGGAGAGCTGGGAACCACGGGCATATCCGCACTATCAACAATATGGATGGAAGTCGATTGGAGGCCTGCCATAATCCCTGCCTCCTGTAAACGTTCCTGGAGGCCATCGTAGAGGGTTCGATCAGTTTCGTATTCGCGGCGGGCAAGTTCAAATTGAATCATATTCGTTCCATTGTTGAATGCGACCTTCTTTTGATCTTCAAACAATGTACGCAACATTGATTCGTTGTTTTGTGCCGCATCCAATTCCTTCTGAGCTCGAGATATCTGCGCATTCTCTTCAACAGACAAGTTCCGTTCGAGCTGATCGATCTGAGCCTTGAGTTCTTTAACTCGCGGAAAAGCGGGACCGTAAGTCTGGATAACTGAAGCATACTCGGATTTGAGTTGAACCAGATTTGCCTTAGATGCCTGTAACGCTGGATCGAATGATCCAGCTAACGCATCGATTACGTCTGGGGAGGAACTCAGCATAGCTCTAAGTCGCGCTTCTTTTACAAGATGATCAACTTGAGCAGAGGCAAGCTGTTTGTTCAGTTCCTCAAGGTTAGACAGCATTACCCCTTGCGACTGATTTTGCGATTGATCGACAACGAATATGCCACTATTTTTCTGCATCGCTAACATCTGCATCTGGCTCTTCTGAAGATTATCTTTCAGCCCACTAAGTTGTGTGTCAAGCCATGACGATATCTTGGAAGTGGCAGCATATTTGTCACGGAAACTATGTTCGATATAGTTATCAATCAGCGTATTGGCGATCATTTCGGCCAAATATGGACTCGTCGAGGTAACATGAATCGAGATGATATTTGTGTGCCCAAGTCGGCTAATCGCAATATTGTTCAAGAATTTGCTTATCAACTTGTTGCGAATCGCTGGTTTGGAAATATCCCATGGATGACCATCAATAAATTCATAAAAATCTCGATTTTCTTGCAGGTGAAGCACAGTAATAGTCTCCATGGCCAGAGTGCGACTACCAAGAATTTCAATCTCTGTGTCAATCTTCTCGCTGTCGTCATCATCTCCGGCAATTCCTGGTACCTGCTCCAATCGAAACTGCTGGGAAGTGTCTTGCTTTACCTCTATCTTGGCACTAGCAGTATAAGCTTTGGTCTGTAGAAGGATGATAGAGACCGCAAGTGCCAATCCTATAATGAAAGTAAAAAGAACTATCAGGCCACGCTTTCTGATGAACAGGAATATGTGACCGATTGGGTCGTCTTCCACTAAATTCCCCGGAGGCACGGGCGACAAGCCGGAATCGGGATCGGCTGGTTCAGAATTTAATAATTCACGGCTCGGTGGATTCACTGACTGGTTATCCTCAAAATCGTACGCGTAGAGCTTGAATTGTGACTGCGGCACCAAAGGCTGATTGATGCTTTAGATGGTTCACTACCGTGGCACTCGGATCGTGAGAAGGTCTTGTCATGACATATTTCAACACCAGCTCTTTTGGAATGCCCCTAAAGTTTACAAAGCCTTGATCAATAATAACATTTCGGCTGAAACTTGACATTTGAAGTCTCCCTGATCGCAGGCTCCACAATTCATTAACAAAAGCCAGTGAGCTTGTCGAACCATATTGCCAGAGATAACTCTGATGATTGCGTCCGCGCTGGTCGTGTGTTTGCATGCCGACGGGCGTTTCATCGGCCTGGATGTAAGTACAGGCGAGCAACCCGCGCTTCATCGCTGCAGCGATCGGTAACTCCGGGCCAATCGCTCGGCATCGCGCCGGTCCGTTTTCACCCGGTCGCCGGCCTTCATCGGAACCAGCGTCGGCGCGATCACCTCGCAAGCCACACCCAGCTCCGCCAACTGCCAGTAAAGAACATATCCGGTTGGACCGGCTTCGTAGCAGGCCTTCAACTGCTCAACCGACCCCAACTTCTTGACCAGTTTGCGAATCGACTCTGCGCGGTTGCCGGTTGCGATGCGAATGCCTTTGCTCGCAAGATACAGATTCACCGTATCGAGTATTTGGCCGCATAACTGGTGCTCTTCAAGCAAGTGGCACAAACCATTATGAATATATCGTAAATAGTGCGCCATAACCGGCATGAATCGCAACGTTCGCGGTGCGCTACTGCTACGCAGGTTGCAGAATTAACGCATAATTTCATGCAAGAAGTCTTTTCAACTTGCGGAATGTAAGTAAAAATAACTGCATGGTCTATTTTTACGATGAACTCGCTCCGTTGTACCACCTGATATTTAAGGATTGGAATAACAGCATTGAACGGCAAGGAGAGCAGCTTACAACCATCATTCGGAATCAGTGGCCGGGAAGCCGCACCGTTCTCGATGTCTCGTGCGGGATCGGAACTCAGGCGATTGGTCTGGCAAAGAATGGATTTCGAGTCACAGGTTGCCACGCGCACCGTCCATTGGCCCTTCAGCATCGGCCTGTGCGAACAGCTACGTGATTCTTTGCAGAAGCAGCTTGGCGACAACTTCGCGTCGGATACGGCTAAACAACGCTGAACCAAAATGCTGAGACATCACACCGCAACCATCGAATCCATAAAATGAACAATTTTTGGTGCGTTTCGCATAATTTCTTGCATTTGTTCTTGACAAGAAATGAAAGCCCCGTTAGCGTTAAGTAAATCCAATACATCTGTGGAGAAGTCGTGTTATGTTCGCAAAATGATGCCTAGCCTTGAACGAATGCGCTTGGCCATTTGAATGAGTGATTCCTCATTGATTTTCGTTGATATTGGCTTTTGAGTTGCTTGGTTTTTCCCAAAAGATCGCGGATGGATCGACTGTTGTGTCATTCATTTAGGTTCTTGGGAGAGCCATGCTAGTTGCTTTGGGAAGAGAGTTTGTTCGTGCGAAGCGGTGCGTCCGCAGATTTCGCGGTAGTTCACAACCCACCCTTGTTCAGGCAAGTGATGGGTTGCACTACATCGTCAAGTTCAACAACAGCCAGCAAAGACCAAACCTTCCTTTCAATGAGAGCGTTGGAAGTGAGATGTATCGCGCCTGCAGGTTGGCTGTTCCCTCGTGGAAGCCAATACTAGTCACCGATTCCTTCCTCGAACAGAATCCAGATTGCTGGATGCAAACCCCGGAAGGGCGTCTTCGACCAGAACCAGGCTTGTGTTTCGGCTCCCGCTTCCTCGGAGACGATAGCATACGTTTGCTGGAAATTCTTCCTGAAGCCTATTTCAAGCGAGTCCGCAATCGGGCCAGCTTTTGGCTGGCATGGCTGATCGACATTTGTGCCGAGAAAGTCGATAATCGACAAGCAGTCTTTGTTGATAACGCTTCGGGTTGGCTGGAAGCGTTCTTTATCGATCACGGAAATCTCTTCAACGGTCCCAAAGCGGACAAGGTGACGCACTTTTGTGTATCCCGCTATCTTGATTTGCGCGTCTATCCGGATGTATCTTCAAAGGAGATTCTAGAATTCCAGAGGATTTTGAGTTCCCTGGATACCGATAAGCTTTGGCAGACGGTACAAGGCATTCCAGCGGACTGGAGGCAGGCTTCGGCGCTTGACAGCTTTGCTTGCTGTCTGGATAGTCTCTCCAATCCAGTTCTTATTCGAAACGTACTTGAAGCGATGATTGATGGTCGAACAACAAGAACCGAAAGTGAACCCGGTGGCTGTCGGAGCAAGTGTGAGCTTCAAGGGAAGGTTCTGCGCCTCGGAATACAGGGCACATGGTTGCAGCGACTCCGGGGCCGTCATTCTGCTTGTGCTTGACGATGGGCGGTTCGGCTTGAGAGTCCTCGTTCACCCGCATTGGCGCACAATCGTGCAAACCGAGGATATTGGTTATATCGAATCGCTGCTTGAGGATTTTCTGAATCGCGCCAAACTGCACCCAGACGAACTCATCAAGCAGCTCTCCAGCCTCAACATTGGGCCACTTGTGACCTGCGTGGCGGGGTCGAATGTTTCGGATTACCCGGCCATCTTAGAACTATGTTCGCAGTTTATGAAGTTCTAATTTCGTTTACGGGCCATTTTTCTGTAGCAGGGCATGCTGATCGATAATTGGCTAGCTGCCCGAGTCACCACCGCTACCGAACCTGAACAACCCCCGCGTTTGCGTTTACCCTTTTCTTAGCGGGTTGATGCCGCTTTGATTCACAATTCTGTATCGTTGCCGGATCGAACCCCAGTTTTTCGGCCATTTCCTGCGGCGAGAGGCCGAGCGCTCTGCATACAACAGCAAGGCGTTCAAAGAATGAGTTGTTCGGCGGTTGGCCGATTGCACCCAGGCCGGGACGCTGCTGGGCGACTAGCAAGCTGAAGCGGTTCTGGCCGACAAGAGCTACGACGCCAATGCAGTGGTGGCGTACATCTGAGCCACAGGCGCCAAGTCGACACACTGCCGCTTAATCTCTGATTCGCTCCCTATCCACCGACACCTGTCCCCTTAGAGTCCATGAACCCAAGCAAGAGTTTTTGTCCCTTGACGAAAATGAACCATCCGACTTAGATGAGGAACTATCGTACTTCTAGCACATAAACCGTCGTACCCATGCGAGCAAATCATAGTACTTTTAGTACCGTCATTGCTCTCGCAACAGTAACAAACACAACACTTTAGTCGGGCATGGAAAGGTCGTCGAGCATTCTAAACGTATCCTTATTGATTCTATCCCGGACGTAAGTGTATACGCTTGTATACTCGCCGGGAGCGATGCTGAAACTATGCCATTGAGAATACGGGATCGGATTAAAGCTGTGGATTGGATTGGTAATTGCTTAACCCTTTGCAGAGATCATGGTGTAAACAACTGCCATGAAGCTCGGTTTGTCGCCATCATGTGGGTGTTACTTCTTTGTGAATGAGAGTTACTCGTTCATTTGAGTTGCTTGGTTGCCATCCATTACCCAAAAATCATCGTTGTGTCGATATAAATCTGTTCAATTTTGATTCTTTGGGGGGAAGAATGTTTGCCTTTGGTGATCGCAATATCCATGTCACAAGGTATATTCAAAATCTTCGGGGCGGGTCACAGCCTATTCTTGCTCAGGCAAGTGATGGTTTGCTCTATGTAGTTAAATTCTTCAACAATCTTCAGGGTGTCAACCTATTATTCAATGAAAGTGCCGGAAGTGAGTTGTACCGAGCCTGCGGGCTGGCGGGGCCTTCTTGGAAGCCGTTGCTGGTCACAGATACGTTCATCGACCAGAACCGAGACTGCTGGATGCAAACCCCAGAGGGGCGTCTTCGCCCAACTTCTGGACTGTGTTTTGGCTCCCGCTTTCTCGGTGGGGACGGTATTCGCCTGCTGGAAATACTACCAGGAACAAAACTCAATCGGGTCCGGAACCACATGAGCTTTTGGCTGGCGTGGCTAATTGACATTTGCGCAGCACATACTGACAACCGGCAAGCGATCTTTTTGGAAGACAATGCAGGCTGGATGGACGCGTTCTTTGTGGATCATGGACACCTCTTCGGTGGTCCCAAAGGCGAACAACGATTGAACTTCAGGGCATCACGTTACCTTGACCCTCGCATCTACCAGAGTATATCCTCAGAACAACTTCTGAGTATTCAGAAGAGAGCAGAGGATCTGAATATGGATCGGCTCTGGAGACGGATTGATACGCTGCCGGATCAGTGGAAGACAGACTCGGCACTTGACGGCTTTGCAGAATGTCTTTGCAAACTGTCAACGCCAAAACTATTGCGAAATGTTCTCGACACCATGATGGATGCGCAACGACAGGCTAATGAGCGAGAAGAGAGAAGATACTCCAACGAGCGAAAGCCGCCAATCTCAGTTCTGTGCCCTGGAGTATATGCCGAGGGTACAGGACAATGCTTCGTCGCTTGAAAAAAAGGTCGTGCTGCTTGTGCTCAGAGATGAGGATGGGAGCTTGAGCTTCTTCGTCTATCCAGAACTCCGCTCAATTGTCAAAGGAGAGGATATAGCTTACATCGAAGATCTGCTGCAGGATTTTGTTGGACGCGCTGAGGAACATCCGGCAGAGCTCTTCAAGCAACTATCCTCTCTCGGTGTGGGGCCGCTAGTAACTTACGAGGCCGGCTTAAACTTTGCCGAGTATCCTTCTCTCGTCGAAATGTTGCCACGATTTGTGCAGCTGTGACACATTTCATTTTATGCCTACGAAGTCCACTTTTAACTCCTCATACGACTCCGACCGTTGCGTTCTTCGCGGTCGTTGGGGCATTATTCTTGTCATGCAGGAAGTACTCTCGAAAACCGCTGAATCAGTGACTCCGCTACAAGAGCAAGAGTTTTTTGAGTTGAGCTTGCTTGACGAAGCCAATGAGTTGGGAACTCGATACTGCGTCCGGCAAGCCCACGCCGTCTGGAGTGAAATTGATGAGCAGGTCATGTGGGATGCGGAAGAGGCCGAATACTTTTGGATTATGAATGAAGCAAAGCGGCGATATACGGAGCGCAGATTCGCACTGGTTGAAAAGGGTTTTATCTAGAAGCTGTTTCATAACCGATTGTTGACCGTTTTCAGGCTTTCCCTCAGGGGCTAAAGCCCCCATATTACCTAACCTGTCTGCGGCACGGCTAAAGCCGTGCCCTTTCAAAACCAGGTTATGAAACAGCTTCTACTCAGATATGGACCTCTTTTGACAAAGTTCTTGCAATGCAAAGTCTATTTGTATTCAGAGGGCGAGCGCAGAGGAGAACGAATTGCACTTCGCAGTCCGCTCCATTGGAGATGCGACACAAACAATCTTAAGTGGGCTGGCGGAACGGATCACGGGGATTGCTTTTCCCTCTTTTACTTAGAGGTTGACAAGAAACTCCAACAGCGCAGGGTCATTCCGCCACCGCGTGTGAGATCTTTGCGGGCTGAGCTTGTTTAGAGCGCCACGAAAGCGCTCTGGAGCCAGTTGAAGGTATCGTTCCGTTGATTCGAGTCCCGCATATCCCATGTATGCTGCCAGGGCTGAACATGGCGTGAACGCGAACCAGGTATTCGGGTGGCGGCGTGCATTCGAGCGGGGCGAGTTGGCCGAGTCCTGTGCGCTTCTGCCAGTCACTGTATCGTCTTCGGGCGAGCCTGCGAGCGATATTCCGGAGCAAGCAGCAGCGGGTCGTTCATCGCGCGGTGGCTCGATTCACATCGAGTTTCCCGGCCGGGTGATGATCAGTGTGGAGCATGGCGCCGATCGGCGAAGCGTGAACCACATGAATGTCATGAAACTTGCGCCGGGCGTGTGTCTGTTTCCGTGTCCCCATCGTTGCAAGCCGACGCGCATATGTCGAGGGTGGGAAGACAAAACGCTTACGGAAGTCCGGGCAGTATTCGATCTTTTCCTAAGTGGAAAATCTTGCATTTGTTTAGGCTACCAGTAGTTCAGGCGAGGGGGTGTAGTTGATAAGCTGAACAATATAGCCACAGTCCCAACGCAGCTCAATCCGTACAAACAGACTATTCCGTTTTGAAGCCGTTCGGTGTTGTGGAGGACTATATAATTCAATGAGGGTTCGTGCGTCCGGACCATTCGCTGCTGGAGATTTCCATGCCCCAGGCTATCTCATATTTCTTCAGTCCCAGCAAATGCCATAGCCCCAGCGCTTTGACACCGTTTTTCTGGGTCCTCACACACCGCCTTGCGCGAAACCAAACCGCTCTAACAGTGGGGTTAATATGTTGGTTGACTCAAAACATAACTTCTCACAATGCGTATTCGGCCAAAGCAGAAATCTGAGGTAATGAATAGAATGTCTCGATAAGGGTGTCGGCCCATCGCGCTGGCGAAAACTGCTTTGAAAGAAGATGGCTGGCCTTTGACATCGCATCAAGGCGCACCTCGCTCATAGTGCTGATCCGCTTCATCAGGCCTGCAAGACTTGTCGCGTCCCGATCATCGAAGATAAAGCCATTGAAATTGTCTTGGACCATATGAACCGCCGCGCCAACGTTCTCAGAAGCAATAATCAGAAGCCCTGCGGAAGCGGCTTCGTGAATCACGATGCCCCAGGGTTCAAATCCGCTGGGTAGAATCAAGCAGCCTGCAGCTGCCAGCTTGCTAGCCAACAGGTCTGGCTGCACGAACCCTTCGACGGAAATTCCAGGTCTGCCTTCAAGAAGATGCCTCAGGGGGCCCTCACCACAACAAACTAGTGGCCAAGGATCCACAGTCGAATTCCTGTAGGCTTGATAGGCTGTGACTAGAGTATCCACTCCCTTATCCAGCACCAGCCTTCCCACAAAGAGGAATGAGCGCTGCACACTCCATCCAGCATTCACTCGCGAGAGATGCACTCTTTCGATTGATGGTTGATCGCAGGAATATAAACCCCGAAGGATGGCGGCCTGCTCGAATCCTAGTTTTCTAGCGAAGGTGGCTTGGCGTTCACCTGGAAGCCAAACTGCATCTGCTAGCGGTAGGAGATAATACCTTGAGATAAGTCTACCAACCCACTGTTTTGGACTGGCCAACCAGCAGTTATCCATTGACATCACACGCCAGCACTGCTTGGCCAAAATTCTCGCCATGTGGCGATATTCTGGGACCGCCCATCCAGCAAAGAGCAGAATATCAGGATGGAACGTTTGCAGGCGCGTTTCCAATTCAACAAGATTTGCCCCAGATCGCCACTGTAACCGATTCGTTATCCACGAAAACTGCTTATCATCAAATGGTGCATCTTCATTAGGCACCATGTGGCTGACAAACAGTTCCACCGCTTCATGGCCTGCGAGTTCCTTCAGGCAAGCATTTAGGTAGCCGGAAAGGCCGGTCCAAAGAATAGCAATTCTCATACGAGGCTCCTATTCTCCATTGAATTTTTCAACCAAAACAAACACGTCGCAGAAGGCCTTCGCCCCGATAGAAGAAGCGGAGAATCTCATCGGCCGCATTCCAGTCCCGCCCACGAATCTGTCTAAATATTCGTAGGCACTCTTCCTGGTAACTCTTCTTATTCGTCCCCATGCCGGATATGGACAAATTGTGAATTCGGAATACCGCAAGATCTGCTTCAATATAATCGATGATAGCACCCATTGTTGCCATGGATACAAACAACTCGCCATCCCAGCAGGTGTGATTCTCTATATTAAAACCGGTAGACCGAAGAAAAACCTCTCGCCGAAAAAATGTAGACTGCTGAAGCCACCGCGCGCCGCCATATAGGTAGCGTTGAACTGTGAAGTCTCTGGCGCGCACATGGCGCTGCCTATGGGCGTGGCCACTCATGATATACCCATTACCCATCGCAAGATCGCATCGTGGGTGCGACTCGAAGAATTCGTTAACACGGCGTAGGGCGTCTGGAAGTAAGAAATCATCGGCATTAATAAATCCGAAAACATCGCCGGTTGCCAAAGCAAACCCCTTATTCAGACCATCGGCGGCACCGCGATCATTTTCAAAGATAACTTTAGATAGCTGCGACCCATAACTCTTGATCAATTCGCGGCTTCCGTCGTTCGACCCCGGATCGACAACTATGTACTCCAAATCGAGATAGCCTTGCTGAAGGATTGACTCGATCGCCTCACGCAGAAAACATCGCTGATTATAGGACAAAGTTACAATGCTTATTCTCATGTCTGCCACCTAATGCACTTTCGATAAGTATATTGTTCGGTTAGAGTAAACCGATGCGAGAAAGTGTACTTCATCTGCTTATTCATATTGAGCTACACAATTTCTAGTGGTACACCAAAAAAAGCGATGCCATGGCGGCATAAGCGGACTCTGTCAGGCGTGTAAGTGTTAACTTTAGTGCGCTTGGCGGAACATAGACAATATCATCCTCGCCAATACCCATATCGGGAGCGTCACTCTTCAGAATCTTTTTAAGATCAAGCTCAAAGACTACTCTAGTTTCGTCAGAATTAGTGCGAATTACAATGGTGTGTTTAGTAGCTGAATCTGGAGCGACCCCACCCGCCAACGCAACAATCTCTGAAAGCAATATCTTCTTAGATCCACACAGTGGGTACGCCCCAGGCTTAAGTACATTTCCACCTACATATGCGAGGCCACACGCTCTGACCAGTACTCTGTCCCCAGGAGCGATAGGGATATCATATGAATCAGTATTGTGCATGGTGGGATCCCACGGAATATAATTCTTCTTCTCTGGAGTACTTTGGTTGGAAATCTCGATCATCCGGCCGGTACTGGCTGTTAACCCACCCGCCGTAGCCAGGAGATCAGAGAGCAGCCGCTTTCCAGACGGAGGGTAGATCCCTGGGTACCTGACCTCACCCAAAACTGTTATTCCCGTCGAAGTCGAGTCTACCATGACAGTGACCTGGGCTTCGGGTACAAAGTTGCGCTCTTTGAGTTGCTGAGAAATAAGATTTTCTGCTTCGATACTTGAAAGGCCTGCGATATGGACAACTCCCACGAGCGGAATCGCTATCTCCCCCTTTTGTGAAACCCGCGTTACTGTCGAGAAGTCAGGAGCATTGAAGACGCTGATATGCACCGTTTCGCCTGGATAAATAGGTTCATCGGTAAGACCAGAACTGCCCATTGTAGTTTGGGCATCCGATACACTAGAACCCTGTGATGGGACTGACGTTTGCTTAGATTTCCCATTCTGCCCCCAAGAGTTGATGTGTGAGAACAGGAGCGCTACAGCTATAACCGCAATAGTTACAAAAGTTTGAGGTCTTGGGGCCTTGAAAATGGCGACGCGGAAGTGAACTGACGCGCACGTTGAAGAACTCCGGGTACGTGAGATCAATAGCCTAGTCAAATGCATACCAAAAGAATACTACACCAACTTGCGAGAATGTCCGTCCTATAGTTGAAAGTTGAGCAATTGCACCATATGGTCATTGTAGGTAAATAGGGGAGTTTCTTCCACCCACTGGCGAACACTTTCAGTCCCTCACCGGAGTTTCTGGCCCGCTGCGCATGAAACTGGTATCGGGGGGATCGTGTGGAGCTTTTCTATTGCGGTTGGCACAGAGGTCGGTTCTTCCTTGGTGCACACGAGTTCGTTTTTCATTCGGCCCCGGAACCCTTGAGTACCTCTGACTGTGCTGCGGGCTTATCATCAGCCCCGGAAGCCCAGAGCACGCTTTCTAGATTTCCCTCCGCGGGGTTCCAAGCCGGCGGCGCAAGAGGGTGAGTGATGGAAGTCCTGCACACGCATAGCGCAGATTTGGACGTACATAAGGATTCCGTGGTTGTCTGCGTTCATCACATGGTCTCTACCTCGATGGACTCGTCTCGGCTATTTCAGAATGATCGTCGCAGTTGGTATAAACAGCGTGGGGTGCATACACGTCAATGGCGCCCGCATTCAACTATTTCAAATCGTTCCTATTTGGTAGTGTCACCAAATGTGCGGATGAACCATTTTTCAGCCGGTATTGATTGTAGACTACAGCGCAATCACACACAAAAATAGTTCCTCTCCAAAGGCACACTCGGTCAAAAGAAGCACTGATTTGCTACAATCAACCCTGCTGCACTTGGAGATTGAAGATAGGTGACGACCTTTGGTTGGTAGAAATTCTATGGAGCTGGATCAGATTATTTGTGGAAGTCAGCCCGTTGGTCAGAGAGTTGTCGAGTCAGAGCGTTAATGGGAATATTCTTTACCAACAATATGCAATTTGTTGCATATCTCCTATTTAAATCACTGCTAACTTGTTTATTATATTAAGCGTAGGTTGGAGCATTACGTGCTTGAGTGCTATCAAGCTTAGAACTGCATTGCTGATTTTCGCAGCGATTACGGTTTATTCACGGGATGCGGGATGCTCGTGGCGTGTGGTGCTCTGCGGCGGGTAGTATACTTGATAGGACAAAGGGTTTTCGTACTTATAATTTGATGCATCACAGTTAAGTCAAATCCGTATTGGAATCGGTCACCGCAAGGGCAAATTTAGGAGGAATTATGAAGAGGTTCTGGTTAGTTGGACTACAATTGGCAATTGCTCTTTCGACCGTGCAGGCAGCGAAGAGTGACACGTTAACATTCAATTTCAGTGACGCCAACGCAAACGGGTCCGGCGAAGGTATCAGCGGCTCTGCCCAATTTACATTCTCCCCCTTCGGAAGTGGTGGCGAATATTCAATACAGAGCGGAAGCGCTACAATCCTCTCGACAATAAGCGGCATTTCCCCTATTGAAACCGGCTCTCTCATTACGGAGGGATCATACGCTGCCGGTACACCACTCTACCTCGACTTTTCTACGAACTATTCGATTTCTTCGGTTACTCCTACGAATCCAAATGATAGTTATATGTATTTTGACAACCTTTTGGTATCGAATACTATATCACCTTATCTGGACGAAAATGGGGTAGTCTTTTCTTTGTCGACTGGATCCAGCAGCATCATAGACGGGTACCTTGCTTTTTTCTCCGACGGTGGTAGCGACTATTGGAGTGAGTATTCAACAACTACTGGCTGGTTGACGCCTGTTGACTTCGATCCCGATGCGGGCGGTAGCCCGATGGCATTCGGACCAACTCCGGAGCCGCCCGCTATGCTGATGCTAGGCACAGGGCTTTTTTTTCTGGTTGGCATTGTCTTTCGAAAGACCCGGTCTGCCACTGGTCGAGTGGCGTAGCTTTACGAAGAATCCGGTGGACGACACACTCTGCAACTGAGATAGCCCGCTTATCGGGAAAGTGAATAAATTGTGCGGTAAAGGGCTAGTGACTACACTCTTCGGCAAGCAGAAGGGAGATTACTATATCGGGCATACGAATTGCTTACTTTAGTTACTTTGGATCGCGAGTTCGCCATGCGCTCGATGCCTCTGTTTGTGTTAAACTTTCAGTCGGCGTTCATTATTCGGTAAGCTGCATGGTGTTCTCCTATTTTGGAGATTTCAGCCGGTACTCTCAATGATTCAGATACATTGAAGTCGTGAGAGATTCCGGGGACATTAAAGCCTTCAAATTGAAGCTGTGCAGACATATACAAGTCGTTGGGGGGCTTGCGAAGGACTAAGGGACTCGATGAGACGCAATCGATGTGAGTACTTAAGGGGAGGATTTCGCCTTTGATGAATAATCTTATGAAGAGTACACTAGTAGTTTTGGGTTTTGTACTTGGCACATGCACTGCTTCTTTTGCAATGGTGTTCGGTACCCACCGTGGCCCCGAGATTGACCCAGGTCTGACGATCGACGCTTTAGCACTACTGGCAGGAACCCTCACTGTTCTGCATATTCGACGCAGAAAATAGGCCAGGAATAGACTGATCAAAACGAAGATAAAGGTCAACTTCGACTCGATAGGCGAAAGCGTCTCCCACATTGGGAGAACTTTTGCATTTCCTCACCATATTTTAGGACGATTATACCTGTTTGCGTTGATAATTGTGGTTGAATGGATAACTTTCTTCCCGGGGCGGACAGATCTATTTGGTCATCAGAGTCGTTATCAAATCATCATTGTTTCTTATGCGGCGTACTTGGGTTTGGGCCATCGTAAATTAAAAGAGCGACGAGCGGTAATCCCCTTTAACGCTATGTTTTTCTGTGGCCACACTATTTGCTCGGGCGCGATTCTCTTTTTCAAATTGGTACCGCTTTATTGGTCTACTTGGCTTGATCTCGATGCTTCTGGCTACGCTAAGAGTGCCATTTATTCATCTGGAATAGTTCTGCTGGCTTTGGCTTGCGCCCCGATACAAGAATGGGTTGGGACGATTCGTGACACCGGTCCATTGTGGTTGTATGCATCTCTCACTGGTGTGGCTGCGTGGGGGGTGGGCTTTCCGATCAGGTTATTATGGGCAGCGTCTCGCGTACTTCCATCCCACATTTTGCAGATGATCACTTTCAATTCAGTGATGCCCGTCCTTCGCTTATTTCTGCCTAATATCGCGGCAGATCCTGCGGCCTGGACCATTGGAACTCCACACTTCTCAATTATGATTGCAGGGAGTTGTTCGGGGATTGAAGGGTTGGGACTAGTTTTTGTTTTCTGTACAGCCTGGCTTTGGTTTTTCCGGGATGAATTCCGCTTCCCTCGTGCGCTGTTGCTCATACCATGCGCTTTGGGATGTATTTGGATCTTAAATATCCTCCGGATTTGTGCACTAATTATCATCGGTAATGATATAAGTTCTGAAGTTGCCATCGTCGGCTTTCACTCTTTGACTGGTTGGATTGCGTTTACCATCGTTTCACTGGCTTTTTCTTTGGCTACTAGGAGGATTTCCTGGGTGCGCAAACTTCCTACTTCTGTGGTTTGCTTATCCGGCCTACTTCCAAAGCTAGGAGTATTGTCCGCAGCGGGCGTGTCAGCGAATTTCCGCAGATCCCGATCTGAATCTCCAGTTACACGCGCGTTTTTGCTGCCGTTTCTTGCCATTTTGGCCGCTTCATTTGTTTCCAAAACGGCTTCAGGATATTTTGAATGGCTCTATCCCTTGCGTTTTGTCGCTGCTGTAATCGCCATCTGCTTTTTCTGGCCAGAGTTGAAGAGACTCAACTGGAACTTCGGCTGGGTTGGGCCATTTCTGGGTGTGATGGTCTTTCTGGTGTGGATAGCGCCTACGTGGTGGACGCATCAAAATACACCCAATCCATTGGGTTTGGCACTGGCTGAGCTCTCACCTGCCGCCCGCTGGTGCTGGATTGCCTTCCGCGTGGCCGCGGCAGTTGTCACCGTACCAATAGCCGAGGAACTGGCTTTCCGCGGCTATGTGGCACGCCGGTTGATGGACCGCGAGTTTGACTCCGTTCCTTTCACCAGCCTGACGGCACTTTCCGTAGGACTATCCTCGTTTGCTTTTGGACTAATGCATGGACAACACTGGATAGTTGGCACCTTGGCAGGTCTGGCCTACGCCAGTGCGGTGCGCTGGCGGGGACGTATTGGAGACGCCATCGTTGCCCACGCCGTCAGCAACCTTCTGCTTGCTGCCTGGGCTCTCAGCTTCCGAGACTGGACTCAGTGGTAGGGCTGATTTTTAGAGCACTTTAGGATACAATATAGTCTGATTTGGCGAGACTCCGCGACGAACGACATATTGGCAAACCCTTTGCAGATGATCAGCGCCTTAAATTGCTTTTCGCTTACGATCAGGCGAAGGCTCGCCTCCCAAACTTGCAATTCGTTTCATGGTCAGTGTCGGCTGGGCGAAGAAGATTTCTGCTGCGCGCAACCGTACCGGTGCAAGCGTCTTGTCTTCCCACCCTCGACATACGTCCGCTGCCTTGCAACAATGGGGGCATGGAAACGGCGAAGGTGCGTGTACGGCGAACGGTAACGCAGAAGCGACGGATTGTTGAGTTGACATAGCTGTCAGGGCACGCCCCTGCCCAGGGCGCGGTTCTCCCCTGTTAAAATATTCGCTGCAAGGGCTGTTTCAATCCACGCGCCTTTGGGGAGCACGACTCCTTAGCCCAAAAGCTTTTTTTAGTCCTAGTCTAGCGTTGAGTTCGCTCGTCTGATTTGGGTTCTTCGTCACATTTGGTGAACCACGTTTGTCACTTTTCCTGGCGGCGGAAGTGCGGTAGAAGAGTGGTATGCTCTAGCGATTTCTGGCGGAAGCCGATGAAACAACGAACATTGGTGCCGGATGCCGGTGAAGTGGTATTGGATAAGTTGACGGTTGAGGACAACTGTCGGCTCGTTTTGGTGCTGCGAGCGACGGGCGCGGCGAGTTGTTGCCCTGTTTGCCAGCAAAAATCGTGGCGCATTCACAGCCGCTACAAGAGACGACTGAAGGATTTGCCTTGGGAAGGAATTCCTGTGCGAATAGAGATGCGCGTCCGCCGGTTCTTTTGCGGCACGGAAAGCTGCGAACAGCGGGTATTTACTGAACGCCTTCCGAACACAGTACAGCGATACGCCCGGCGCACATGCCGATTGAGCTCGTCACTTGAGCAGATCACATTGGCGTTGGGTGGTTCAGCAGGATCTCGCTTGGCGCAGCAACTTGGCATCTTGGCCAGCGGTTCGACACTGCTCCGTCAGTTGCGCCGCAAGGTGATCATGCCTTCCTCTCATGCGCCTCGGGTGTTGGGAATCGACGATTGGGCATGGCGTAAGGGGCACCGGTACGGTACGATTCTTTGTGACCTGGAGCGCGGCAAGGTCGTCGATCTGTTGCCGGACCGAAGCTCAGAGAGTACTGCGCAATGGCTTCGAACTCATCCTGGAACAGAGATTGTCAGCAGGGATAGAGCCAGCCTGTATGCCCAAGCTGCCACGGCGGCCGCGCCGCAGGCTGTGCAAGTTGCCGATCGCTGGCATCTTCTTCACAACCTCAGCGAGGCACTTATCGGTGCCCTCGTGCCGCATCATCGTCTGCTGATGGAGGCCGCGCAGGCCTCGGCAAACAAGCCGGAGGCGTCTGTCACCCCGGCGGTTCTCCCATCTGATGCGGCCAAGCCGCATTCTCGAAACAAGAAAATACAGCAGCACAATCGTGAACGTCGCTTTGCAAGCTATCAAGCAGTGATAGAACAGGTCAGCAAAGGCGTCACCCAGCGCGAAATTGCCCAGAACTGCGGTCTCGGCATACGCACGATTCGACGCTGGATCCGCGCTCGTGGATTTCCGGAGCGAAAGCTCGGCGACCGCAAATCTATCGTCGACGAACACAGCGAATATCTGGAATCGCGCTGGAACGAGGGCTGTCACAACGCCACCCAACTCTGGCAGGAAATTCGTGCGCGAGGTTTTGCCGGCCATTCCCCTATAGTCCGGACCTGGGTTCGGCGACGCTATGGTTCCCGAAGGGAGCGCATTGGACAGCAAACCTCCTTCCATTCCCCGCCGCGTGTATCCCCACGACAAAAAGCCTGGGCGCTGCTGAAGGAGCCAGAAAACGCCCGGGGCTATCTCGAAGAACTCTCCCGCAGATCATCGGAAATCGCTGCCTGCGCTTCAATGGCGCGGGAATTTGTTCGCATTATTCGGCAGCGGGATGCGGTTGCGTGGAAGCAATGGAAAGAAGATGCGAAGAAGCGAGCACGGCGTTGCGCGTAACCTCGCTGCCGGTCCCGGCAGTGGTTGGCACCGCAATAAAGGGCAGCGGCGCGGTCGAAAGAACGCGCCCTTTTCCCACCACTTCAAGAAAATCGAGCGGCTCGCCGCCGTTGGTTGCGATGCAGGCAATCGCTTTTCCGGCATCGATTGCGCTGCCGCCGCCCAAAGCAATCACGACATCGCAATCAGCCTCGCGCACGCGCCGAGCGCCGTCGCGGACCAGATCGATTGTCGGTTCGCCGGGGACGGCAAGGCTCTCCGCCGAGAGCGCCGAGACAAGCCACGCCGCGCGCTCGCGTGAAGAACCTGTGACCACGAATGGGCGAGCGCCGAAACTGCGAACCAGTTCGGGCAGAGTGGCGGCTGTGCCCTCGCCGAAGATGATGCGTGCTGCAGTAGCAAACTCGAAGCGCATATTTTCAGCCTTGCAAATCGGGAAATACAGAGTTGTACTTCACGCTCGAGCGCGGCTCGGCCATCATGGCTATGCCGCAGTTCCGCGTAACGGCAGCACCTTGCCGCCTCTCTGAGTGTGCTCCAGAAAATCCGCCCAGTCCT
>CAYOYX010000017.1:0-48356 GCA_964408275.1 uncultured Occallatibacter sp.
TCGTTGACACGCACGTGACGACCATTGTCTCGGCGGCGATTCTGTTCATGTTCGGGACCGGCCCGGTGAAGGGCTTCGCGGTGACGTTGACCATCGGTCTGCTGGCCAATCTGTTTACGGCGGTCTTCGTCTCGCGAGTGATCTTCGACGCTCATCTGAACAAGTTGCAGCCGGGTGAGCCGCTGTCGATTTAGGCAATAGGGAATAGGCAATAGGGAAGACGGAGAGAAACAAGTGGAATTGTTTGGCAAAGTGAGTATCGATTGGCTGGGAAAGAAGTGGTATTTTCTGGCTTTTTCCATGCTTTTCAGCGTGGCCGGCATCATCTCGATGGCGTCGCACTGGGCAAAGATCGGCTCGCCGGTGCCGCTAGGCGTGGACTTTAGAGGCGGCACGCAGGTGCACGTGAAGTTCAAGCAGACGCCGGATATCAACCGGATTCGCGCGGCGGTTGCGGCGGCAGGGATCAAGGACGCGACCATTCAGGGCATCCAGTCGGCGATCAATGAGACGGGCGGAAATGAAGTGCTGATAGCCCTGCCGGAGCAGCAGGACGAGAGCGCGCTCGACGCGGGCCGCCAGCAGATTGTGGATGCGCTCCAGGCTCATTATGATAATCCATTCGATGTGATCAATGTGGACGTAGTTGGGCCGACGGTGGGCAAGCAGTTGGAAAACAAGGCGCTGCTGGCTACGCTCTATTCGATGGCGGGAATGCTGGTCTATCTCTGGTTCCGCTTCCAGTTGATCTACGGCGTGGCGGCGGTGGTGGCCTGCTTCCATGACACGCTGATTACGGTGGGATTTTTCGCGCTGACCAATCAGGAGATCAGCCTGACGGTGATCGCGGCGATTTTGACGCTGGTGGGCTACTCGATGAACGACACTATTGTCGTCTTTGATCGAATTCGCGAGAATCTGCGGCTGAACCGGCGAGAATCGCTGCCGGATGTGGTCAATCGCAGCATCAATCAGACGCTGAGCCGGACGGTTCTCACTTCGGGACTAACCTTTTTGACAGTACTTTCACTGTTTATTTTTGGCGGACAGGTGCTGAAAGGCTTTTCATTTGCGCTCGTGGTGGGTATTCTAATAGGGACGTACTCTTCGATTGCCGTGGCTGCGCCAATGCTGGTGGCTTGGCAGGAGTGGCGGGCCAGTCAGGGCAAGGCAGCGGTGCTTCCGGCTGCAAAAAACGCCAGGACTTAGGTTGATTCCCCGGCATTTGGTCGGGTTTTTGTGTGTGATATTTGAAAGCGCGGCTCAGTCTTGGGAGGGCGCGCGCGATGTGATACTGTTTGGATGCCGGGAACATTTTAGATCTTTCCGGTGTCTAAATAGAGGTAGACAAAGATACGATTCGAGGGTGGCTATGTTTGAAGATTCCACGTTCTCATCTGGAAACAGGATCAAGAGCAGCAGCGGGCGCTATGCGCTTTTTACAGGCGGCATAGAGTGCCTGCTGGTTGTGATTGTGGTACTGTATCCGCTGATCTATCCCGAGGCGCTGCCCAGGGCCATGATGCAGATGGCTCTTGTAGCTCCTCCTCCCCCTCCTCCTCCTCCGCCACCGCCACCGCCTCCGACCGTGCATCAGGCCCCGGTCCGGTCCGAGATGATGAACAATCAGCTCACGGCGCCCACGCGGATTCCGCATGACATCAAGTATGTGGCCGAGAAGGAAGCACCGGTAGCTTCGTTCGGCGTGGCCGGGTCGGATTTCGGCGGCGCGAATGGCGCAATGGGCAGCATCTTTGGCGGGCAAACCCAGGTGAAGGTGGCTCCGCCGAAGAAGATTTCCATCTCAGGCGGCGTGATGCAGGGCATGGCGATCTCAAAGCCTCCGCCGGTTTATCCCCCGATTGCCAAGGCTGCCCGCGTTCAGGGCACGGTCGTCTTGCAGGCTACCATCTCCAAGACAGGCTCCATCGAAGGCTTGCACGTGATCAGCGGGCCGGCGATGCTGCAACAGGCCGCGCTGGACGCAGTGAAGAATTGGCGCTACAAGCCTTATCTGCTCAGTGGCGAGCCGGTTGAAGTAGAGACCACGGTGAATGTGATCTTTTCTTTAGGCGGCTGATGAATCTTATTGACTCTTTCCGCCGTTGCGGGGAAAGGGCCTTGTTATTGACCTGAATGCGAATCCGCAAGGAGACGCATTCCCAGCAACCGGAAGGCAGTCGCAGTCCACAAGAAAACTCCTTAGGAGGAACGATTCAGTGATTCTCGCTCAGCTCACGCACTTCGCTTCGCATTCAGCAGCCAATCTGGCCTTCATCTTCGATGGTGAAGAGGCAGTCAGCTTTAACCTTATGGGTCTTTTGCACAACATGGGATGGCCGGCGCGCTGTATCGCCGCGATTCTCTTCATCGAGTCGGTCTGGTCGTTGGCCATCATGATCGACCGCTTCTTTTACTTCAATTCCGCCCGCAATCAGTCGCGCGAGTTTGCGCCCAAGGTTGCCGGCGCATTGAAGGACAGCAAGCTGGAAGAGGCGATCAAGATCGCCGACCGCAACAAGAAGTCGCATCTGGCCGAGGTTGTTACGGCCGGCTTGCAGGAGTTCCGCGCATCGGGCGGCGCTCCGAACGAAGCGACCATCGCCAGCGCGGGACGCGCGCTGGAGCGGGCCGAAGCCATCGTCCATGCCAAGCTGAAGAAGGGCCTTGCGGTTCTGGCCACCATCGGCGCCACGGCTCCCTTCGTCGGACTGCTGGGCACTGTCATCGGCATTCTGAATGCCTTTCAGGCCATCGCCAGCCAGAAGATCGCGGGTCTGGGCGCGGTTGCCGGCGGCATCTCGGAAGCCCTGGTCACCACTGCCGCCGGCCTCTTCGTGGCCATTCCGGCGGTTATGGCCTTCAACTATTTCACCGGGCGCGTTGAAGCCTTCGACGTCGAGATGGATAACTCATCGAGCGAATTGATCGATTACTTCATCAAGCAAAGCAACAAGCGCTAAGCGAAACGGCTGCCGTCAAGAGCGAGAATCTGCGGGGGCAGGAGATCAAGAACTCCTCCTGCCCGCCGGTTTCACCCACTTGCGCTGGCCATACGGTTTTCGATCAACGCCGGAAGCCATCCGGATTAAAAAATTGCAGGCAATGGAGTACTAGCAATGGCACAAGCAGTTCGCGACGTTAGTAAGCAAGTCAACTCCAACATCAACGTGACGCCGATGGTGGACGTGATGCTGGTGCTGCTGATCATCTTCATGGTCATCACCCCCATGCTCCAGAACAAGGTGCAGGTCGATATGGCCAAGGTGGATAACCCCACCAATATGCCGGACGCCGACAAGGAAGACGCGATTGTCGTGGCCGTCACGCGTAGCGGGGATGTCTTCCTGGGGCAGAACAAGACCTCCGTCGAGCAGCTTGGCGTGCAGGTACGCGAGAAGCTGGCGGACAAGCCGGGAAAGACGATCTTTGTTCGCGCTGACGCCCGCGCCCAGTACCGCGCGGTGGAAGACGCCATCGATGCCGTGCGCACCGCCGGCATTGACGACGTGGGCTTGCTGACGCAGAAGCGGGAATCCGGCGCTATCGGCGGCGAGTAGTATTGATGTTCCTTTAACGATTTTTGAACCAACGAGGAGTTTATAGCCATGGCAATGACAATGGGGGGCGGGGGTGGTTACTCGTCCGACATCAATGTTACGCCGATGATTGACGTTCTGCTGGTGCTGCTGATCATCTTCATGGTCATCGTTCCGGTAACGCCCAAGGGCCTGGATGCGCTGGTGCCCCAGCCGCCGAAGGATCCGTCCCACAATCCGCCGCCTGAGCGCACCATCGTGGTGCAGGTTCTGCACGAGCCGGGCAAGCTGCCGTCATACAAGATCAACGACACGGTGGTCAACAATGGTACCGGCGGTCCGGCGGCTCAGAAAGAGCTTCTGGCTCGGTTGACTGAGATTTACGCCAATCGCGCCGAGCGCATCATGTTCGTCAAGGGCGACGACAATATCGATTTTCACTATGTAGCCGAGGTGATCGATATTGGCCGCGCGGCGAACGTGGATCACGTCGGATTGATGACGCCGAAGATCATGGCCGGCCAGTAGCCGGCTGCTTGCAGCACAAGAGATTCCAGTCGCGAGACCGAAAGTCATCCGGCTGAGGGAGAAGGAAACGATCTATGAATGGACCCGTACGTATTACGGCGCTCGCGGTGGCCTTGGCCGGCATGGTGCTTTCGATGAGCGGGTGCAACCGGCTCGCCGCCCGCGACCAGTTGAACAAGGGAGTGGAAGCGTACAAGGGCACTCACTATGAAGAGGCGATTGGGCACTTCCAGAAGGCGATGGAACTTGATCCGTCGCTGCCCATGGCCAAGAGCTATCTGGCCACCGCGCTGGCGCAGAATGTGGTCGCCGGACTGGATACGCCGGAGAACCTGAAGACCGCGCAGCAGGCCATCGACATCTTCCAGGAGGTGCTGGACAAAGACCCGCACGATGTGAACAGCATGAAGCAGATCGCGGGCATTGAGTTCAGCATCAAGAAACTGGACGACGCCAAGAACTGGCAGAAGAAGGTTTTGGCAGAGGATCCGAAGGATCCCGAAGCGGCCTACACGGTTGGCGTGATTGACTGGACGCAGGCGCATATGAACACGCTGACGGCGCTGGCGGCGGCTGGGCTGAACGACGACGGCGAGGGAAATGCCAAGGTGCCCAAGAAGGTCATGGACCCGCTGATCGCGCAGAATGCTCCGCTGGTCGAAGAAGGTTTGCAATATCTCTTGCAGGCCAATGACAACCGCGCCAACTATGACGACGCCATGGCTTACCTGAACCTGATCTACCGGCGCAAGGCCGATCTGGATTATGCCAACGATGCGGCTCGCAAGGACGATGTCGCCAAGGCCGAGGAATGGCGCACCAAGGCGATGGGTGTGCGCAAGGCCAACGAGGCGAAGAAGAACGCCGGTCCGGGCGGCATCACGATGGGAGACAACGGCGAGTTGAAGTAAACCGGAGATTTTTTCGGGCAATACCAACGGCCTCCGCAACAGCGGGGGCCGTTTTCTTTGGTAACTTGAAGTCAAATTGTGATATTTGATATTGCAAACCAGCGGCCATAGTACTGCGCGGGCGGGGGAGCGGCTTTCATCTCGCGCAGAGTCATGGTGCGAAGTGGGCCTTGCGGCGTCTCGCAGAAGGTGACGACCTGGAAATCATTTTGACGCGGTCCGGCGCTCATGTTGGCGCTTGCATCCAAAGGCCAGAGATTATTGAAGTCATCGTCGCCGCTCCATTGCAGATCCTGCACATGATCGGCCTGAAGTCCAGTCCAATCAAGGCCGTAACGCTGCGTGACAGCGCGGAAGTTGTCCGCGCCTGAGCCACGGTCCATTGGGTCGAGTTGCATGGTCTTGCCGATGTAAGGTCGATATTGCGGACTGACGCCGATCGGCTCGCCCAGGGGCATACGCTGCGAGGGATCGTCGCGATCATAGTAATGGCCGCCCATTTCAATGGGAGTCGGGTAAAAGCCTGACGTATAGGGCTTGAACCATGTGATAGGAATAGGATCGGCGGGGGATAGACCAGTGGGACCATCGCAAGGCTCGTCCTCGTCCTTCTGCTGGTTGGGGCTGTCGCTGGAGAGTGTTGAAACGCCTGCAACCACCCCTGCTGTAGCCAATGTCGAAGCGGTCGTGGAAGCCGTCGTTGTTGCGGCGGTGGTGGTAGTGGCAGCAGTTGTTGTAAATGCTACCGTGGCTGTTTCAGTAGTGGCCACGGCAGTCTCTGTCGTAAGCATCGTCGCTTCACCAACAACGGTCGTAGTGACTTCGCTAGTGACTGCAACATCGGCAATCGCCTCAACCATGACTGTGGTTCCGAGTTCAGCGGTGGCAGTGGCGGCTACATCCGCCGTTCCGACTTGGACGATAAGGGCGAGAATCGGCAGCGCCTCCGGGAAGGCAATGAAGAAGACGATGGTTCCCACGACAGCAGCGCCGGCCAGAACATAACCCAGGACTTCTCCGGCGCTTGGTCCAGAGGAATCGCCAGCCTGCTGTTGAATAGGCCATGCAAGGCCGAGGTAGGCCGCTACTTCGCGCTGCTGATCTTCCGGGATCGAAGTGAATGCTGGATTGTCGGTGACAAACTTAGGCGTAACCGGCCCTGCCGCCTTTGCCGCAACGGCGGCGATTGCCACCTGCACGCGCGGAAAGTTCGGCGGGCAGCCGATTTGCAGCGACTCGAAGACGCCGCGCGCTTTGAGCTGTTCCAGCTTCTGCATCATGTCAACGATCCACAGGCCATTCAAAATTCCACACGCATCCTGATAATCGCCAACGCCATTTTCCTGCGGACGGTTAACCGCTTCGACGACTCGATCAAGAACCGAAGTGCCCGCGACGGGAGCATTGGCTGCTGGAGCATTGGCACCGGCATCGGTTGTACCCGCGTCCGCAGTTGTACCGGAAGTACCCGCATCGGGGGTCGAAGCAGGAGGCGCAGGAGGACCGATAAAGGCTTGGTTGCCGCCGCCAGCGTCGGGAGTCTGGTTCGCCGCCACGGGAGCAGCCGCGCCTTGCGCGCCGCCTGCATTTTTCTGTTGGAACTCGTATTGGCCCTTGGCATATCCTTCGTTGTAATCCGTCATCGCGTCTTCATTCAGCGGACCGGGATTTGGCTCTCCGCCGCTGAGGCCATCCTGATAGCCGCGCTCGTATTCTGGAGAACTGGCGTCGCGCTGAATGCTCCGCTGCGCCGTGCCAACGGCGGGTGCCGCAACTGCCGGAGCGTTGGGTTTCGGCAGCAGGCTTCCGAGCATCCTCGGCTCACCCTGTTGCGTCTTGCCCTGCTGCACAACATGAGTCAGTTCGTGGGCAAGCAACCTGCGGCCTTCGATAGTGGATGGAGCAAATCTTCCCGCGGCAAAGGCGATGTCGCTGCCGACTGTATAAGCGTGCGCATGGACAGCTTGCGCGGATTCGGCGGCGCTGGGATTATCGTGGATTCGGACGCCGCTTAAATCCCTGCCAAAGCGCGGTTCAAAGTAGGATCGTGTCGCCGGATCAAGCTGCTGCCCTGGGGAGTTTAGTACATCTTTCACGACAGGCGGCACCTCACCTTGCGCCAGTGCTCCATCGTGCTTCGCGTTCAACTTTTTATCTTCATCTTCTTCCTCGCAGGCGGCGCATTTGCGGCTGATCTGCGACGGGCCGGATGAGATGGATGGACCGAAATCAGGCATACGCATAATCTGCTCGGCAACAGTATCAGCTTCTGTTTCAAGCGGGTCGTTAACAGCGCCGATGGTGAGTTTGCGTTGCAGATGAGGCGTAGTGCGAGAGAGCTTTCGCAGCATTGCTTGATTGCCGGGTTGGCCTTCATGGCCGTCGCGATCTTTGCGCGCAAAATAAGAAGGCCGCGCCACCGGAGGATGGCTGGCAGTAACGTCCGTGCAGGCAGCTTTTGCGCTCGGCATAGCAGTGAACAAGAAAAATCGAAAAGTACGGGGAAATGCATTACAGCTTCAACTTACTGCGCAGCGACCAAAAAACTTTGCGATCGATCCATCAGGGGTAAACGAAGTGATCATGCGGAGCTTTATCGGAAATGGAAAAAGGAGCCGCTGAGGACTCCTTCCATTCACGCTTTCTTTTCGGGAGTCGAACCCTCTAACGCCGAAGCGCTATCCCCTCCGGGGGTGAAAGCATTGAGTACAATTTAGCTCAGAAAAACAAGCGAGTCAACAGTTTTTCGCGGCTAAGGAACATTATCTTCCACAATGAAAGAAGGAATATAGTTGGCAGATGTGGAGGCATTATCTGCGGCCTTCCAGAGCGAAGTTGACGGCGATCCGCCGCTCTCCGGCTGCACGTAAATGCCGCTGGTAAAGTTGTACATGGCATTGCGTTCGATCAGCACACGCAGTCCCAGGACTCCGACTACCTTAATGCCGTAGATGTCCTGGCCGGCGTAATCGGTTCGCTGAAGCGTGATCTGATTATCGCTGATAATGCCGCTCTCAACGCTGCTGAGGAAGATGCCGTGGCGTCCGCCATTGGTCTCCGGCGTGAGCAAAATGTGTACGGTGTTTCCGCGGATCTGCACATGGGTGGAAGCAACTCTTGTGAGCGTCGGAGACGCCTTCATGTCGCCGAGGCCGACGTGAATCCCTTGAATGGCGCCGTCAATCGTATTGTTGAGAATGCGCACGTCAGTAGCAACGTTGCCGGCGACAACAATTCCCTGCGAAGAGGTGGAGTAAAGCTGGGGAAGCACAGCATTGACGTAGTTGTTGAAGGCGTTCGAGGCCGCACCCTCATTCATCAAGGCGGATTTGGCAATTGCTTTCACTGCCGTGTGAATCTGGCCCGCCGTGCTAGTCGCGGTCAGCCCCGCTGTGTGCATCGCGTCTGTCCATGCATTGGTGAGTTTGTTGCTGCTGATGAATTCCAGTTTGAAATTGCCGAAGGTGCTGGTGACATGAGCGAGATTAAGTGCTCCGAGGTTGATCACCGGCGGCTTTGGTTTTACAACAACCGCTTTCACAGTTGCACTGGGCGCAGGTGCAGGGTTGGCGGCGGGCGCAGGCTCAGGCGTAGCAGCGGCTGGCGGTGCGAGAGCGGCCTCCGGCTGCGCAGGTGCCGTTTTAGGAGCATTCACCGCGGCATTGGTTCCGGCTGCTTTGCGCTGTTTTTTTAGAACTCTCTTTTTCGCTTTTTTGGTGACAGGCGGCGCACTGTTGATGATCGACATGGAGTGCAGCAGATTCTTTTCCAGTCGGGCGCGAATGGCGGCGCGAGTGGCCAGATCTTTATATCCGATATTAAGAGGAGCCTTCTTGTTGTAGACGAAGTTCCCCTCAATCAAAGTGCAATCGGCATTCACCATCAAAATGCCAACTTGATTGTAGCCCGCGACAAATGTGCTGTGGCAAACGCGCACAACTTTGAAAGCCGCGAGAGCCGATGCGTTGAAGGTGGCGTGTGTCAGCGCACGGTCTGTGGCTGGCGCAGTGTTATAAACAGCAAGGCAGGATGCGGCGCGCAAGTCCGCATCGGCGCAGGTTGCGGTGATACGTTCAATATCAACCAACAGGCAATCGCGGATCGTGATCGCGCCCTGAAGGCCTTTCAGCGCGGATGTAGCTCCAATCATCGGGTAGCCGGCTGTCCCGGCGGCGACCATGAAGTCAGATAAGTTGACGCCTTTGCAGTTGTCAAACTCGAAAACAACTTCAAGATTCTTGCTGCCGATCAACGTGCCATTCCCGGCGCCGGTGATTTTTACAATCTTTTTCGTAAAAGTAATCGTGCTGGTTACGTCGAATTCACCGGGCATGAAACAGATGCTCAACTCGTTCGTAGTCGTATCATTCAGCGCGGCATTGAGCGTGGTCAGCCAATCCTGGGATGGATCAAGAGAGAGATAGCAGCAAGTGCAATCTTCTGCTTCGGTCAATGGCTTAAAGTGCTTGCGGCAATCGGCGATAACGGTCAAACCGCCAGCGGCAGTTTGCTCTACGATGGCCAGATCGCAGAGCCATTGGCGCGGACCGTCGGGCGGCTGCGGCGCTTCAAGATAGCGCTGCGGATAAACCAACTGAGGTGTGTTGGGACGGACGGCGAAGCACCAAAATGGACGCGAGAGCAGCGGAGACGCGGGCAAGGCATTAATCTTGACGGTCACGGTCAAACCGGAAACGCTGTCGAGTTGCTGGCTCTGGCCGGAAGTGAAAGGGATCTCAGCCTGCCACAGCCGCACGAAGAGCGTGTTCGGATCAGTGGGAAGCGTTGTTCCTGCAGGCAATGTCAACTGCTGCGTGGTGCTGTCGTAGATGGTTCCTGATCCAAGCGTGACAAGCAGGCCTTGCTGAGCGGCGACATAATTCTTATCGGCAGGGTCGCCCAAAACCATTGTGGTCTGCAAAATCTCGACCACTTGCCCAGGCTGCGGAGAATGCGCTGCATCGACCGGCGCGGGTATGAGTTGCACAATCGGAGACGATGCAGTGGAATTCACAACGGCGGCGAGATAGAGGAAAGAAGCATTGTTCCATCCCCAAAGCAGCGTGGGAGAACTCCCCAGGCTGGCGACAGTGACGCAGACAAGCTGATTGTCCGAGCCAAGATATCCGCCCTGAGCAGGCGGACAGCAGGGATCAGTCTGCGTCGGAGGAGAAAAGGGATTGACTTCAAGCGTAGCATCATAGCTCAGCGCGAGCGTATCCGGATTCAGCACAAGCCCCATCTTCTCAAGTAGAGTTTTTTTCAAATCGGCTTCGGCAGCAAGGCACTCCGTTGCGTTGACCGGCAACTCAACAAAGTGCTGAATAAGTTTTGATCGCGCGGCTGTGTCGGGTCCGCCCAGTGCAACTTCTCTGAGGGCCTGATCCTCCGTTGCGGAGATGAACTGCTCGGTCACAAGCAGCGCGACAACGTAATTTCCCGCTGCGGCGGCGGGAGGCGCGGGTTGGTCGAGCCAGTCAGGCTGCTTGGCCAGCGGAACAGTTTCCACCGACTCCATGCGCCAGCCGCCGACATACATGATGCCGGGCGCAACAGTAATGGCGCCGCTAGCTACAGAAACCTCATAGCCGTGCGGCTCGGGCGTGCCAGCGGGGCCAATAATGTCGATAGTCTCGATGCGCAGCGACTCACTCTCAATCGAGGACTGCTCGTTGACATCGGCCTCAAGCGTGACACGTCCCTGTTGTGCAACCACCGAACGGTAGCCGCGAGTTGGGTCAAAACTAATGCGTGCGCGATCGCTTCCCACGTGATCAGTCCTCCATGCGTTTTAGTCCGCGTCAATCCAGACCGGCAACTGGCCGATCGGCGAATACTCGTCATACTTCATTGCAAGCCCGCGCCGCTTCAGCGGGATGTCTTCTAGGCAATAGACGCCCATCTCCGAGCCATTCTGCGCGCCCTCAAGAATGGTTCCCGCAGCGGACACGGCGCTGTCATCTCCGCAGTTGCATGCGTTGGAACCAGCCCCGGGCGCGAAAATCCATGCATCCGCATCGCTGCGCAGTTGCACATAATCAGGCTGCCCAAAGCTGCGCGACTCAAAGAGCGGAGCATCGGCGGGCACCTGCACCGAGCGATAAGGCTGATGAAGATTGCTGCCCGCGGCATAAGCGCTGAAGCGAACGCAGCCGGTCTGCGCGTCTTCCACTGTGGCCAGATTGTCCAGTATCGATTCCGAAGCGGCGAGCCTGTGAGTATAGGTTGGGCCAAGAACCGTGCATCTGGAGAGCGAGACAGTTCCCTCGGAGAATCCCAGCGCTAGATCAGCCAGCGCCAGCGGCCATGCCGACTCTGCCGCAGCGGGGGTGAATTGCCAGATCGCCGCGACAATCTCATTTTGCAGGCTTGTCGAAGGCATAGTTCCAGCCTGATACTGCGAAAGGCTGTCACTCAGCGCCGCCGATCCTGTGACAGCGGTTTTGGCCAGCGCATTGCTCTCATACTTCAGCGAGGTCGCAAGGCTGACGTAATCAAAGATTGTAGGATTACTCAGATTGCCTGTTGTAGGAACCAGATGCGTTGGGATCGATTGAATAATACTGTCCGTCGCAGTCATCTGCTGAATGACTCCGCCATTCGCGGTGCGAATGGGACCAGTGATGCAGCGCTCCAGATATAAGTTCGTAACCGATTTCTCGATGAGCAACGATGAGGGAGCGAGCGACAAGCCGTCGATTGCCGTGGCATAGATCGCGGCAGCGGTAAGCGGCTCTGGACCTGAGGTGCCGGGGTCGAGCGTCATCATGCGCAGATAGACCGAGTCGAAGCTGCCTTGCAAGATAATGTTTGCGCCTTGCAAAAGAATTCCTTCGAGAATAAGTACGGTCGGCGATACCGACGAAGAGGCGTTGCCGGTGATAGTCCATGTTGCATTGGCGCCGGTCCAGCGGAAGACTGGACGCTGTTTGCTTTCCGTGCATATCGCAACCGTAGTTCCGTTGGGAACGTTCAGAGAGGTCGTCGGTCCGGAGTAAGTCAACGAGTCGTTGATTTGAATTACTACGTCCTGAGCGACTGCGCCGAGAACAGTGTTCAGGCTGGGGACTGCGCTGTTGCCGCCTGAAACATTGACGGTTCGAGCGGGCAATTGAAGCTCGCTGAGAATCTCGTTGTCGTAACCGCCCGCGCCTATTTCGGAAATCAGGCCGAAGTTATAGCAGACGGCGAGGGATGCGGCAGCGGATGGCACTTCGCTGGTGAAACTGAAGAGACCTTGCTCCGGATGAATTGAAAGTTGCGACAATGGAATCGGGGCGCCGCTTCCGCCCGCCATCAGTCCGACTGAAAGAGACTGCGCGGAAAATAATGCGGAATAAAGTTCGTTTGAATCCGCCGGCGATTGCGGTAGAAGTTCTTTCCAGAGGCTTTCGCGAATTGGCACTGAAAGCATCCACTCATCGGGTGCGACCCAGTGCTCGCCCCACGATGCAGCTTCACCAATGCGCTGTGAGTATGCAAAGAGCGGAATCTCGCGGCCTGTGGGATCGAAGGTGAAGCACGTGCCTTCGATGTTGCCGACGGGAGTTGCGGCGGTAATAGGAAAGGCCTGCTCCCACCAAATGAAAACGCCGAGGTTGTGAATGTTGAAATGGCCCAGTGTCTGTCCGCCCGCGCGCAGGTCGGCAGTATAGGCATATTCGTCAAAGGTGCTGCCCGTATTACTCGCTGCGTAGGCGTTGCGCAGATCAGCGAATCCACCGGCTGGGGTATTGCTGTAAGCGCCGAACAAGCCTTCCATGATTTCCAGTGTGTTATCGGTAAAGCCAACTGGGCCGCTGAGCTGATCTTCGATTTGATAACTTAATGGCGGATCGAATTGATGACGCGTTCGACCTAAGCGGCGGAAGAACTCAACAACGCGAGCGTCGCGGGAGGCAATGTCAGCGGCAAGCTCTTCCAGAACGCCAACGGTGCCTGCGCGGCGGCGATAATAGATGGTCTTGGCCACGTCGATGCGCTGTGCGGCCGCATCCAGGCAGCTCACAAGCCGTGTTGCGACCAGGTCGCCAATGTACGGAATCACCCAATCGTCGCAGGTTTCTATCGACTGATTTTCACCCATGCGGTCGATGCTGCGACGCACCACGGCAGCCTGTGCGCCGATGCGGTTGCATAACTCCTGCAGTGGACCGTGCGCACCAGGAGTAGGACCGGAATCCATCGTGCGATAGATTGCCGGCAGAAGATTCCAAAGGCGATTGGCGTACCACTCCGCATATCCGTCACTAATCATTGGCGGCCACCTCCGTACTGGGATAGAAGCCGCTTGGGGCAAGCGAGAAATACGCACCTTCACCGGGTGTATGCAGCGGACCGGCGCTTACACTACCGTTGATCGTAAATTTAATATTCGATTGAATTGCAACTACACCAGCTACAGCAAGGACCGTGACCTCAATCTCGCTGTCAAACAATCCCTGACCAATGCCAAGATTGGCGGGAGAAAACAATCCAACATTAGGATCGCAGAGAGCTGTTTGCACCGCCGTTTGAATTGCTATGGCATCCATGCCCGCAGTTACAACCAATGCCATTGTCAAGGTCACTGTTACAGGCGTAGCAGTCAAGACAGTCACAGGCCGATTCGGATCTCCCGCCGCCGATAGCAGTGTCTGAACAGAGGAGGCGACGTTCAACTCGCCTGCTACATAGACGGTGACGCTGGCGCGGAGATTGACTGGATCCCATGACCAAGTCGCCGCAGCCATCGTGACACCCGGCGCTTGAGCGGCCAGCGCCTGATAGTCGAAGACCGAGACTGCCCGGCCAAAGGTCAGGACGGATCGAGGAGCATACTCTTTAAGCAGCGATGCAGGATCGGGATCGCTGCCGCCAGATACCGCAACCGGGTTTACCACTGACTTCAAGCCAGGGTAGCTCTGCGCAATCACGGTCAGTTTCCCCGCAGGCGGAGAGGCAGCGCCGCCGCCGATTCGATAAGTGGCGACGACATTATTTGTGCCTGTCGGCAGCAATGCGCCATTGACGCCATCGCCAAAGTAGACCCACGTGTTTTGGTTGGAGTCTTCGCGCGTGATGAAAATTTGAGCATTGGCGGGTTGGCCATAGAAGCTGGCAACTTCGGTCCAGGGAATGCCATTCACTGTAAGTACGATCGTGCTCGCATAGCTGGAGCCAGTCGTGAGATAAGTCACGGGCGACTTAGCGAGCATAAAGCTTTGTCCCGAGATGGTTGCATTACCGCTGCCGAGTATTTCGTTGGCCACAGTTTTGCCACGTGTGACCGGAAGCAGATTGTAGTAAACGGTGATCGGCGGCTGAAGCTCCGTCGATAGCGGCGTGAGAGTTGACGTAGGCCAACTCACATCCAGATCGCCGCTGCTATCCACAGTGCCCGTAGCCTGCTGGCCATTGCCGATGCTATCTTGCATGAAAACTGGCAGCGAGCTTCCCGCAGGGAATTGCGCGGGTTGAATTGCCTGCAAGTTACTGGAAACCCCATCCCATGCAACAGGAGGCTGGTCAACTAAAGTACCGACTTCTACCCAGCCAAATAGGATAGTGACTGATGCGGCGGCTGTCCCACTTAGCCATGTGTTGACGGCTGTTGCGGTAGCCGAAGTAAGAGTCAACTGCGTATGAAGAACAGGAATCGGAACCGGCGGAGTTGTCGGAGTACCAGTGCTGACTGAAGTCGGTGTGCCCGCCGAACTTGCATCGCCGAGTATGTCGGTTGTTGACTGAACTTGCGCAAGAATGGGATCAGCGCTGGGCGCTGTAAAGGCAATATAGTCGTTTGGTCTAATCTGGCGAACTAGCTGTGCGAGTTCAATGACTCCTGCTGATCCGGTGAACGATGCACCGGTAAAGCTCCATAGCGAGGCAGTCTGATTTGCTTTCATCAGACGTGCATTCTCCGCCGTCATCGGAGGTGGGGCAGGATCAGCCGTAAATGTAATCACAGTCTGCTTCGTCCCGCCAGAAATCGTCTGCACGGCGGGCGGAGCGGAGAGAGTAATCAGAGTAGGCGCGCCCGCAGCTGTAGTCTCATCGCGCGGACCCAGCAGCAGAGACATTCCATTGGTTAATGATGTGACTGTGCCTTGCAGTAAGACTGCATAACTCGTCGTCTCGCCAATAGCTACGCCAGTATCAGTGGACCCGTCTAACTCATGGTTAGTGATTTTTTTGTATAAATAGTCTTCTTTGATCTCCAGACCAACCTTGTAACTGCGATAGTTGAAGTAACTTTCCAAAGCGGCGACAAGGTTGGGAGGAGTTATGGCAGGTACTTGATCCGGCACACCGATTTGTGTCGCGGAAGATAACTCAAATGTTTGTGGCGCGCTGTTCGGTCCAGGTTTGCTCTGGAATTGCAATCCCTGAGGCAGCGTGACCGTCTGACCGGGCAATACACTCGGCGTAACCAGCGCAGCCAGCGTTCCTGCAGCTCCAATAGCAGGACGTGGCCGGTAGCCGAGCAGTTGAATCAGTTCCCCTGGCGTTTCCGGCAGAACAGCAGTGCGCAGATAATCCTCATTGGCAATGCGCTCGTTGTAAAAGGTGAGGATGTCGCAGAGATAGGCCCACCACTCCACCATCATCACGCCAAGATCAACGATGGATGGATCGGCGCCCGCGCCGGATTGCCACGCGGTGAGCGATTGCTCCAGCGGCGGATCGCCCGGAGGAGCAAGCAACGGCGTAAGCAATGCGCGGCGGAATGAGTTGAAGTCTCCAGCGCGATAGGAAATCAGCGATAGATTAGGCAGATTGGTTATCGGCGCGGGATTGGCCGCATCACATGGGCAAACTTGCGTTGTGCTCATCGTCCCCCCTCCGCAATCACGCGAATCGTGCCGCGCTCAGGAAAGTTTGGATCATTGGCGACCCGTAGAATTTGATTCGTGCCGAACTGCAATTCCGGCGGCAGTGTTTGAAACACCACGCTGGCTCCGCGCTGGCGGTATTCGATGTCGAGTACGCCATTGACGCCATCGACGCTTTGAATTGCCGCCTCTAGATTGCTGCGATAGAGCGGAGTCCCGAAGGTGAAGCTATCCGCGTAGAAAAAACCAAAAGTGCCGTTGGGTTGAATCGCGTCGGCAAGGCGAGAGAGAACACCGGCCTCCATATCGCTTGAGAGCCATCCGGTTTGAACACAAACGGTGATGACAAGATCGATGGAAACGAGCGTCGGCGGCGGCGCATACGACTCATATCCGGCAAGCCGTCTCCGGTTGAGAAGGTTGATCAAATCTTCCTGATTGGCTTCTGTCACGCTTGCGCCGCTGGTGCCAGCCGCCGTGGGATCAACCGTGGTGAAGACAGTCAGCCAGCTTCCAGTCCAGCGAAAAGATGTACCGGCCTTGAGCACCCACGGCAGTGTCTCAGCGGCTGCTTCGTAGTCCGCGGGCGTAACTGCGCGGAATTGAACAGCGCGAAATGCCTGCGGCGCCATGCGTTGAATGTGCTGTGGTGTTTCTGCATCGGCACCATTAGTGACCGCAAAGGGATTGCGCACACTGCTCAACCAAGCGGAGGAGCTAAGATCGACATTCTCAATTGCGCCCGGAGCTACATTGCCGGCCGCGCCTAATCCGATTCGATACTCCACCGTGAAGACATCGCCGTCAACGGGCCGCGTGCCGAAGGTTCCGTCACCGAAGCGAATTGTATCGCCCTGATCGCCGTCGTACTCCCACTGCATCTGCGTACTCGATTGGTTTGTGGCTACCACTCGCCATGCAGCGGGATCAACAGTGTAAGCAAGCTCTGTTGCTGCGGCATCCAGCAAGCTGGTGGAAAAGGCATAGCTCGCAGGCTCTGGCAGTATTTGACTGACGATCAACTCCGGTTGCGGCACAGCAAAATCCGGGTCGATTGCCGAATCGCCCGCTGCGGCGGATGGCAGCCATGCGAGTCTCCCCTGATTCGGATTGGAGCGAGATAGCGGGTAGCGGAAGATCCAGTTAGGCGCGGCATCGGTACCGTTGGGACCATAGCGAGCAACAGCAATAGGCATACCGATCGCGCCCGGCGGCGCGTCGCCAATCGCAAAGGACTCCGAAAAACGCCGGCCCTGCGTGGCATTCAGAAGATTGCCTGCTATGTGCGTCTGAGTAAGGTCGTGGTCGCGCGTGAGAGCATCCGCAGTGCCCCACGTTATATAAGTCACATTCGTTGGCGTTCCACTCGTCAAAAAAATCGGATCGGTCAATTCGATGGCGCTGGTCAGGGTGACCACCTCGCGAATGCTTTCGCCTGGAAGGTCGGTTTGAATCAGCAACGAAAAGTTGCCTGCTGCAATCTGCGTTTCAAAGCCATATCCATTGCCAAGAATCCACATCGATGTAGAGCCGCAGGGAAGGCATTGCTGGCTGTCATCGAACCAGTAAGGCTGAATGCCGTCATTCCACAGCGGAGAAACAGTGTAGTTCGTGGTGTCATTCAAGCCATTGCCAATCTCAAAGGGAACAATCGAACCGTCTGGAGTTGTTGCTGTGATCAGCGCGCCCGCCGGAACGATATTCGCAACAACATTGCATTGGATCGTCGTGCTGGCTGAAAGTGTTGGCGACGGCTCATAGTCAACCAGCCGCGCCATGCTGACCAGCGAGCGTCTCTGCGTGGCGTTCATTAGAGTAGCTTCCGTCGCAACCCGATCCTGCAGGTAGCTAAGCTCATCGGCAACAGCGCAAAGCGCCTCCATGAACATGACGCCGATGTCGGCTTCTGATCTCTCCTGCCAGGAAGGATAACGCTGCGAAGAGAAATCAGTGAGCGCTAGTTTGAAGCTCTGAAAGTCCTTCGCCAAATAGTCGATGGCTGGAAGCGGCGGTTCGGCGGATTCGCAGCAATCGCTCTGTAGAGCGCAATCAAAATCAGAGGGGCAGAGGACCTTAAAGGAAAACCTTGCGCTACAGTACATCGGGTCCAGCGTGGCTAAGGGAACATATGTTCCCACTGGGCCAGTAGGCGAAGGCGTGCCGGTAGTTAGTGTAAGCGTGTAGTTGGAAAAATCGCCGGCTTCGCTGACCGTGAGCGTCATTAATGGAAATCCATTTTCATCGACAGACCAAGCCATTGCAGTTACCTGGATACCTTGAATGCGATCACCGCCTGTGATGGTAGCGAGAATGGTTGCTGGAGATGTGGGAATAACTGATACGGCATTCAGAAAATGCACGTTGAGCGTGGTAGCATTCACGTACGGCAGCTCGACAAAATCGATGCCATTCACAATCGTGGATGTTGCCACCAGCACCAGGCGATTGCGAGGCTCTGTAAGCGGTAGTGTCATCTCAAATCACCTGCACTACGGTCTGAGTTACGCTTTGCGTTTCAATCAGCACATAAGTCACTTGAATTGCTATCGCGCTATCGGGTAGAGGCGGACCAGGAATCGTTCCTTCCGTGGAGCTGTCCTGAGTCTGCACGGTCACATCCTGCACCGCGATCTGATTACTTAGCCATTGATTCAAATTCTGCGTGACGATGATCTTGGTCGTGGCTGCCAGGGACGAATTCAAAGGAGCGAAGAGCAACCGCCGCAGACCCGCGCCAAAGGTCGGCATACAAGCGCGCTCTCCGGGATTGGTGAGCAGAACCTGCTGAATCATTTGCGCCACATGGCTTGCATAGTTGGTCTGCGCCGCCTGTCCTGAAGCGGCATCGATCGCAAATGGATAAAGTATGTCTCGACGTATCACTGAAGCCATCACTGCATCCTCAAAGTCCTTCAACCGTTGGTTGCGTTGCTACAATCAGTACCGCGCCTTGCGGAGCCTGCGTTGCCGCAAGGCACAGGCCAACGCTGGATTCATTCAATGCGTAATCTCCGCCAGCTTGCACACTCGTCGCGCCCTCGACCCATTGCACCGTCAAGCATGGGCTGGGCACAACGCCAATCACGAAAGCGCAGCCCGCGATGGAGCAAGTGGCAGACATCGTCAAAATCGGCGAATCCGCAACCGCTTGTGTCTGCGCGGGCACGGCAATTACCGTGCCGCCGTGAGGGCACATCATCGTGCTCGAAGCTGTCAGTAATGCAGGCATCAGCTGCTCACCTCAAATGATCCGTCGTTGATGCTCACCCCGCTTGTTCCAATCGCGACATTGCTTGCGCCCGATGTACTGGTCACTCCGCTTGAATCCAGAACCACCGTGTTCTGCTGCGCATCCGTAATCGTGATACTTCCGGCATCGTTGTCCATCTCAATTGACCCCGCCGAAGTAATGATGCTCTTTACCGTTGCGCTTGCATCGGAGGGAATATCGCCTGACGACCAATACATTCCCACCCAAATCGGATAAGAAACATCACCGCCTTCAAATTCAATCCAAACTCCGCTGCCTACTTCGGGCAGCATTACAAAACCAACCTGCGGACCCGCATAGGGAACGCACGGCATACACCAGCCTGTTCCGCCTTGCGGAAGCACCGATGGCACTGCCGCCTTGATCCTCATCGTCGAAGCATCTACATCCGTCACCACGCCGCGATACTTTCCGTAAAAACGGCTGCGTACCTGGTCCATCAATTCCTGAAGCAGTGGATCACTCATAGCCCTAACCCACCCGGCAGCAATCCGGCGCTAGGCGCCGCGCCCACAGAGTTACTCACCAAAACAAAATCCATCGTGTGCTTCTCTGCCGTGATTTTGTGACGCACGCTCCACACAAAATAATTCCCTGAGTACAACGATCCCGCCGCCGCCAACTGCACCAGCGTTCCTGCCCGCATCACAGTGCCCAACCGGTTTACATCCGCGGTTCCCTGGCAGCGAATAAACCAACCCGACTCTATCAAGACGGATTGCGCTCTCTCTGTAAGTTCCTGCGCATCATCGACGGTCGTCGTCAGTATCGAAGTCACCGTCGCGCCGGCAAAATTCGCCAGTCCGCGATCAGAGAGCAAAGACAATCCTGAGTCACTGGTCGTGCCTCCAGCACCTTGCGGATCGCTATCTGTAAATAGCTCCTGATATGCGATCGTCAATGAAGGACGCAAAACATCCCAGGTAATATCGACCGCATCAATCGTTGCTGCCGTTGCATCATTCAGCGTCAATGTCACCGCCGGATCGCCATTCAACACCGGCAATGCAAATGATCCCGTTCGTTGACCCGGCGTGTCGGTGCAGAAAACGCGAAAAAGTTTTCCGTTGCGCCGCGCCAGCCGCCGCAGAAATTGTGCATCCGTTGCCCGCTGCATCAGCGTGTGGCCGTCGGATGTATGAGCAGGCGAGTCGTTGGATAAATTGTTGTCGTCCGGCGTCATTCCATAGTTGCCGAAGATGGCGTTGGCAACCGTGCCATCGGTCACATCCGCCCATTCCTTCACTTGCTCCGTGGTGTTCATCAACCACATCGCATCCTGTCCCCACACCTTGATCGTGCTGCTCGCCGTGCCTGTATCCAGATGCGTTGCCTGCGACAACACATAACCATCCATGATGCACTGCGTGTTGCCGTCGCTGCCCGCCGCAGTGATCGCGATGTTGGAGAGCGGAGCCAGACGCGTATCATTAACCAGGTCATAATCGCCCGCGGGGGTGCGATTGACCGGCAACGTCATAGAAAATGCTCCCGGCATATCCACGTTCTCCTCTACATCCAGTTCCACAAGCGCAGCAGATAGATCCGCCGCTGCCTGTCCGGAAACCAGTATGGTGTACGTACTGCTCATCACTTCCCTCCGAGCGGAATGCCAATCAACGGACGCGCTTCAAGAGAGGCCGCAACCGGTGTGCCGTTCGCATCGCATAACTGCCAGAAGAGAGTTGGATCCTGTAGATAGCGCGCCGCGATGTTATCCAACCGGTCTCCCTGAACGCGTGTATGATAGCCGGCCAACGGCATCTGCGTTGGAGAAATCCACACACGCGTTGCCAATACGATCTGCCTATTCGGCAGCGTAACGGTGTAGGGTGTGAGTTGCGCGTAGCGGCTGTCTGATGCAAACATGATCTCCTCCTTTCACTGCAAACATTTCAATTCCTAAACCGGCAGCATTCCGATGATTGACTCCACGCTGTTGGCGAGATTGGCAATCGCCAGCGCCTCGCGCAATCCTGTCATATACGTTGCAGCCGCTGTGGCGAGCGTGCCCAGCGGTCCATCCACATATTGCAATTCAGGCGCTGTCAGAACCTTGAGCGCAATCTGCGCTTCGGCGTGCGTGGCAATCAACAATGTCCCGTCAAAAAGTTTTTCAGTTACAGTCAGCGTCGTCACCCGCACGGCGGCGATTCGACCTGGTCCCCAAACAAATAAAACTGTAGGCAACTGCGAGGCTGGAACCGATGTCGCAGGCGGCGGGCCTCCTCCAAGCCCCAGTGCCGACGATACGGAGCCGATAAGTCCGCCGCCGGGAGGCGCAGTGGGGAACAGCAGCATTTCCAGCGCCGCAAGCCGCGGATACACGCCGCTGATCTTCGCCAGATTCGCCGTAATCGCGCTGCCATCCGCAATGGTGTCGTTTGAGTCCATCACTAGATTGAATGAAAAAGATTCTTCCGGCGGGCCTGTAATCGCCAGCGGATTGCTCGGACTTTGCCCCGGCGTATTCGCTCCTCCTGTTTTGGCTGGCGTCCATGTATGAGTCATCGTCTCTGGGTTGTACTGAAAGAGAATCACGTTGGGCACAGGGATAGGGAAGCTCTCCGTGAACTCGATCAATGCGCCGCGAAGATATTGACCAGCCATTGGAACCTATCCGATCTGTTGCATGATTGAGTCAACGATGTCTTCCGCCAGCCGATGTAAATCCCTGCTTGCCGCCTGATCGTTCAACTCGACAACAAGTGATTCAAAATCTCCATCCTTCGGCTCCGCATTTGACAAACCTTTGCCAACGTGCTGAGAAAGTTCTTCCGCCTGCGCTGGAGTTAAGCCCGGAATATCCAGTACTAATCGCTCAATAAGAATGTCATCCATCCACAAACCTCCGTGTGGTTACAACTAGGTCGACTTACTCAGTGACGCGCGCAACAACTGTCCTTGCTTGGCGTATTCTCGATGCGCTGAGAGTTCGATCTGCTCCATTCCAATTAGCGTGCCCGCGCTGCGAGCCAAAAAAGCAGCGCCAAGTGCAATTGACTTGATCTGCGCGCCGTTGATTTCCATCTCCTCCGCAAGCAGATCGTAGTCAATCTCACCGATGATTCTTTCGCCATCAGGCGCGAATGTCGGCAACGACTTCTCCCAGAGAATGCGCCGCTCTCGAAGATCAGGATTAAGAAAATCCACCACGAAGCGCAGCCGCCGTAGAAACGCCGCATCCAAATCGTTCTTGCGATTTGTAGCGAGGATGGCCACGCCATCGAACTGCTCAATCCTCTGCAACAAGTAGTCGATCTCGATGTTGGCAAAGCGATCATGCGAATCCTTGACTTGCATTCGGTTTCCAAAGAGCGCATCCGCCTCGTCAAAAAAGAGCAGCGCACCCGATCGCTCGCATGTGTCGAATACATCGCGCAATCTCTTCTCGGTTTCGCCGATATATTTGTTCACCACTCCGGCCAGGTCCACGCGATAAAGCGCCATGCCAAGCGAACGGGCAATCACCTGTGCGGCCATCGTCTTGCCCGTGCCGCTTGGTCCGCCAAAGAGCGCTGAGATGCCTTGACCAAGATGCGTGAGCCGCGCGAATCCCCAGCTTTCATAGACCTCCCATCGTAGTTGCACCTGTGCTTCAAAGTCCTTCAGCAGTCTTTGCAGATTGGGCGAAACCACAAGATCGTCCCATGTGTATGGGCACGGAAGCGGCTGCATCAGATCGCTGCTCGACTGCATCGAGCGTCGCAATATCTGATGCGGCGTGGCATCCGCCGGTGATTGCGCAAGCAGCCGAATCTCAGCGGGCGTCAGCCGTTGCGCGCGCACAATAGCAGGCGCAGCTTCATTGCTGTAATGCGCCCAAAGCTCCAATCTCTGTGCGGTCGGCAACGGCGGCAGCGTAAAACGATGAGTCGCGCTTGAGGGTGCTTCTGTAACGCCGCGAATGCTGCGGAATCCAACAAGGCGCTTCACCTCAAGCCACTCCGTTGCTGTTACCGCATCCGCGTCGCGCCAGTAAAGAACCGATCCCGTTACGTGTGCCATGCGAGCAGCCTGAATCAATCCATCCGGCTTCGATTCCGTTGTTGGTTGAGCAGGCGCCAGCAATGGAGTCTTGATGCACAGCAGATGGCTGCCAATGGCCGATGCAAATTGTGCGGCTAATGTTTGCCGTCCAGAGCCTACCGGTCCAACCAGGACAACTTCATGCTCGCGATAATTCTTGTCTAACTTGCTTGAAAAAAACTCGGCAAGCATCTGATTGAGTACTTCAGGATAGAGGCTGGGCAACTGCTTCGCAGCTTCAGGCACGATAAAGCCCGCACTGCGATTGAGTGCTGAATCAACCCAGCGCTCACACTTGACGGAGAGCACAACAGCTTCATCCACTTGCCACGCTGTTGCGCCTCGCGATGCAGCCTCGCCATGAGCAGGACGCGCCAGCCGCCATGTTGTCAGATTGTCCGTCGTGAGCACAACGCCGTCGCGCCAACCAAAGAGCGCGGACGCTACAGCGGTTGTCGGCTGCGTTGCGCGCGCATCATCCGCAAGATAAGCCAGCACTCTTCCTAGTCTTGGGTCCAGTTCAACAGCAATGCACAAAAGGAGAAGATCGCGTTCGTAAGTTGTCAACCCGAAAATATGAACGAACCAGTTCCAGAATTGACTTTCGCTTAGTGCGTTGCCAGCCTCTGTCACTGCATTCGCAAGAGGCTTCGAATCTTCTTCAACTAAAAAATCCCTGTACCGAGCGCACTCAATTTCAGGATAAGCGAGAATGCGTTGAACCTCGCCATGCTGGATCGTCAAACCTTGATCCGGGCAGGTTGCTCCCTCGCTCCACAAACGCTCCATCCATGCCGCGCGCAACTGTGCGCAGGTGCGCACATAAGCCGCAATTGCATCCGCTGTTCGATTTGTAGGCAACTCGCTCATAAGGTCACACAATTAACTCAAGGGACTCGAAGCCACCATCCAGGTGGAGCTTCAATCGCATTTGTAATCACGCGAACCTGCGCATACTCTCCTGAAGTTAGACCTGTTGTAGGAAGTTCAAATTCAATCACTCCGGTGCTTGCATTCACGGTCACCGCGCCTGGTGCTAGAGTCGCCGCCACGGTCAGTTGAATTTGATTGAGCCAAACCTGCGTCTCGCCTGCGATGAGGCCGCTGGCTGTCAGCGCATAAACACCAGCCGCATTCGGAGTCAGTATCGGTTGAGTAGGGCCGATTCCAGTTTCGATCGGCGCAATGGACAATGCCAGCGCATTGCTTCGATAGGCCGTCGTCGTATTGCCAACCTTAATTGAGTACGTGCCCGGAGGAGGTGTGTCGGTCAGCGCGGTGCCTGAAGCTGGCATAGCGCCATAAGTCGGAGGGAAGCGCAACACTAACTCATCCGCATTACCCGCAGTGCCCGATGCAGATGTGCCATAGACGCGCCAGCTTGTGATGGGCCATTCTGAACCGCCGCCGGAGGGACTCAAATAAACAGCCGCGCCGTCCGGCTTATCCATGCCGCTGCCGAGAATCAGTACGCTGTCTCCAGCGGCGATGGCTGATTGACCCGGCAGCGCTGTAACTTCGGTGGCATCCGACGCACTAGGTGGAGCACTAAAAGCAATCTGCGGAGCTAGCTGAAAAAGTTTCGGCTCCGGCTCGGGCACGGGATCGGGAGCATTCAGATCGGCTGAGACACTGACTGAAACCTCAACCGGCGTACGCATCTGTTCTGGAGGCGGCGCATCCGGCGTGAGAAAGACCACCGCAACGCGAAACATCGACGATAGTCTGATTGGAGATGTAATCGCCTGCCATAGCCGGCTCATCTCTTCGATGGAATCGGCCTCAACTGTAACTGTGAACTCAGCCTTCAACGCGGGAGTATTGATGATATTGATCGGATTGGAATGGAAGTATTGCAGCGCCACGCTCATCAGATACTGCTCCATGTGCCAGTTTTTTTCCGAGTAACTGGTCAGCAGATAGGAAAGATTGAGGCTGAGCGGCTGAGAGGTATTCAACTGCGCGCGCTGCCCCTGTACCGGAGTGTTTCTCCAGTACGGATCGCGACTCACGTGCAAAAGGTAAAGGCTGAGAACATTTGTGCCGTCACTGCGAGAGACCTCGGGCATCAATCCTGAAACTTCAAACTGAAAATTATTTGCCACATAGCGCGGCGACGCCTTGATGGCATCGCTCAACTGCGAGATAAGCAGATGAGTGATTTCCGCAAGATCCTGAACGCTCCATGCCATCGCCGTTACCCTTGAATGAGTCCAAAGTTCCAGCCAAGGCTGCGAACCAGTGAGTCAAGCCGTGCAGGAGTCGCGCCACCATGCAGATTTGCCTCATCTGAATTTCTCTCTGCGATTCGCTGCGCGGGAAGAACCGCAACCGGAGCAGGCTGTGAAATCCTCGTCCGTATTTCTACTGTTCCAATAACAACCCGTGGTCCACTCCTTGCGCTTTGGCGAGGAAGATTTGCAAATTCATCGCGGAGAGTTCTTTGATTGTTGAAAAGGTTGCGTGGAGCGCTATTGCCCTGTGCGTCAGGCGTCCGCGCCTCTGTATTCTGCGATGACTCGGAGCGCTTGCTTTCTGTTGATGGCATGGATTCGATAATCGCCGCCATCCGTTGAGCAGGATAATCGTTCGACGTCTCAATACTGAAAGACGCACCTTTTGCTTTTTGGGAAAGATTGCTTGCATCACTTGCTTGAACACTTGATTCGCGCGGAAGCCGAGTATCATGCCGTTCGACAACCGGACGCGCTGTATTCGATTCAGAAGAGCGAGAACTATCATTTGTGTTGAACTCAATATCTTGTGTTGTGCTCCGCTCAAGACCTTCCGTCCTATTTTTCGAAGCAGAAGATGGACTTACATAAGTGCCATTAAAAACCCCTTCGTTATCCTGATTTATTCGTATTGAACTTTGAAGTGACGCAGTCTCGCCAATCAATCGAGCTACGGAGGGGAACTCGAATTGTTCATCTCGCTTAACAGGCGCTTGGATGATTTGCGCGCCTGTCAAGGTTGATGATGGTGGCCGGCTATTGCGATAGACAACAACATCTTCAATCAATGGAATCTGTGGCTGCACTTGCGCTGACGGCGTCAGCAAATCTCTGCGCGCGGAAAACTCCGGCTCGCCTTGCGGAACCGGCTCGGCAAGTTGAGAGAGATAGCCGCGCGTTTTTACACTCATGGCTGTCATCGAGTTTCACCCGCCTGATGTCGTATGGCTGCCGCGTATGCCTGACGCCGACTCTGCGGCATCGCTAAAATCGAAGCTTCATCCCAGTGATACGTGCTGGCAATCGCATGAACATCTTCATGCACGCCGCTGGCGGAGATGCGCAGTTCATCTACAACAAGCCGAGGCACGTGCAGCGTCATCGTCAAAGATTCGCCGCAATCACTGCACTGGCCGACCAGCGGGCGCGAGACACTTGGCGCCATCGCTTCCATTGCACGCTCAACTCGTACCCTGGTGCGCGAGCTCAGATTTGCCGCCTGAATGCAGCGCCTGGCCAGATGATTTGCGGCATCGGGATGGCCAAGAACCTCTGCCTGATCCTCAACCGATGGCAGGCGAAACCGCGCCTGCTCCTCATTGTGCCCAGTGAATTTGAACCATCCTTCATGACCGTGCGATTCCTCGACGCGGCGAGGAATTGCAGGCTTGACCTCCGCAAGAAATGACGAAATTGAAAACTGCAATTCCATCGGCACTCCACACTTGTGAGAAGCGGCGCGAACAATGCATCCGGCTCTATCTCCAAATAAATATCTGCGCAGCCCAAGCAACGCTGTTTCGAAGTCCGTCACCGTCAAATCTTTCCATTGCGTCCTCCCGCCGCGGACGCTCTCCGCCTCTGCGCCATTGTGCCTCCCCAGGTGGGCTAGCCGCGGCAATATCGTCAGAGCCTGCTCCACCGGCCCGCCTGCCGCCTCCAGAATCGCCAGGTCGTCGTTGCCGTCCGGCACGCGAAATTGCACACCCACTCCGCTTACGGGCAACTCCATCCTTACTTCTCCTGCGGCTCCGTGAGCGTGGTGTCCTGCTCCCAGCCTTCGTTCTCAATTTTGATGTGTTCAATCGCAACGGCATTCGTGCCTGCGTCCAAATCGGGAAGCGCCTGGTACTCGGAGACCCACGCGCGATGCACAAAAAATCTCCAGACCGGCTGGCCTTCTTCGTTGAGCAGATCAATGCGGACTTCCTTGCGAAGATTGGCCAGCGACTGGCTCGGCGACCCTTTGTCGAGTACCTGCGAATAATTCGCCCAGGTCACAAAGTCCAAATCCTGCGTGATGCCGCGCTCCAGCGTGATGGCTTCGTACTTGGTGCGTCCGAGGCCTTTGCGGATGATCATATCGCCGCCTGACTTGTACTCGATTGCCTCAGACGAACGCTTCAATGATCCAACCTTGCTCACCATCGCGACTGGCGAGGTCGAGGTTCCAAAATAGATCAGGAAGCGGTAGCTTTTATACGGATCGAAACGATTCACGTTGACTGTGAATGGCTTTCCCATGGGTTTCGCTCTCCTTTATCTCAAATTGATTGGCGCAGATATCAGGACTTAAGAAGTTTGTCCGGCTAGCTGTGCAATCTTGATGACGACAAACTCCGCAGGCTTGAGCAGCGCCACGCCCACCACGATGTTTACAATGCCATTTTGCTGATCCGCCGAGGTTGTTGTCGTCGCGTCGCACTTCACCTGGAAGGCGTCGCTCGGCGTTGAGCCTTGCAGCGCCTGCTGATTAAACAGCGACAGCAGAAACGCTTCAATCGAACTCTTGATCGCCAGCCACAGGGGTTCATCATTCGGTTCGAAGACCGCCCATTTCAAATTCGCAATCAACGTCTGTTCAATGAACAGAGTCATTCTGCGCACCGGCACATACTTGGACTGCGCGTAAGCCGGGTCTGCGCCAACTACAGTTCGCGATCCATAGACCACCGTGCCCGTGCTGGCAAAGCTGCGCAGACAGCAAACTGGAGTACCACCGCCCGGAAGCGGACTGTTCAAAACTCCCTGCTGCATATCGTTCATCAGTCCCGACGCAACCGGCCCTGTTGTTCCCAGCACCGATGCCGCCAGGCCGGCAGGCGCTTTCCACACTCCGCGCGTCGCGTCCGTCGTGGCAAAAACTCCGGCGACGTAGCCGCTTGGAGCTACGGCCATCGGCATACTGCTGATAGGATCTGTCGTATTCAAATACGGGAAATACAACGCCGCGTTTTGGCTGAGTGGAATATCCGCCGCCATCGTTTGAATTGTCGGAAGCGAACTTCCCGGAATCTGGAAGGCGGTTGCCTGCGGTGGAGGATCAACGATAGCAAAGGCGCGCTTCCTCTCCGCAAACGACAGCGCCGCGCTTAAGATATTGTTGTCCGAGACTCCCGGAACCAGCAGCAAATTGAAAATCTCCACGTTGTCGAGAGAAGAATTCGCCTGGAAGACCGGCCCCACGCCTGCGTTGCCGACAAGAAAATCCGCCTCGGAAAATGAGGTGGTGAATCCCGCGGGCAATGTTAGAGTCAGGTTGACCGGCGCGGGCGGAGTGCCGGAGGCAAACTGCGTTCCATACGATGTGCCTGCACTCGGCTGAACAGTAATCAGGCTGGAAACGCCATTAACCAGCGCGTCCAGACTATTCGGCAGACCTTGCGCAATGGTCACGTCCACGCTGCGATAGACCTCCACGCGAGTGCCATAGGTGATTACCAGATCGAAGATCGTGTACGCAGTCCCAGCGGAGTTCTTCCTCAGATTGGCCACCGTCGCCGTCATTGGAATCACATCCGTAGGCTCCATCGCGGTCAGTTGAATCCCAATGTTCGTCTGCGTGATGGATGCTGTTGGAACAAGCTGGCCCGTCTGACTGCCAAATACGCCCAGCGACGTGTCGGTGGAACTATACGCCGATGGCTGCAAGCCGACAACGTACGCATTGTTTCCTCCATTTAGAAAGAATGCATAGACAGCCCGAGCCACATCGGAAGTCAGAATGCCGCTGGTGTAAAGCCCGCCGAAATAATTCTGGTAATCGGTGAAGCTGAACAGTTGCACGGCTGTGCCGAATGGAGCTTTCGTCTTCCACGGATGGGTGTAGCCAACGAATGTAGTAATCGAAGTTGGCGCGGGCGTGATGGTTTGCGTGCTGAGCGGCAGCTCCTGTACGTAGATGCCGGGGTATGTGTAAGCAGTGGACATATGCTGACCTCGTGATGAAGGTGAAGATTCACGGAGTGACTACAGCGGGGATTGAAGACCGTGAATCGTGTTGCGGCAAAAACAATTGCAGAGTGGATTACCTGACGAATTATGGTGCGGCGGCAAGTATGTTTGCCGTTGCCGCGACGGCAGGCTGTGAGCCGCTGGCCGCCGCTCCGCCTGAAAGCGTTACGGACCCGGCAACCGGCAGCGGACCCGTCGCCACACTCGATGGCAAGGTAATCAGGTAGGCGAATGGGTTCGTGCTCAGAAGCGTTGCCATCGTGACCGGAGCCGTGGTGGATTTGGTCCATGACACCGTGAGATTGAAGGCAACTGGAGTAGCGGGAGGCGTGACCGGCGTGACCGTAACGCTGATGAGCGCCGCATCCGCTGCGTCGGTCGTATTGGTTGCGGTCAATGTGAAGGCGGTACTCGCGTCGGCTGCATCCGTAACAGCGAGCTGGAAGCTGGGTCCGGGAAGAAATGTCGGCCCAGCAGCGGCGGGCATCTCGTTACTGCCAGCCGTTACATAGACCAGTCCGCTGGCCGCAGCTGCGGTCGTGCCCAGTGTTGTCAGTATGCTCGCGGGAGTCAGTCCGGCGTAAGTCTCAGTAGCCGTGACGGTCACATCCACTGTGCCGGCGGATGGCAAGGGATTGGAAAAGGTGATAGTGATGGAATTGCCCATTGGACCGGCCTGAACGGCGGTCGCCGTAATAGAGGTTTGATTCGCGCCGGGCGCAATGTAACCCGCAGAGATCATCTCCGCCAGAAGGGCATTGATCAGTGGCTGGTTTGCTGTCGTGTAGAGCGACGAGGTGGTCGCATCGGCTCCGCTTGGCCCGATGTAAATCGCGCTGAGCGGCAGCTCCCGCTGCTCCTCATTCTCATCCAGAAACGATACTGGGCCTGTGCCTGTTGCCTGATAGAAAGCCATGGCGGCGGATTCTCCTCAGCAGAATATGATTCGCGTTCAATTGGGTTGAGATTTCCTCTCATCGCATCAGCAATAGCTGGTGCGACGATCAGGTGCAGCGGACAGAGACAGCTCTCCTCGTGCAATGCGTCCGAATTTTGATTTTGAATCGTACGATGTGTTTGGCCAGCGCCCGGGGAAAACAATCAAAGGGGAAATGCGCTGTGCGAAACGACACTGAACAAGGAGCCGAGTTCGATCAGGGAAGCAAAAAAATCAAGTTGAAGCTATGCGAAGAGTTGCGACGCTCCTAAAGAACATTGCAAGGTATACCACAACCTTTCTTGTGAAGGCAACATAAAAAATAAAAAAATGAAAGCGAGAGAAAGTTTGCAGCATCAGCCTGTCTATCCATTCAAGAAAGAGGCAGCGCTCGAAAGCTGATTCGCAGACGGGAATCGAATTGAACGGTTGCGCAAGGAAATGTTGCGGAATCACGACAGAATTCCGGCAGTTATAAATAGACTTACGGAACAAAATCAATAGCATATAAGATATTTATGTTTCATATAGTTAAATAGAAGTTGCAGTTTGCGAAATACGACCGTCTTCTATCCTACCCTGGCCGCAAAAAATTGCTTTGCGACCAGGACAAGGCAGTAAACAAAACCGAACTAAAAGCCGGCCTGTGCGGCATTGGCTCTCACATCGGCTACTTGCATCGCCGCCAAGCTCGCCGGCTCGTTGTAGTGGCGGGCTACCACCGCAACGGTCTGGTCTTCATCCAAATAGGACTGGACCGCAGCCAGCTTGATTGTCGATTGCGCGGCCATCGCGGCCACGGCGGCTTTGCTTGAAATGGAGATCACCAGCGCAAGAATCGCATTCACGGCTGTTGCCACCACGTTAATGTCCGCCAGCGCCTTCTGCTGGCTGGCGGGGTTGGTGATCTTGGCCGCCTGTAGCAGCGCCGCGTTCACGGTTTGCTGAAAGGTCACAACGGCTGTCTGTAACTGCGCCAGAACGGTTGCGTTGGGGTTGGCCAGATAAGCCTTTGCCTGAGCCGCCAGCGCGCTTGAAGCTGCGTCGAAGCCCACCGTCGCGGCGGTAAAGATCGGCGCGGCGTTGGGGTCGAGCAGAGCCGCAGTCGCGTCCACGGTGGCCACGGCGCTCTGCAAGGTCGGCGTCCAGTTGACGATATTCTGCGCCACGCTGGTTCCCGTGCAACCGCTCATCAACGGCAAAGGCAGCAGTAGGGCAATCAGCGCCCAGCAGCCGAGTTTTACGGTGGAATTGGCGGAGCTGGTGGCGGAGGCGCTGACGGGATCGCGAGCCAGCAGACCGAGCAGTGCTGTGGCCAAGCCGCTGGCCAGTGAAACGATGGTGCCAGTGCCGGCCGCGCCTAGCGTGATGCCCTGCTGTGAAAGCACGCTGGCAATGGTGGCGATCCCGATCAACAGCCCCGCGGCTGAAGTCTTCGGGTTCTTCCAGATATTCGAAAGTGTATTCATGCGGAAAGCTCCTCGCAAAAAAATGGCGGCCTCGGCCGCCTTGGTTACCTATGGATATTGCAGGCGCGGGAGATCCAAACTTCCTCCGCGCAAAAAAATCGAGACCGGCAGCAGGCACCCATCCGGTCCTGCCGCTGGTCTCGATTTGTGCGTCACTCCGAATTTCGAGCGCCGCCGTGGTTGCGGCTAAGGCTCAATGCGGAGATCCGCCGAAGTGCTGACCAGAAACGGCCCCACGCCCCGGAACCATCCGCTGGGGGAGGGCGACCACATTCTCCGGGCGCGGCATACCGTCTCTGGTCTGGCTACTTACTAGCCTAGGCGCTCTTTCATAAATAATCGGCAAAGATGAAAAAAACATTAGAGCGGCATTCCTTTTCGGAAATCATGGGCCTGATTTGAGAACAGTGAAGAAGTGAATGAGTGAATAAGTGAACTAGTGAGGATTCGCAGGAAATAATCTGCAAAGCAAAAATAAGGCTGATTTGTTGAATCTCAAATTATGGGATAGCCCAGCGCGTAAGTTGTTGAAAAAGGCCTTGATTCTCGCACTTGCTTAAATTATGTGCAAGGAAACAGGGCCGAAAATAAATATAGGAGGGGGGTGGGGGTACCGCAAAAGTTTTCAGTTTTCAGTTCTCAGTTGTCAGTAAAAAAGACCGGAGATTTGGTTGGTGGTCATTCATTTATTGTGCGCTTTGGAGGGGAAATGATGTGCAAAATACTTTCAAGCGACTTACCAATGCCTTTCTCACTGAAATCGCGTCCAAAGAAGGGCGCTGGAATGGCTTTGGGCCGCTCCCGCCAGATACAATAAGGTTTGGGCTGCGGCAGACGGGCGGCAGACGATTCTGGTTTTGGGAGCAGGTAGACGTGAGAGGCTTTATCCGCCGCGCTTTGCGGCTTGGGTTGATTGCAGGATCAGGAATTGCGCTATTGATGCCCGCGCTGGCGGCACCGGTTGCCGTGGCTACTTCAACGACACTGACCGCAGGCACGTTGAGCGGATGCTCGCTGCCTTTGACGATTGCGGTTACGGCTGGCGGGCAACCGGTCACCAGCGGAACCGTTGCCATCGACGACGAGTTCGGCGGGAATAGCGTCCCATTGGCAAGCGTGGCGCTGAGCGCTCAGGGAACAGCCACATCTACGGTCAACTTGGCGGAAGGCAGCCATAGCTTGACTGCGGTTTTTAGCGGCGTAACCGGCTATCAGACCTCGACGTCAACACCGGCGGTAGCTGTGAGCGTTGCCACACAATGCGAATTTACCGTTGCGGTCTCGCCGGCGGCTTCTGGAATTACTCTTGCTGGAAATGTCATGACGCTGACGCCTGGAGATGCTGGATCGGCGACTGTGACCATCGCTCCTTCAGTCGAGTTCACCTCGGCGTTGACGGCTCCCATGTTTATCACGCTCTCCTGCTCAGGCCTTTCCGTAGATGCGAGCTGCAACTTTACTCCGTCGAATGTGCAGATATTGTCCACGACGACTACACCGCCTACCAGCACGATTGTGATACAAACGCTCGCTGCTTCCACCACCTCGGTCAAACCGGCCACGCGGCCAGGCGCAAGGTCCACTTCCATTGCCTGGGCGATTTTGCTCCCCGGCGCATTCGGACTAGGCGGACTTGCATGGGGAGCGCGGCGGCGCAGATGGCTCAGCCGGCTTGCGCTGATGGCGTTGATTTGCATGGTGACCATGCTGGGCACAACCGGCTGCAATCCGCTCTACAACTACGAACACCACGGTCCGGTTCCCAATCCGCCGACTCCGGCAGGAAGCTATACGGTGGTTGTCTACGCGCAGTACAGCAACGGCGTTACCGCGCTCACGCAGCAGACCAGCTTTGCGCTGACGGTGAATTAGGAGCAGTTTTAGTGTTCATGAAATGTGAGCTTCATCGTATCCCACCCATTTCACAAAGAGCATGAAATGGATGGGGCACGAAAGTCTACAGAAACCGAAGATGAACGAAAGTCAATAAAAGACCCTGCGGCCTCAATCAGCCACAGGGTCTTTTTGTTACTCGTTTACTTTTCAACCGACCGACGGCAATCCAGCCAGAGCCATGGCGATCTCTTCCGCCGGATATTCGTAGTTCTCCAGCTTGCCGGCCTGGTAGGCGATGTAGGACTGCATATCGAAGTGGCCGTGGCCGCTGAGGCTGAAGAGAATTGTCCGCTGCTTGCCTTCCTTCTTGGCGCGCAGAGCTTCGCTGATGGCTTCGGCAATGGCGTGGTTGGCCTCCGGCGCGGGCATGATGCCCTCGGCGCGGGCGAACTGAATGCCGGCGGCGAAGGCGTCCAACTGCTGCACGGTGGTGGCCTCGGCCAATCCCAGATCGAGCACGTGCGAGACCAGCGGCGCCATGCCGTGATAACGCAATCCGCCGGCATGAATCCCCGGAGGAACAAAGGTTGAGCCCAGCGTGTGCATCTTGACGAGCGGAGTTAAATGGCCGGTGTCGCCGAAGTCATAGGTGAATCTTCCCTTGGTCAGGCTGGGACAGGCGGCCGGTTCCACGGCGACAATCCGCGCCTTGCTTTGACCCTTGATCTTGCGGCCCACGTAAGGCATCGTCAGGCCGGCAAAGTTCGATCCGCCGCCCGCGCAGCCGATGATCACGTCCGGCTCATCGTTGGCCAGCGCCATCTGCTCGATGGCTTCGAGGCCGATTACGGTCTGATGCAGCAGCACGTGATTGAGCACGCTGCCCAGCGCGTACTTGGTGTTCGGATCCTTGGCTGCGACTTCGACGGCCTCGGAGATGGCGATGCCGAGTGATCCGTTGGAGTCAGGATGCTGGGCAAGAATGGCGCGGCCCGACTCGGTTTCAACGCTGGGGCTGGCGATCACTGAAGCTCCGAAGGCTTCAATCAACGCGCGACGATAGGGCTTTTGGTCGTAGCTGACGCGCACCATGAAGACCTTGCAATCGAGGCCGAAGAAGGCGCAGGCCATGGAGAGAGCCGATCCCCATTGGCCGGCTCCGGTCTCTGTGGAGAGATGCTTGGTGCCGTCCTTTTTGTTGTAGTAGGCCTGCGGCACGGCGGTGTTGAGCTTGTGCGAGCCGGCGGGGCTGACGCCTTCGTACTTGTAGTAGATGTGCGCGGGCGTATCCAGCGCCTTCTCCAAACGGCGCGCGCGGAAGAGCGGCGAGGGACGCCACTGCGCGTAGAGTTGCCGCACTTCGCCGGGAATCTCGATCTCCCGCTCCTGGCTGACCTCCTGCATAATCAGGCTCATTGGAAAGAGCGGAGCCAGGTCATCAGGCCCAAGGGGCTGAAGGGTTCCGGGATGCAGCGGCGGCGCCATCGGCTTGGGCAGGTCGGCGGCAATGTTGTACCAGGCAAGAGGAATGCGATTTTGCGGCAGGTTGTACTGGATGGTTTCCATGCGGAGATTCTATCAGCCGGGAGGGTGGTCTGGCATTCGCCGCGCAGGGAATCATTACGCGATCAAGGCTGCGCGCAGATTAACTTTTCAGCATAATAATCAGGAAACTGTCTTGTTTTCATACACGGGCTGTCCCAATCCTGTACACTGGAGCCGCTATGAGTTGTCTCTTTTGCAAGATCGTAGACGGAAGTATTCCATCAACCGCTGTCTACCAGGACGATCTCTGTTATGCTTTTGCGGACCTTCATCCGCAGGCGCCGGTGCATATTCTGGTGACGCCGCGCGAACATATCGCCTCGCTGGCCGATAGTGTTGAGGTGGATCGCGCGCTGCTTGGCCATCTGCTGTGGGCCGCAGCGGAGATTGCCCGCGCGAAGGGCTTGGCCAAGGGCTATCGCGTGGTGATCAACAATGGCCAGGACGGCGGACAGACTGTAGATCATCTCCACGTTCATCTGCTCGGCGGCCGCACGCTTACGTGGCCTCCGGGATAATAAAGACAGGGAATAGGGAGCAGGGAATAGAAAAACGAAGTTCAGCTCTTCAACTTGTTGATCATCACAACCAGCATACGGCCGACTTCGTTGGAGAGGGATTCTGCTTGGAGCAGGGATTCTGGTGAGCCGAAGCCCAAACCCCGCGCAATAATAAGCTGCGTCTGGACCTCTCCGTTTGAACCTCTTGCGTGTCCGAGATAGGACAGATACTCACCTTTCGATGATTTACCATAGCCTTCGGCAATATTGCTCGATACTGAGACTGATGCCCGCCGCAACTGGCCTGTCAGGCCGAATTGTTCTGAGGCCGGAAAAGAAGAAGTGAGCCTGTAAATTGCCAGACTCATTTCGATTGCCCTCTGCCAGACCACAAGGTCTTTGAAAGAATCACCCATTTCTTCACACCACTATTCCCTGTTCCCTACTCCCTATTCCCTGTTCTTTTTACATCGGCTGCTGGCCGGAGTCCTCATCCTCTTCCACGCCATAGCGGCGCAGCAGATTCGGCAGTGTCTGCGAGAATGCCGAGCGCGGCATCACCGTGTCGCAGCCGGCCTCGACAGCCTTGGCCTTCAATTCGCCTTGCAGGTGGTTGAGGAAGCCGATGATCGAGGTTCCCTTTTTGAATTTGGCTTTGAACTTGGGAATCAGCGCGATGGGCTTGGCATTCAGATTGTTGAGATCAAAGACCAGCAGTTTGGGCCGCTCAGCCTCCGGCAGTTCAGTCAGCCGTGCCAGGGACTCCGCACCGCCGCCTTTTATAAACTCCACCTTCACGCCCAGCTTGCGGGCCGTCTCCATAATCTTGGCCTGAAAGAAGAGGTCTTCGATGAAACAGAAGATGCGGGTCGGCGCATCGACGTTGACCGCAGCCACTGGCGTCGGCTGCAGATATGCCTCCTGATAATGCCCGTTCATCTGGACGGTCGAGGGCGGACCATCGGCGACATTGCCGTTCACGATGCGGTAGCTGTGGTCCATGGGGCCGACAAACTCTCTCGGACCTTTCTGCCTCGCCTTTCGCTTGCCCTGCGGCGGCGCGGAGATGCTGTTGCCGGGCTGAGAAGCGGCCTGGCTCTTTTGGGAGAACTTCTTCTTCCGTCCCTGATTCTGACGTCCGCCCTGCCGATTGCTCTGTTGCGGGGGAGCAGGATTTTGCTTTGCGGGCTGCGGAGGCGGAGGAGCGAGCGCCTGCGGCTGCTGAACTGCTACCGGGCCGCCAGACTGACTGCTCTTGTTCTTGCGGCGGCGGCGGCGGCGGCGATGTCCCTGGGACTGACCCGGACCGCTAGTGGCCGGATCCTGCCCCAATTCAGTTTGGGGCTGCATCAATTCTGTCGTCATGCGTTAACTTCCTGTGGCTTGCTCATTGGTGCGTTGTCGTACGAAACTTTCGAGTCTCCGGACTCAGCCTCTTCTTACCCGCCCGCGCCAATTGCTGCATTGGCAATGCGGCGGCTAGGTCTACAGCAGATGCAGCGTTGCTGGAATCAGGGGCCGATGTACTCAATCTGTAAAAATGCTGTCTGCCGCTCTGCACACCAGGGAAAACATCTCCATTCGTATCTCTGGATCGTGACGGTGCGCGCGGCGCCTTTCTCAGATAATGCCTTCTCCTATGGGAAGCTTCGCCGCCTGTTGACTGCAATGGAGTGAACGGTCCCGGGAAGTTTCCTCGCTCGCGGCGAGCTTGCTCTGCCCCTTTCGGGTGGCACGCGTCAGCCGCTTGATAGGCAAGTCTCATACTACAGCGAACTCTTGCGGCTGGCAAGTGAACTCCGAGGCTCTCCGGCTTCCTGCCCTGACGGGCGCCGGCCCCAAAATACCCCCAAACGCAAGAAACGCCACTCTGAACAGAGTGGCGCTCCACTGTAGTGCGCTGGTCACTGGCCTCCCAAACAATCTGCGGACAGCGGTTGTTTCCGCCGTACCTACTTCAGACTTCCCCGGCCGGTCTGCCTCTTTCAAGGACCGCTTCGTTGGCGGATGCTCTTGCCGGGTGTCTGCTCTTCTTTGGGCTGGTCAGAACTCTTCCAGCGCCTATACATCACTGGCGCCTGTTTAATAGCAATTGTGGTGCCATTTCAGGAATTGTTTAATTTCAATGACTTGTGAAAACAATAATGTGAAAATAATCTCGATTCTGGAAGTTCTCCTCGGGAAATACTTCCGGAAACCATAGAGGCGCGTTCTACCGCTGGCAGTGCGGACAGTAATGCGTCCCCCGTCCGGCCAGCACGATCCGCCGGATCGGCGTCTGGCAGCGGCGGCAGGGAAGCCCCGTGCGCAGGTAGACGCAGTGCTCCAGTTGGAAGAAGCCACGCACTCCGTTCGCATCCACATAATCGCTCACAGAAGAGCCGCCCAGTTGGATGGCGTGGGCTAAAACCTCGCGCAAGGCCTGCCAGAGCCGGTCGAGTTCAGCCTTGGTCAAGCGGCCAGAGAGCCGGCGGGGACGAATGCCGGCGCGAAAGAGGCTCTCGTCGGCGTAGATGTTGCCCACGCCGGAGAGCAGCTTCTGATTGAGCAGAGCAGCCTTGATGGACAGCTTTCTTCCGCGAAAGAGCGCCGCAAATTCCTCGCTGGGAAGGGCGAGTGGATCGGCGCCGGGCGCGCTGAAGGCCGCGCTGCGGCTCAGGTCGCGAAACTCCAGCCTGCCAAAGCGGCGCGGGTCCACAAAGCGCAATTCTTTGCCGCTGGCCAGAGACAGACGCGCATGGGTGTGAGGAGCCAGCGGAGCATCGGGAGTGGTCAACAGCAATCTTCCCGTCATGCCGAGATGGACGATCCATTGCGCGCTGGGCTTGCCAGTATCCATAACCAACAGGCTGCCGTCCGCAGAACCCAGCTCGCAGACAATATGTTTTCCGGCGCGATGAACGGCCAGAATCACGCGACCTTCAAGCCCTCTGGCCTGACGCGCGGGCGGTGTTTTGAAGGGTTCGCGGTGCGAGCCGAACCAAACTTCGACGATGCGGTCGCCGCGCAGGCGTTCGTTTACACCGCGAGCGATAGTCTCAACCTCAGGCAGTTCAGGCATACATCAATCCGCTTTCAGGCTCGGAGAAACGGAGCACCTAGCCGCTATTATTGCGTAGACTGCAAACACTGCGCGCGATAAAAATCTCCATAGTATTTTTCGAGTGTGACATTCACTTTGGACTCAGGTGGCGTGGATCACCGCCAATTCTCACAGCGCTTGCTATTGTTCCGAGAGTACGCGAAGGCTCCAATGAGAACACTTTATATGCAATCGCTTTTGGCAACGGCGCTGGCCGTCTCGATGGTTCCGGTTTTGGCGCTGACTACTCCTTCAATCGTTGACCAGCCTCTGCTGGACAAAGCCAACAGCGGCGATGCGGCGGCGCAAATCGAGATAGGCGACCGGTACGCCGGGGCTGGCGATGCTGTCTTGCAAAATTCGCCAAAGCTGTCAGCCTCCGATTACAAGATAGCAAGTGAATGGTATCGCAAAGCAGCGGAGCATGGTTCAATTGCAGCGCAGTTGCATCTGGCCCAACTCTATCGCGACGGCAAAGGCCTCGTCCGCGACATGGCGCAGGCGGCGGAGTGGTACAGAAGAGCTGCCGACGAGGGCGATGCGACCGCGCAGGGAACACTCGGCCTGCTCTACTCACTCGGCCAGGGCGTGCCGCAGAGCTATGTTGAGGCTTACTACTGGCTGGACCTGGCAGCGGAAGTGAAGGGGCCAAAGCAGCAGCAGTACGCGCAAAACCGCCAGATGATCGGAGCCCACATCACCACTGATGAACTGGAAGCTATTCAGGAGCGCGTGGCCCAATGGCTGGCCGCGCATCCGCGAGCTGCCGTCGCTGAATAGTTGGCTCCTATCCGGTTATGATGATGGGATGCGAACGATAAAGCTGCTTTCGTTGCTTCTGCTGCTGGTTCCGGTTCTCCCAGTTCTTGCGGGAACTCCGGCACGGGCCTTGCCTGCCAAGCCAGCGATGGTTGTTCTGACACCTGAAGTTGTCGAGGCCGGCTCGCCCGTTTTGATTCGCGTGGAGGCGGGCGGCGACGCACACCTGGAAGGCGAGTGGCTCGGCCGCAAGCTCGAGTTTTTTCGAGGACGCGACGAGCGCACGTGGTTTGCACTGGCGGGAGTGGATGTGGAAGCGCCGGTGGGGCCGTCCACGCTGAAGATTATTGAGCGGATGAATGGCGGTGAACACGATTTGAGCCGCAACGTCGAGATTCATGCCGCCCATTACAAGACTGGCGCGCTGACCGTTGCGCCGGAGTTCGTCACGCCGGGGCCTGAGGCGATGAAGCAGATCGAGGCCGATCAGCAGCTCAAGAAGCAGGTCTTCGGAACAAGCGCGGCCCAGCCGTTGTGGATGGGCGACTTTCGCGAGCCGGTTGTTGCCGAGCCGACCGACAGCTTCGGCACGCGCCGCACCTTCAATGGCAAGCTGGCCTCGGTTCACAAGGGGATGGACTTCCGAGCCGTCGCGGGAACGCCGGTGAAGGCAGGCAACAGCGGCGTAGTGGTTCTCGCGCGGCCGCTCTACTACGAGGGAAATTGCGTCGTCATCGACCACGGCCTCGGCCTGACGACGATTTCCATGCACTTGAGCCGCATCGATGTAAAGGAAGGCCAGCACGTTGCCACGGGCGACCAAATCGGATTGAGCGGAGCGACGGGCCGCGTCACCGGAGCGCATCTGCACTGGGCCGTCCGCTGGCAGGGCGCATACCTTGACCCGGCCAAGCTGCTCAAATTGGATTTGAGCGGAGTGCGGTAAAAGCTATTGGACTACTTTCACGTCATGGCTTGAGTACCAATTGAATATCCGCCGCTCGTATTCGACTGGTTCAGATCCCGCCGCGCCGCAATGTCCTGCATCCGCAGGTTCCCACAACGAGACGAAGGGGTTACTTGCGCGGCTTTGCTTCAAGATCATCTCGGAGTTAAGAGCGGGAAGATTCCGGTCTTTGAGACCATGAATCAGAAGAACAGGAACATTGCTTGATGCCACGGCTTTCTCCGGCGATACATCCTCGAAATGCACACCATATCTCCAACGCGCATAGAGGAAGCCGGCCTCAACTGCGGGACGCAGCAGCGTGCGCCCAGCCCATGCACCGGCATTCAGCCCCTCGCCAAGCCGGTCGTAGGAGGCCTCTCCGAAATTTGCAAAAGATAACTCGGCAACAACGGCGCAGAATCCCGGCGTAGTCTTGAGGGATTGCAGCAGTATCGCCGCCCCCATCGATGCGCCGAGTCCGTCGATGCAGCGCGGCGAATCCGAGCGCATCATCCAGTTGTACCAGAGTCTCACATCCAATGATTCCTTGTAGCCATAGCTGGCAATATCTCCGCCACTGGCTCCGTGTGCGCGCGCATCAGGCAGCAAGATATCGTAGCCGTGTCGCAACAAAAGCTCCGCGTTGCCAAGCATTCCAGAGCGATTATCAGCTTGCCCATGCAGCAGGATGACCGCATCTCCGTTACTATGCAATGGCCTTATGCTCCAGCCTCGCAGCGTTACCCCATCGTTTGCCGTTATGGAAACATTGGAGAGCTTAGCGTCGTTGCGCTCTGCAATCGCGTACGCAATCGCCTCAGAATCCGCTCCCAGTAAACGCCGTCCAGGGTGCAATGCCCAATCCGTGGCAAGGATGCCCGCTGCCGCACAGAGAACAACCCAAGCTGCTAGTAAAATCGCGCTGATGCGGAGACAATACTTGATTCTCATCGTGTTTGGATACGCGTATGTTATGTAATTCGTTCCAACGAAGCTGAGACCATCGGTACGGCGGCGGCTTTCTCAGCGCGCAACGCCTTAAAGGCGCGATAGACAAACGAACCCATGTACCAGCCGTCGATGTATTTGTAAGGAGTTTCGCCGGTGGTGTAGTGGCCGCAAGGCAGCACGTGCTTCTCAAAGTTCAGCCCGATGCGCTGGAAGGCATCGACCACTTGCAGCGAATACTCTTTGGGAAAGGTCAGATCGTAGTTGGCGTAAACGAGCAGCGCCTTCTTTTGCGCTCCGGCGACTTCGGGGCGCAAAAGTTTGTCGTAGTAGCAGCAGGGGCTGGCGGCGGACCAGAGATCGCGGATGCGCTGCTGCGTGAAGCCAGCCTCTTCCAGCGCCTGCTTGACGTGACGTGTACTCTGCCCCGCCCAGACCACATCGCCAAAGGCTGTTGATGCATGGTTGAAGGCATTGACGCGTATCCGTGCATCGTGCGCGCTGGCCAAAAATGCGTAGCAGGAGCCGAGGCTGGTGCCGAGCACACCGAAGTGTTCGTAGCCCTGCTCCTCCAGCCAATCGAGGCAGCAGCGAATATCCACCACCGCTTGACGGCAGGCCGAGAGCGTGCGGCCGATATTCGCGCTGACGGCGAAGTCCGAGCGCTCCAACTCTTCAGGCCGGCGAATGTCGTGATAGGGCATAGAGAGTCGCAGCGCGGAGATGCCCATGCGATTGAAGATGGCGCAGAGCGAGTTGTGGCTGAAGCCGTCGGAATTCCACTGCGGCATCACGATGATGGCCTGCTTAGGGCGCTGCGGATCTTTGTGAGCAGGAGCGGGGTACCAGCGCGCGTTGGCCAGATCATTTTCGGGATACGGCGTCCGCTCCGGCGAGGTGAAGCGCAGAAACTGCGCCGGGGGAATCTTGCCCTCGATTGCTTTTTGTTTGATCGCCGCCGCCTTCGCCAATGTCTCCGGACGCACGTTGGTGGGAAATAGCTCCGGATGCCGCTCTTCAAGGCGAAAATCTGTGGGGCGCTTGTAGCCGAAGAAGGCGTCGCTATGGAGGATGAGCAGCCGGTTGATGCGCACCATCGCGGCCTCGGCCTGCGCGGGGTCGGCGGCGGCCTTGGCGTTTGGCAGCGCCTCGGCAAAGCCTTGCTCGCGCAGCAGCGGGGCGATCCACTCGAAGCCCCACTCCAGCGGGCGCACTACGCGATTCTCGTCGCGCGTCGTCAGCCGCGTCTCCCAGCGATACATCCAACGCGCGTAGCTGTTTTTAGGCTTGAACATTTGAATAGATCAATTTTAGCAGCGGGTGCCACTCACTGCGAAAGTAGGCCGTGAAGTGCCGCTGGAAATTGTGAAGGAAGGGCTTTCTCCGCAATGGCTTTCCAAATGAGATAGACTCGGCTTGTATTTGTGCGTGGAATCCGACCTTCACTTGCATTCTGATCCAATCGCTCGGCTCTCTCACATGCAAGCACAACTGAAGAATGGGTGTAATGTTCTTGCTTCAGATTTTTCTTGTTGTACTCCCCGAGTTGAGTCCTCAAGGCCGCTTCTACGTCATGTGCATTTGCCAGATGTGCAATCGAAGTCTCGTCCAGGTGATGCAATAATAACCAAAGTTCAAAACATGGTCTGCTAAAGGCAACTTTAACGCCTTTCTTCTTCGCATCTTGCAAGGCGCGTACAAGTCCACGCAGGTGATGACCTTGTGTAAGATGATCCGTGTCCAGCACCATCCACAGCTCATCATCTTCTTCATGCTCGAAACTAAGCAATCTCTTTAAGACGTCGCCTGCTATCGACGTTCCGTTATTGGTTGGGACTACGTGAATTTGCACACGTAGTAGCTTGAAAAAATCGAAGTACTGTTTTGGAGCATAGGTATCGTCGCAAGCAATGATAAACAGTCGATCATCCCGCAACCTGTCAGGGGATTTGTCTCTCGATAGAATAGGACGAGGCCTGCGATCAAGAAGGCTCATACTGTCTGTTTCACTTTCTCATGCAAGCGATCCAAATCGCCCAGGAACGGTACTGCTCCAAATCGGCCTTGCAAATAGTGATCGCTAATTTTGGAATCATTTCGCGCCTTAAAATCTGTCAGTGAATAGAGTCTGGTCGACGAAGTCTGATCCTTTTCAGCAAACCAAATCTCATCTCTACGCAAGAGTCTCTGATCCAATAGATTGGATTCATGAGTCGTTACGATGATCTGTGCACGACATTCGGAGCAGGACTTCAAAAAGTAATTCAGAAATGCCCAGACCAAGTTTGGATGCAGGCTGCGTTCAATCTCATCAATGACGTAAACATCGTTACTAGAATGTACGCCAAATAGCGCTGGAATTAGATCAAGCAGCCTTTTTGTACCATCAGATTCATCGCATAGTTCAAACTCAACATTCGTTCCACTTCGTCCTTTATGAGCCAAAAGGAGAGTCATCAGAGAGCAGCGACCCTCTGAGGTTTTTCGAATGAACATCTCATTACCATCGGACCGACGAAGTAAAACAGAACCACTCTTTCTTTCACGTAAATCGCTGCGCACGCCTGACACAATTTCTTCAGGAATGAAATTTGGGAGGTCTTCTTCTCTGATCTCATTTTCCTTGATCTCCAGGTGGTCTATACCGGTAGACACAGAGTTTAGGAAACTGCTGGCAAATTCGAGACGGCCAGGGCTATTTGCCAAGTATGGTCCTAGACCTGCAAATGGCGAATCGGGGTCAATTAATTTGAGATCGTCTTCAAACCAGTCAAGGATTGAGTTCAACTCCTCCCCGAAATCACTACTATCAAGAGTTGCCTTGACGGTGGCCAAGAAGCTTTGATTCTGAGGTCCGCCTATCGTTACAAGTGCACTTAATTTCTCGCTTACAGACTTTAATCCTGGAGCTTCAACAATCACTTTGCCATCAGAGTCTGTCGTTCGTTCATAGATTATTGTCTCTCGTCCACCTGATACCTTAACCAACCACTCTTCGGTAATTCGTTGATCATTCGCCTTGAACCCAAACCTGTAGAGCATACCCGCAACGATGATCTGCAAATCAAATGTTGAGGGATCGTCTGCTGTTCCACCGAGGCGAAAGGCTTCGCGGCCTGTAGATCGATCTTTTCTCCGTGTACGCACAGCAACTGACTTTACGTAATGAAGCGCCTTGAAAAGATTTGACTTCCCAGCTCCGTTTGCGCCATAGAGAACTCCTGCTCTCAGCACTCTTTGGTCAGAGTCGGGAATTGAAACGGTGTGGTTAGGGTGAGCGGTAAGGCGATTACTGGCAGCGAGAGAAAATGTCTCCTCGGTTGAAAAGGAACGAAAATTCGAAACTGAAAATGAAACAATCATTTGAGCACCATGTGAAACATTCACACTATAGCACGCAAAGCAGGCGATCCACTACGCAGATGATCGCATTTCTTGTGAAAATATCACATAATGGGCGGGCGGTCTACTTCTGGCTAGATGTATAAACCGTGTGAACGTGGCTTAGTTAAACCGTCATGAATAGCAGCCGGGTGCCCCATCCTTGCAACGTTTTTGTAGTTGCCGCAAGGGCGGAAGACAATAAGCCGCGGCAGCTCGCCCTTACCGCATGGGAATTTGCAGCAAAACTGCGATGTATTGTCGCACCCGGGCGATTAGGATGGCCGGAGCTTTGGAATGAAACTCCGCCCCGCGCCCCTGCCAATCCATGCTCTTCACTTGATCGACTAACACGGCCCCTTCGACGCTTCCAACGGTGATGGGTAACGTGAAGGGGTACGGTTTGATCTTGGTGGTCAACGGGCAAACCACAGCCAGGCCGCTGGCGCGGTTATAGCGGAGATCGGTCAGAACCAAGGCTGGTCTGCGCTTGGCTTGTTCCCGGCCAACCTGTGGATCAAAGTCCAGGAAGATAATGTCGCCGGTATCCGGAACGTACTGGCTTACCATTCGACGGCTTCCCGGCCTCTCTCCGGCCCGGATGAAATCTCGGAATAGCGGTTCTCAGGAGTGATTTGAGCAACTAATTGGGCGAGGGTCGGGATTTTTCCTACGCGGTGCATCTGCACAACCCCATCGGCGCCTATTGCAATCTCCAGCGGGTCGCCCACCTGCAAACGAGCGTCTTCCGCCACAGGCTTCGGAATCCTCACAGCCAGACTGTTTCCCCATTTCAGCACTTGTGCCTGCATAGCGCCTCCCTGTAGATACATTGTATCATGGATGGGCGCGCCATGCCGCAATTGGACTCGTTTGTTCTTGTCGCAAGGATGGAGTCCACGAACCTTATGGCGCGCAAGCGCCGTCTGCCCCACCGCAGGCCGCCCGCTTCAGCGCCAGATACTCCGCGCCAACCCACCACAGACTGAGCAGCGAAATCAGCGCGATGATTGCCTGCGAGATAACGCAATAGAGGCACCAAGTGCCCAGCGCGAATTCCTCGATGAAGGTAAGACGCAGGGCAAAGCCGAGTCCGACGAGAGCGCACAAGAAAACCAGCGCCCGCTGCCGCCAGAAGGCCAGGCCCGCCAGCGCCAGATAGCCGGCAATGCCGATGGTCGCAACCGGGATGCCCGCGATCTCGGCAAAGGGGCTGTGATTCACGATGCCGCAATCCCACGTTGCGTTAATCGAGCAGGGCTGAGGGTCGTTGCAATAGTGAACGTGCAAGGAGAGAGCGGAGACCGCTACACCGGCCAAAGCAAGAACTGCGATCAGATAGCGCATTTTTTTTAGACGCGCCGGTCGGCCATTCGTCGCAAGGCAGTGAATAAGTGAACAAGTGAACATTGGGGCAGTGGATTCCCATCCTTTACTATCTACGCATGGACCAGCGCCGGACCAGCCGCCGAATAGCATTTTTTGGAGGCAGTTTTGACCCGCCGCACAACGGCCATCTCGCCGTGGCGCGGGCGGCGATGAAGGCGCTCGCTCTGGACACTGTGCTCTTTGCGCCGGTGGGCGCGCAGCCGCTGAAGCCCGAAGGCTCGACGGCCAGCTTTGAGGATCGCGTGGCGATGACCCGGCTGGCGATTGCGGAAGAACTGGGCTTTGCCGTCTCACTCGCCGATGCGCCGCGGCCTTCAGGCGCGCCTAATTTCACATTGGATACGCTGCTCACTCTGCGCGCGGAGCTGCCTCCCGGAGGCGCGCTCTTTTGCCTGATGGGCGCTGATGCCTTTGCCCAGCTCCGGCTCTGGCATCGCGCCGCCGAGATTCCCTTCGTCGCGCCGCTGATCGTCGCCTCTCGGCCGGGTCAACCGCTCGACGATCTGATGGCCGCGTTGCCCGATGGCCTTGAGGTTGTCGCCCTGCCGAAGTCTCACCAGCCCACGCAAGAGGTCGAACTGCGCCGCTGCCTCATCAGCAATTCTGTTGGCGATATGGCCCCGCTCTACCTGCTTCCGGGTTTGCAGATCGAGATCAGCGCGACGGAAATTAGAAGGCTGGTAAGCGCTTCGGCCACAGGCCCATCGCCGGAACGCGCTCTGCTTCCCGCTCCCGTTTCGGAATACATTCGTGCGCATCGCCTCTATCGTGATTTGCCGCAACCACTGCGAGGGGATACGATGAGGCTTGGAGAAACTGATTCCCGCATGACGAACGACGCCAAGCAGCAAACCCGCATTCTTGTGCAGACCGCAGCCGCGGTTTGCGTCGACAAAAAAGGCGAAGAGACCCGCATTCTCGAACTCGATCCTATCGACTCCGGCCTCTCCGACTTCTTTCTGGTCACCTCAGCCTCGAATGACCGTCAGGCCATCGCCATTGCCGATGAGATCGAAGGCCGGCTCAAAAAGGAGTTCGGCGTCTTTCCGAATTCCGTGGAAGGCCGCCGCAAGGGCGACTGGATTCTGCTCGACTATGTGGACTTTGTCGTCCACGTCTTTCTCGCCGAGCGCCGCGCCTTTTACGACATTGAGCGGCTGCGCAAATCCGCGCGGCCTCTGACCCCGTCTGAATTCGACGCCGAGTTGAAGGCCGAGCTGACAGCCAAGACTGTTGCCGTGCGCAAGAAGGCCAGCGCCATGCCGAAGCTGGCCGCCGTGAAGGCGAAGGCTGCGCCGAAGGCTAAGAAAGCTGCGGCAAAAAAGAAGACTGTAGCCAAAAAGCCAGTCGCAAAGAAGCAAGCGGCAAAGAAGTCTCTGGCAAAAACGCCTGTTGCGAAGAAAGTTGCAGCGAAAAAGTCTGCCAGAAAAATAGCTCCCGCAAAGAAAACTTCGGCCAAGAAGGCAATCAAAAAGAAGGCTCCGGCGAAGAAAGCCGCGAAGAAAAAATCCAGACGCTAGGGCCGGTTTAGCGCTTCTTGAAGGGCCGTGCCGCTGCGGGCTGCTCCGCGCCTACCTGGCCGGCCTTGATCTCGGCGGCAAAAAAATTCTCTCCATGCGTAGGGCTGCCGGAGAGGCGGCGCAACATCGCCAATTGGCCTATGTGCGTCAGCGCATCGGCCACCGGGCCTTGCATCAGCAGCTCGACCGGCGCGTGCAGCTCGCCGCCGGTCGCGAGAAAGGCATCAAAGGTTTGCAGCGCCTCATAGAACCTCTGCTTCTCCTCGGTCCATTGGCGCGGCTGCGCGGCCTGCCAGCGCTCCTGCCCCATGGCCACGCTCAGCGCCCAGTCAAAGAGGTCGCCCATGTGGGCCAGAATCTGCACCGGCAGTCGTCCAGCGCCGGCAAAACCGGCAAAGTGATCGGGAGCGCCTTCCAGCGCGCGTGTGGCGCGGTAGGCAACTGTAGCCAGCGTATGGCGCAGCAATTCACGTTTCTCGTCCATACGGAAACTATAGCGCAAACAGCCAATGCTCAGAATTAGGTGCGCAGCGGTTTTCTCTGATAAACTAAAAGTTCTGAGTCCAACAGCAGGAAAAGACCATGTCCATTCATCCCGTAATGCAGCGCCTGGCCGACAAGCTCAAGCGCACCGATCTCCCCGAGTTTCTTCCCGGCGACCAGGTTCGCGTCCAGGTCAAGATTAAAGAAGGCGATAAAGAGCGCCTGCAGGCCTTTGAAGGCCTGGTCATCGCCATCAACAAAGGCCCCCAGGGCACCTT
>CAYOYX010000018.1:0-45641 GCA_964408275.1 uncultured Occallatibacter sp.
TCCAATCTGTCAGGAATGCGCCCGGTCCGTACCACTGTGTACCCCCTACCCCCCCCTTTTTCTGTGAAACTGTGAAGAAATTGTCCTGCTATCAATGCTCTTCGACACCTTCGCGCCGTTGCTTCTCGATCTTCGCAAGTCGCATCTTCACTGCATCCAACTCCACGGCATCAACCGGATGCTCCTCACGCGGCGGCAGAATGCGCACAATCTCGGAGCGGATGCGAGCAATGCGCTCCGAAGTGGCGGAGTGACCGGCAAACTCGCGGGCAATCGCGCCGGGCTTGCTCGCCGCAAGCGCCTGCACCCGCTCAAAGTACGCAATCAGTGCTTGCGGATCGTAACCCGCAAGGTACATATATTGCACGCCCAGATAATCCGCCTCTGCCTCGAAGGCGCGTGAGAAGCGCACATAAGCCGCCGGCACAGCAACATCCGCGCCTCCTGCCAGCGCCACGCCCGACCAGCCGCCGGCCATCACCAGCGGAATCGCACCGAACTGCGCGTAGTTAAGCCGCGTCATCTCGCGCGCCGCGTGGTGCGCGCAGACGTGAGCGATTTCGTGCGCCATCACTCCGGCCAACTCCGCCTCATTCGCGGCATTCTGAATCAGCCCCGCGTACACATACAAGTAGCCGCCGGGGAGAGAAAAGGCATTGATCTGCGGGGAGTCAATCACACGAATTGTGAACGGCATCTTGCAGTCGGAGTTGACGACAATCTTCTGTCCAACGCGGTTCACGTAATCGGTCACAGTCGGATCAGTGACGAAGCGCGCGCTCTGGTTAATCGCATCGGCGTAGAGCTTGCCCATGCGATTCTCGGTATCCGCCGAGTACCAGTTGCCTTTGCCGCGCCCGCCGATTCGGCGTTTGCCGATGGCGTTTATGTCGTCAATCGAGCCGGGTATCACGCCAGCGATTCGGCTTCCCGGCTCAATTCCCTTCTCCGTGCCGGTGGGTGCAGCCGAAGCGTTCGACGGGGCCGATTGCGGCGAGGAGGAGGCTGCGAACAAAAGAACCAACCCGGCCAACGTCACCGTCTTTGAAGCTCTCCGCGCTGCATTCATCGCCTCACCTCAGCCAATATGTTCATTATCGAAGATTTCGGAGGAATTGGGGCTTACGCAAAAATGATTGTTAGAGAGTAGGGATTGACGAATCTCGTCCCAGCGTTGACAATAGATAAGTTGCATCCCCAAGTAGTGTGGGCCTGTGGCGCAGTTTGGGAGCGCGCTTCCATGGCATGGAAGAGGTCGTCGGTTCGATCCCGACCAGGTCCACCAAAGAATCAGGCATTTAGAAACACCTCCCTTCCTCGACTTTGTCGCATTCTTGTCGCAAATTCCAAAATCACTCCGCGAACCGGCTTCGAAATTCTTTTCCGGTTTAGAAGTGTTCGTCCTGGCGACAAGATCAGCGAGTGTCTGTGGTGCGATTCCGATCATGTGTGTCCGGTGGATTCTGCCAAGCTGATTTCCATTCAGTCAAACCATCTCACACACATACAATTGGAGAGGGGAGCAGCCGCGCTGCGCGCAGCTGTTGATGAGCGCGATTCAGCCTACGCAGTTGCTCAGTCAGGCTTGCCTGTTTCCGATTTACGGCCCAGCCTAGTTGCGCTTATAGCAGCGCGCCCTTTGGGCCCGGGAGTATCCACATGAGTGCTGCCGTTCCTTGTGAGCCTTCCGTGCGACGGCGCATCGGCGTCGTCACCACGTCGCGCGCCGACTTCGGCCACCTCTATTGGCCATTGCGCGAGCTGGCCAGCCATCCCGGCGTTGAGCTCGGCGTTCTTGTTTTGGGGCCGCATCTTTCTCCAGAGTTCGGCAACACCGTCCGGGAGATTGAGCGCGACGATTTTCCGATTCAGGCCCGTATCGAGTGCCTCCTAAGCTCCGACACAGATACCGGCATGGCCAAGACTATTGGCGTGGCAATACTTGGTCTGGCCGATGCGCTCACGGCGTGGCGACCCGATCTGCTGCTACTGATCGCCGACCGCTACGAGATGCTGGCGCCCGCCTCTGTCGCCGTTGCCTTGCGCATTCCCATTGCCCACATCGAAGGCGGAGAAGTGAGTCAAGGGGCCATCGACGATCAGGTGCGGAACGCCCTGACCAAACTGGCGGCGATTCACTTCACTTCGACCAAGACAGCTCGCAGGCGCGTCATTTCCATGGGCGAGGAACCCTGGCGCGTTCATTGCGCCGGCGCGCCGTCGCTCGACCACTTATACCGTTCCACGCTGTACGATCGCACTGAAATGGAACGTCGTCTGGGTCTTGCGTTCAAGCCGCCCACCCTGGTGGCCGCATGGCACCCCGTCACGATCCTCCGCGATACGAATGCTGAAGCAGATGCATTCTTCGCCGCAATGGTTCAGGTCCCAGGCCAACTCCTGTTTGTCTATCCTAACGCCGATGCCGGCAGTCATGCTCTCATCGAACGCGTCAAAGCTCTTGCCGCAAAGCGCGCCGATACTCATCTCTTCGTGAACCTCGACGCCGTTACCTACTGGAGCCTGCTTGGTCAGGCAGACGCGCTGCTGGGAAACTCCTCGAGCGGCATCATGGAAGCTGCTTCTTTCGCGCTGCCGGTGGTCAATGTGGGGATGCGCCAACAGGGTCGCGAGCGTGCTCGCAACACGATCGACGCGCCCCCCGAGACCGCATCCATCCGCACGGCTATCGAGCGCGCTCTCCATCCGGAGTTTCGCGCAAGCCTCGCCGGAATGGCGAATCCTTACGGAGAGGGAAGCGCGGCTTTCACCATCGCGCGGGTTCTAACCACGGTCAGCCTAGATGGCCTGCTAGTCAAGCAGCCGGTGCCGCTGCCTGAAGCTGCCTGGATCGTGGGCGCGGAGCAGCGATGACCATACACATTCCGCTCTCCGCACCCGACATCACCACCACGGAGATTGATGCTGTCTCCGCAGTGCTGCGGACGCCGCACCTTAGCCTGGGATCCGAACTTGCGGTTTTTGAGGCGGCGCTCGCCGCATATCATGGAATGGACCACGCAGTGGCAGTCAGCTCTGGCACTGCCGGTCTACATCTCGCACTGCTTACGCTCGGAATTGGCGATGGCGACGAGGTGATCGTCCCTTCCTTCGCTTTTGTGGCCGTGGCGAATGCAGTACACCAAGTAGGCGCAATTCCGGTTTTTGCAGAGATCGATCCGGTCACGCTCAATCTGGATCCGGCGGCCGTCGAGCAGGCCGTCACTACCAGAACGCACGCGATTCTTGCTGTTCATACCTTCGGTGTAGCTGCGGATATGGAAGCCTTGCAGCGCATAGCGCTCCGTCACGGCCTGGCTCTCATTGAAGATGCATGCGAGGCAATCGGCGCGGAGTTCGATTCACGCCGCGTCGGGTGCTTTGGCGATCTCGCTGTTCTCGGCTTCTATCCCAATAAGCAGATCACCACCGGCGAAGGCGGAGCCGTGCTCAGCCGCGACCCCGCGCACACGGCGCGCCTGCGCAGCCTCAGGAATCAGGGCCGTAATCCGGATGCCGGCTGGCTTGACCACGACGAACCAGGTTACAACTATCGTCTCTCCGAGCTGTCTTGCGCCTTGGGCCGCGTACAGTTGAGCCGCATCGGCGAGATGCTCGCACTGCGCGCGTTGGCGGCGCAGCGATATGACACTCTCCTTGCTTCAATGCAGGGACTGGCGCTGCCGCCGCTTGTGCTTCCCCGCCGCGTTATCAGTTGGTTCGTTTATGTGGTCCGCCTGCCGGAAGGTGTAGACCGCGGCGAGGTGCAAGCGATTCTGGCCCGTCGCGGCATCGCCACTGGACGCTATTTTGCTCCCATTCATTTGCAACTTGCCTGGCGAGCGCATTCCAGTTCCGGTGCTGCTTGTCTTGCTATTACCGAGTCCATCGCCCGCAGTACCCTTGCGCTACCCTTCTTCAATCGCATTACATCCAGCCAGCAGCAGGAGGTAGCCGAAGCCCTGCAAGACGCGATTGTCTCTGAAGTTTGATTGTTCGGATCTATGAGAGAAGCTGCACGCTTTGCAGTTTGCCGCAGCAGCACGGATACCGCCAGGCACATCGGAGCGAAGCGCGCCTTCATCAGTGTGCGGAACTTTGTGGGGTCCCGTCCGCGATACCTTGGCCCTCGGTAATTGAGTAGATGCGATCGACTGCGGGGAGCTTGATCGTTTCACGCGCGCCTGATGGCCAATGAATATCGACCGAACCGGCATCGACGCCGTCACCCAAGCCGAAGTGGATGCGCAGATCGTTGGAAGAGAGATAGCTCCCGCCGCTGAGCACGTCTCCGCGCTGGCGTATGCCGCCCGCCGTAAGGTAGACGGTGGCGCCCACGGCATCGCGAGGACTCTTCGGACCACCGGTCAATTTGAGCTCGACCCAATGATGATGATCGGGGTTGACGTTGCGCAAGAGCACTGGTGCGCCATCCATGTTGTTGATGACTACGCCGATCTTGCCATCGTTGAAGATGTCTCCGAAGGCCGCGCCGCGGCCGACGGTGACGACGGAAAGTCCGCTGCCCTCCACCGCGGGAACCAGCTCAAACTTCCCATTGCGAAGGTTGTGATATAGCAGAGGCCGCTGCGCGTAGCTTTGGCCCCACTCGGGATGCCGGTCGACTTGGGGATAGACGTGGCCGTTGATGACCATCAGATCCTTCCAACCGTCGTTGTCGTAGTCGAGAAAGCCGTCGCCAAAGCCCACAAAGGGGATGGACGATTGCGCAACGCCTGCCTGAAAGCTTACATCGTTGAAGTTGCCGGCACCATCGTTCTGGAACAGAACATTGTAATCGTCGGAGAAGACGGTGTTGACGATGGATAGATGGCCGTTGTTTTCATAATCGCCGGCGGCAATGCCCATGTTGGCAACTTCGCGGCCCTCCTCATTCAGCGCATAGCCGCTTAGATAGCTGACATCTTCGAAGGTGCCATCGCCCTTGTTCATGTAGAGGTAGTTGGGAGTGGAGTCGTTGGCAACCAGCAGATCGGGCTTGCCGTCGTTGTTCACATCGGCAAAGAGCGCGCCAAGGCCGTAGTAGCCGTTCGGATTGTCAACGCCCAGTTTCTTGCTCACATCGGTAAAGGTGCCGTCGCCATTATTGTGGAACAGATGATCGTGTTCGCCCTTCAGCCCGCGCGGCCCGCACATCACCTGTACGCCGCGATACTGGCAGAGCGCAAAGTTGACGGCCTTGGAGCCGGAGATGGGAGGATCGTTCAGATCGATCTGCGCATAGCCGGCGACGAACAGATCCAGGCGGCCATCGCCGTCGTAGTCGCCGAAGGTGGCGCCCGTTGACCAAGCGCCTACGGTGACGCCGGCCTTTTCCGCAACGTCGGTGAAGGTGCCATCGTGATTGTTGCGATAGAGGCGGTTCTTGCCGAAGTTGGAAACGTAGATGTCAGGCCAGCCATCGTTGTCGAAGTCGCCGACCGCGCACCCATATCCCCAGCGGTCATTGGCCACACCTGCGGTTGCGGTGACCTCCGTGAAGGTGCCATCGTGATTATTGTGAAACAAGGCGGAATGCGGAGGCTCGGCCTTGCCGTTGAGCGCATCGTAGGTGGAACCGTTGACGAGATAAATGTCGAGCCAGCCGTCGTTGTCGTAATCGAGCAGGCAAACGCCCGGACCTTTGGCTTCGAGAATGATGCGCTTTTCAGGCGTGCCGGATCTGTGATGCCACTTGGTGAGACCGGCAGCGGCGGCAACGTCCTGAAAGATGATGGGGCCGGATTTTACGAAACCGCCGGCAGTGATGGGGCGATTCCTGCTATCGAACTCCGCACGATGCGGCCCGGCGTTGGCCATGCCATTCTGCGGCGTTTGGGCAGTCGATGATGCAGCGCCAGCCGGAGGCATCTGCGCCGACAGAAGCGGCGTTACATAAACAATCAGGAGTACGACAAGAACTGCGCCAATGGCGCGAAAACGCAAGAAGGCAGACAACTCGCGCCGGCCCGTGGAAGTAGCTGGCGGATTAGGAATGCAAATCAAAGTTATTGCTCCTGGAGAAATTGGGTGCGAGACGAGCGCCGTGTGCCGCGCGTCGTGGCTCAACTTGCTCACAAAGATACTAGGTTTCCATGAAGGCACGCAATCAAGGCCGCGCAACTTTCGCGCAGAAACATCTAAGGTCGAAGCTCGCCGTTGGGTTCAAAGGAAACACCGGCGATCGAAGAGCCGGATGCCAGAAGATCACGCAACTTCCAGGAGCTAACGCCCACGCGCTCTGAGGCCTGCTCCAGCAACGCAAGCGCGGTGGCGGGCGAGGTCTTCTCCGGCAGCCGGAAGACCCAGGGGACGTTGGCTCCGGTCAGGGTTTTGTCGTCGCTGAGTGCCAGCACCGGGACAAAACATTTGAGCGACATTTGCACAGCAAGATGGCTGGCGTCGCGCGCAGTGGCGATAATCGCAACGGCGTGATTTTCCATGAGCGCATACACAAGCTGGGTTGAGGCCGCGCCCCAATTCTGGCTGCTTTCAACAGGTTCGACGATCCACGCACGGCCGCTTGAGGCTGCGCGCAAGGCCGCCTGCATCTCCGGCGATTGAGCCAGCGCTGCGGCGCCGGGTCCGAAGAGAACCACGCGGATCGCGCCGGACGCAGGTTGCGTGGTACGCGGCTCAAGGTGATGCGATTCTTCCTCCTGCAACGATGCGTAAGACTGAGCCGGCTGAATGATCGGCTCGACAACGGACGATTGCGGAGGAACTTTCTCCATAGTTGCGCGGCGATAGCTGATGACGCCGTTATGCACCGTGCCCATATACATGGGAGCCACGTTCTTCTGATTTGGATCGAAGACCATGTGGCCCGTAACGCCGTCGTACTCTTCGATATTGGCGAGCGCATCGTGAATGCGAGCGCGGTTCAGGCCAGCCTTGCAGATGGAATCGAGCAACGCATTCATGGCATCGTAGGCAAGCGAGGCAAACTGCTCGGGCTGCTCCTGGAAATGCGCTTCATAACGCTCCTGGAAGCTGGTCCATGCAGGATCGCTGCGGGTGGGATCGTAGGGAAAAACGGCTTCAAATCCCTCCGAGGCAGAACCTGCTTCCGCCAGCAGTTCCGGGCCGAGCGTGCGATAGGAACCGAAGACGCGCTGCTTCATTCCCATGGCGCGCATTTGCTTGAGAATGCGCGCAGCGGGCAGTTGGTCGGTCCAAAGCACGACGGCGTCGGCGCGCGAATCCTGAATGACGCGAAGCTGGCGCGATAAGTCTGTATCGCCGGGAAGAAACTTCTGCTCGATAACAACCGGATGGCCGAGCCGGCGCGAAGCATCGCGGAACTTGGGTACGCCCAGGCGTCCGTAGCGATTGTTGACGCGCAAAATGGCCACGCGCTTCAGCCCAAGTTCGGTGAAGATGCGACGAGCCAGAGTGTAGCTCTGCACGCGGTCGTCCTGAAGATCGGTGAAGTACCAGGGAATGTAGGTTTCTGGGATGGTGGGATCGGTCGATGCAGAATTGACAACGGGAATCTCCGCCTTCAGAGCGACACGGAGAATAATGTGCGTGGCCTCGGAGCTGATGGAGCCGAAGATGGCCCAGTCCTGATCGTCATAGACCATTTTGACGGTTTCGTTGGAGGCCGATCCCCAGATGGTTGGGTCGGTGGGCCGGTCATCGCCGTAAACAGCCTTTGCCTGCCAGTTGTCGTAGTCGTTGTGGAGCATCAGGTGGAAAGGAATGCCGCCGTACCCGCCGCGCGCGTTGGCCTCTTCCACTGCAAACTGCGCGCCGTGCAGCATACGCAGGCCCGAAACCTGGTCGGGATTGTGTTCGATGGGGCCAATGAAGCCAATGCGCACTTCCGTGAGGTTCTTTGGCTCAGGAAGATCCCGCGCGGCGCCCATGTAGATATTGGGATGCGTGTAGTTCAGGTCGTAGGGCGTGGCAAACTTGGCAAATGGACTCAAATCGCGGGGTTCGCCGGCATAGGGCGCCACTTCGCGATCGCGGGGCGGCGGCGGCGGATGCGCGCCGCACTCGCATACGTGGCGGCTGCCGGTGGAGGCAATGCCGGCATCCTGCGCGGAAACCATGAGCGCGCCGCCAACTACCCATATGCCAGCCGCGGCCAGCAACCATTCGTAACGCATAAAACTACTCCTTGGCAGCGTCCTGCTTGACGGTTCGGAACATGGCGATGGCTTCGATCTCGATCAGCAGCTCCGGACGGCAGAGAATGGCCTGAATACCCGTGGAAGCGGGCAACGGATCCAGCCCCTGCTGCTTGAAGAAGGCCGTGCGCTCTTCGTTGAAGGCATCGTAGTCGCGTTCGATATCGCGGAGGTAGCAGGTAGTGCGCACAATGTCGTGCCAGGTGCAGCCTTCGCTCTCCAGCAGCGCGGTGATGTTCTCATAGGTGCGGCGCAACTGGGCACGGAAGTCGCCGATGTGCACGCTGACGCCATCCTCATCGATCGAGGCAGTGCCGGAGATGAGCAAGATTGTGACACCGTTCAGGTCAATGCGCATGCCGCGCGAAAACGAACTGGGCTTCGCATAGGCATAGGCTTCATTCAGCACGTTGTGGTTGGTGATGGCGCGCTTGGCAATCGGTGCGCTGGCAATGTCTTCAAGAATTTCTGCGAATGAGTTCATGATTACTTCTCCTTATTTGCGATGGATGTCGTAGATGATTGATAGATTCCGTGGCTGAGTCCCTTGGCGGTGGCAACCCAGATGTCGCTGCCGGCAAAGTCGATGCCGAGAATGTAGTTGTGCGCGGGAGCCGTGGTCACAGGAACGCTGGTGACCTGCCCATTGGCATCGCGGACCGTCATCTCCGGTTTGCCGTCGGCAAGCGAGGGACGATAGACAGCCCAATTGACGCCGTCGTAGTAAGCCAGCCCCTTGTCGGTACAGAACCAGGCACGGTTGGCGTCCACACCCTTGACGAAGAGCGTGAAGTTGGAGGGTAGGCCGCTGTCTTTGGTCAGAAAGTTGTGCCAGTAGCGGCCGTCGTAGCGGCTGTCGCCAAAGTACGTCGAGGCCCACACGATCTTGTCGACGTAGCTGACCGACGAGACGATCTCGTGGATCAATCCCTGATCCTTGAAGAGCACGAGCTCGGTTTCACCATCGGGATCTTCATACTTATCCCAGCGGCCAGTGGTCTGGTCGAGCTCGAGCAATCCGCTGCCCCACACGGCAAAGTAGACTTTGTCGGCCGCGGCAGAAACGCCGTAGACCCATATCTCAAGCATCGGCGTATTGCGCTCGTTGAAGAGCTGCCACTGCCCGGTGCGAACATTGTAGCTGCATGCGCCCGCGGCGGTTGCCACCCACACATGCTCCCCCTCAACGGAGACACCATACACCACGTCGTTGCTGAGTCCCGAATTGAGCTGCGTGAAGCTTTCGATGCGGCCCGCGGAGATGCGGCTCAGGCCGCCCATGGTCCCCGCCCACACGTCGCCGGTGCGTTTGTCGAGCGCCAGTGAAATGACGGCGCGGTGCGCAAGGCCGTCATTCGTTGTGTACACCTTCCAGATGTGATTCTCGTAGACGGCCAGCCCGTTTTCCGTTCCCGCCCAGATGCGCTCGCCATCCACCAGCACGGCGAAGACATGATTGTCCGGAAGTCCATTGGCGGTGGTGAAGTTTTCAAAGAGGTAGCGCGGCATCTTCGGAACGCCTATATGCTGCGCGACATGGGAACGATGAACAGCCTTGTTGCTCGCGGCAGGAGTCTGCGGCGCAACAGCCGGCGCGGCAGCCAGCGCAACCGCCAGCGCGATCAAAAGAACTCTATCGTTGCTCTTGGTCTTCATCGCATCCTCAGGTATTCAATCAGATCGTTCAGTTCGTCTTTGGTCAGATCGTTGGTGCGTCCGTGTTTGTCGTCGGGATTGTAGACCGTCCAGATTTCTTCGAGGGTGGGGGCCGACCCGTCGTGGAGATAAGGCGCGGTAAGCGCAATGTTGGTCAACATCGCCGCCTTCAGAAGGCCCGTATTGTCTGTGGGTTTACGCGTCCCCACATCAAAGAGCTTCTGGTTCGTTCCTTTAGGCCCGCTGTGGCAATAGGCGCAGCGATTGTACTCGGGGATCGGCTTCTTGAACTTGTCCACCGACCGCTCAAAGATGGCTTTGCCGCGTTCTTGCGCGGGCGACAACTCGCCGTTCGCCAGACGCCAACGATTAGGCCGCGGCGGCAAGCTGCGGATGTATACCGCCAGATCGGCAAGCGTCAGGTTGTCATACTGCTCGGAGCGCCAGAAGTACTTTTCCGTCCTCGGTCCGCACTCCGTAGGAATATCAGGATTGCCGCCATTCCACTTATAAGGCTCCGTGTCCTTGATGTTTTCGAGCATCTTGTTGTCCACAATGTCGCGGCCAAAGCCGCTCGGTTCAAGTTGCCACGTAATGCCGTCGAAGGTGGAGTCGATATGGCAACTGGCGCAGCCGATCTGGCCCTGGAAGGATTGTCCGGCGGTGTAAAAGGTTTGTTCGCCACGGCGCATGGCGCTCACAACTCTGGTTTCACCAAGAGCAACCGTACGCGTCACGCGATTCGTGCGCGTATCGATGATGCTGAGAGTGTCTTCCAGACGATTGGCGACCAGCAGGCGCGCGCCATCCCGGCTCAAGGCAACGCCGCGGGGATTATGTCCCACTGGAATCCGCGCGATCACATAGTTTGCGCTGGCGGAAAGATATGAGGCAAAGGAACCGGAGGCCGGACGGGGATGGCTGTGAAGAAAGCGCAGAAGCCGCGCCAGATCGATGGCAATCACGCACTCGGAGCCACCGGCAGTGACGTAGATCCTGGACTTGTCCGTGGTGATCGCGACACCGAAGGGCTGCGAAGCGTAGCGTTCAAGCTCGTCCAAAGGAATTTCGACAGGTTGTCCGATGGCCGGCCCGAAGAGCACCAGCGTGTAAGCGAAGGCACCGCTATGCTCCAGATGAGCAAGGGGAACGAGGTTCTTGGGATGGTAGGCTGCGGCTGCGCCAATGGCGCCGTCGGCAGAAAATGCCGTGTGGAAGACGCCTGCAATGCTGTGCAGCGGAATGCGTTCGAGCACCACCGTGCGCGCGGCATCAATCACGGATATCTCCGACTCAGGCGCAGTGCGATGCGGCGTGGGATTGGGATAGATGTGCGTCGCATAGATGCGTTTGCCGTCGGGAGAGATCGTCAGATAGCTGACGCCACGCCCTCCCAGCAGGCGCTTCTCTTCCGCGCCTGAATGGGCATCGAGCACGGCAATGTCGTTGGAGATGCGGTTGGCGACGAACAGATGCTTGCCGGAGCGGTCGGCAACCACGCCGGATGGCTCGGCTCCCACGTCGAATGTGGCCACAACCGCGAGCCGGGCTGTATCAATGACAGAGAGGGTGTCGTCCCAGGAATTGGTGACGAAGAGGCGGTCACCTGCTGTGGAGAGCGCCATGCCGCGAGGAAGATGCCCCACAGAAATCGTGGCAACCGGCGCATAGGTGGAGGCATTCAGTACGCGTACTTCATCGCTTTGCTGGCAGAGCACATAGATGCGCGAGCCGTTCGGCGAAAACAAAACCTCAAGCGGCGACGCATAGTCCACAGCATCGGCCTCGCTCGCGCGCACCGGACGATCGGTCCAGAGCGCAACCGCAAGCAGCGCCACGGCCAGCGCCGTCAGCCCCGTGCCCGCCGCGGTTTGTATGCGCTGGCTCACTTCGGCATCCTTTCTCCCGGCTCTTGCACCGTAAGCACGCGATCTATGCTTAGTTTTTCCAGTGTCTGCTCGCGCCCGCTGGGCCAGCGCACAATGAGTTGATCGATGAGGGCTGCGTCGCCAAGCCCAAAGTGAACGCGGCCGTCGTCCTGCGAGAGATAACCGGAGCCGGTAACGCGCTCGGCCGTCTGACGCTTTCCGCCCGCGTGGATTTCGATGCGCGCGCCAATGCCGTCGCGGTTGCTTTTGCTTCCGATCAGCTTGAGCGCAATCCAATGGCCCGTGCCGGTGGAAGTGTTGTGCAGCAACGTGCCCTGCGCGCCCAGATTCACTACGTAGGCATCCACCTTGCCGTCGTTGTCGTAGTCGGCAAAGCATGCGCCGCGCGCCACGGTGCGGTTGCTCAACACCGCGCCTGCCTGACGGGAAACATCTTCAAAGCGTCGACTGCCAAGACCGCGAAAAAGCGTGTGCTCCTGCGGAATCAGGTGGATAAGCCCGCCGTGAAAGATGAGGATGTCTGGCTGGCCGTCGTTGTCGAAGTCGTAGACGCCGGTTCCCCAGCTCACATATTGCGCGTTGGCCTGCGAGATGCCGTTCGCGGCGCCGGCATCTTCAAAGCTCCCGCTTCCCGTGTTGCGCAGGAAGCGGTTGTAGTGCCCGTCGGTCACCCACAGGTCCAGCAGGCCTCTGCCCTCAAAGTCGGTAAATACGGGACCCATGGACGAAGTGGCTTCGCCGTTCTGGCCAAAGGCTGTTCCGGAGTCGTTGGCAATCTCTTCGAAAGTGCCGTCGTGCTTGTTGTGAAAAAGAAAATTTTCCGTGCGGTCATTGGCCACATAGATGTCGTCCCAGCCGTCGTTATCGAAGTCAGCGGCGGTGACGCCCATGGTACGGCCCACATAGGCGCCTATGCCGGACTTATCGGTGACATCGGTGAAGGTTCCATCGCAGTTGTTGTGGAAGAGTCGGTTGGTTTCGCCCGCGTAGTCGAGCGGCCCCGGATAGTTGTCGGCTGCATAATAGGCGCGGTAGGAGGGATCGAATTTGACGTAGCGGCCCACAAAGAGGTCGACGCATCCGTCGCGATCATAGTCGAGCCAGGTGGAACTGATCGCCCATCCGTCCACCTTGATGCCGGCCTTGGCGGTCACGTCGGTGAAATGGCCATTGCCGTCGTTATGGTAGAGAACCACTTTGCCGTAGCCGGTGACGAGCAAATCCTCGTAGCCGTCGTTGTCGTAGTCGGCGGCGGTGACGGCGATCGAGTACATATTAGGATCGAGGCCAGATTGTTCGGTCACATCGGTGAAGCGCCCGTTGCCGTCATTGCGGTAGAGGTGGTTGTGCGGCGGGGTTGCAGGCTTCTCCTTCAACGGGAAGGGATGCATGGCGTCATCCAGCGGGCGTCCGCTGACGACATAAAGCGAGGGCCGTCCGGAGTTGTTGTAGTCAAACCAGATGCAGCCGCCGCCTGTGCCCTCCAGCAGCGAGCCAAGCTGGCTGGAGCCGAAGCTGTGTGTGAAGTGAATGCCGGAGGAGTTCGTCGCGTCGTCGAAGTGAATGACAGAGGGAAGCGATGCCGGGACCGCGGGAGCTTTGGGCGCGGCAGCCGCATCGGCTCGCGTGGGTGGGGCAGCCAACCCGAGTCGGGAAGCAAGCAACAGTGCCAGTATGGCGAATTTCATCCTATTTTCCTCCCGGTGTTCCGGCCTGAGCCTGAGAAGCCGTGTTCACGCCGGTCAGGTTAGCGGGGGTGGTGGACTTGAGAAGAATGGCGGGAACGCGATTCTCCGAAGCGCGCTCAGGGCCGGCATGACAACCGGTGCAGATGCGCTGCTCTCCGGAACGGATCCAGAACCAGCCTTTCTCGCGGCGCACAACCGAGCCTTTTGCGTCGAGCAGAACAAAACGGATGGCGCGATCGGCTGGGGTTTGCACAAAGAACGAGCCGTCTGCCTCGATGGGCGCCGTGCCGGCGTCACCTACGTTGCCCTGGCTGTCGAGGGTTTCGAGCCTGACCCGGGCAGGAAGCTGCGTCAGGTTGCCATCGCGCGAGAGACGCACGTCGAGCGCAAGCTGATTGGCGTAGTTCCAAGGATGCAGCGCCGTGGGATGATGATTGGGTCTTGGGCGCGGCGCAGCGATGACGGGTTCGACTACATCCCGATCCTTGACAGCAAGAACAGTCTGCTGCGCGGTTGCCGGCGTTCCAGGCTTCCAGCATCGAAGCGCAAAATGCGATGCCGCCGACGCGCGCGCGCTCAAGAGCCATTCACCCTTCGCTGTTTCGACGATGTCCCCGGCGTAATCGGCGCGAGGCGCGGCGACCGGCATCTCATGAGCCTGAGGCGATGTGAAGCGCGCCAGCGTAGCGCCGTGCGTGAAGACCACATCGCCCGATTCCAACTGATGGCCGCCCCAGCGGGCCGAACCGTGATCGCAGCGGTAGGACTCGACGCCCGAGCCGTCGCTGTAGACCAGGTACATCTCCGGTGTCGCGCCTTCGCCGAGAGGATAGACCGACTCCAAGAGGATGCGCCCATCGCGCAGCACATCAGCGGGAACGGTATTACCGGGAACGTGCGAAAGCTGCAGCAAATGCTCGCCGGCCGCGCTGTCGATGCGCGCAGAAAGCGGATGCGCGTTCATGCCGGCCACGTCTAGCTGGAAACCGGTTGCGGCGCGGAGAGCGAAGACGAACTGGCCAAAGGGCAGATAGAGCGGTCGAATCGCGTCTGCCGCTCCTGCGATCAGCTTGCGCGGCTCGCCCCCGGCGAGCGGCTGCTCCCATATCTGCCAGAGATCGCCGGCAGACGGCTTGGCGGCGAAGAGCACGAACTGGCCATCGAAGGAGACCTGCGCATCGGCTGTGGCAAAGAAGCCGGGAACCAACGGCGCGGCCTTGCCCTGGTGAAGGCGCATCAATTGCGCGCCCTGGGGAAAGCGCTCCTTACCTTTGAGTGCTGCCAGTGGCAGGTAGACGGGCGCGACGGTGACAATTATGTCGGGCGCGGCAGAGGCCTGAACACCGGAAATCGTCCCGTGGGAGATCACTGCGCAGCCAAGCAACAAGACAGAAAGAACAGTGCGGAGGAAGCTCCTCATGCGAGAACCTCCGCAACCACGATGCGACAAGGCCGAGCGCCAACCCAGACGTACGATGTTTCGGCAAATCTTTCCTGCCAAATGACGTGCACTTGCAGAACTCCATTCCAGGGAATTTACAGTCTAGCTCTATCGCAGGCAAAGCCGCATCAACCGAAAGGTGGAGATGAAGATATCCGGTCATCGAAAATATGCCTGGCCGCGGCTCAGTTCATGGCCATGGGAGGCGGCTGATAGCCGAAGGCATCATCTACGACCGATGCAACGGCCAGAACAGACTCGTCCATGAACGGACGCCCGGAAATCTGTACGCCGATCGGCAGCCCCGCAGTAGACCTGCCCACCGGCACTACGGCGGCAGGAGCGGCCAGAGCGTTCAGCCACTGCGTCTGGCGAAAGGCATCCAGATAATCGACAGTTTCTCCATCTATCTTCCATTGCCGCTCGCCATGGCGGAAGGCAGGGATGCTGGCCACCGGAGACAGCCAGATGGGATAGCTGCGCATTTCTTCGAGCGCCCGCGAGCGGACAAGATCGAGCGCGGCCCAGGCGTTGAGCAACTCAGCGGCGCTGAGCGGGCCGGCGGCGGCGGCAATCGAAAGAAACTCGCGGAAGATGGGGCTGAGCCGGTCGCGGCGGCCGCGGATCTCCGGCTCATAGAACATGGCGCCGCACTGAACGAAGAAGGTCCGCCAAAGCTTGCGCAACGGCTCCAGATGTGTGGGGCGAAACGGCTCCACGCGAAAGCCCGCCGCGCGCAGTGCTTCCGCCGTGGCGCGAACGGCAAGGCGAGTCTCCTGGGTAACGGGCGCAAGGCCGTCGTCTTCGAAGACGGCGATCGGCAGGCGGCGCAACTCGTCCAGCGAGGGCGTGGCTGGCGCGAGCGGCGGGCTGACAGGATCCGCCGGGTCCTGCCCGGCAAGCGCGCGAAAGCGCTGTGCCACATCTTCCATGGTGCGCGCCATGGGGCCGATGACGCCCAAAATCGAGAACGGCCCCACGCACGGAGGCAGATGGCCGCGACCGGGAATGCGCCCTGGCGTGGGCTTGAGCGAGCAGATACCGGTGAAGTGCGCCGGCACCCGGACCGAACCGCCGCTGTCCGAGCCCAGCCCTGCAGCCGAGAGTCCCGCGGCAATCGCAGCAGCCTCGCCGCCGCTCGATCCGCCCGGAGTGCATTCCAGATTCCATGGATTCCGTGTGCGCCCGTGCAGTAGATTATCCGTTTCATACGCCATCAGGAACTCAGGGCAATTGGTGGTGCCAAGAATTAGCGCGCCGGCGGCGCGAAGGCGTGCAATAACCACGGCGTCTTCGCTCGGAATCTCGCCCTTGTGCAGCAGACTGCCGATCTCGCAGCGATACCCGGCAACGGCAATCGACGACTTCACGCTGACCGGCAAGCCATGCAGCGCTCCGCGCGGCTCGCGTTGCGCATCCAGTTCGCGAGCCTTCGCCCGCACACGCTCCCTATCGAAGTCAGCAAGTACATTCAACTGCGGATTCAGCCGCTCAATCTGCGCGATATGCGCCTCAGCCAACTCCACAACCGAGAGTTCGCCGGAGCGCAGAAGCTCCAGTTGCCGCGTGGCCGGCATCAATACAAGATCGTTCATGGCCGAGCCGCCGGTAAATCCTCTGCCGGAGTCGAAGGCATTTGCCGGTAATCGAAGCGGTACGACCGCACCGGCTCACCCGAATCAAATCGGTCGTTCCACTTCAACTGATAATCAATCCACTCCGAGCTGGCCGGCGTCTTCTCGCTCTCGGCATAGGGGTAGGTGCTCATGCCGTGGAAGGGAAGCTGCGCCACGGTATAAGGCGATCCATCCCACCAGTCCATATCCTTCACAAATCCATTGGCGTAAAAGAAGTAGTCGCGCTTCCAGCCGGTGGGCAGCGGAGGCAGCGCGGTTGCGTCAAACTCCGCGGCAATCTCCTCACCGCTGCCAAAGATGGCGAAATGGTCGTCAACTCCCGCAACCAGCGGCGTAACATCGCCCAGCCGGGTGTAATTTCCGCGCTGATGCTGGAAAGGGCCGGTGAGACTGACGCGGTTGTAATCGTAATCCAGATCGCCCGGACTCGCGCCCTCGATTTGTTTTGGATAACCGCGGAAGCGCAGCGTGGCGAAGGCAAGTGGAAGCTCCGCGGACCTGGCCTCGGCATTCGCGCTCTGGTCAATCCGCACCTGATCCCAGTAGATTTGCAGATTCGTCATCAACCGGATGCGATGCGCGCCCACAGGCAGCTTGCCGGTCAGGTCGACAACAATGGTGCGCTCCAGACCAGCGGGAAATCCAGCGTCGCCGGAGATTCGTTGCCAACTGCCATCGGGCAACTCGGCTTCGACGTACGGCGAAACCGGCTTGATGCCCGCCTGCCACGCGGCATAAAGCGAAGTAGCACTGAAGTAGTTCACATAGCCGGTCATCAGCAGCCGCAGCGGGGCCTGTGCGTCCAACTGGCCTAGATCCAGCGTGAGCGCATGCAGATTCGCAAAACCGTCGTAGGGCAGCGTGGTGAAGCCGCTGGCAAAAAGATGATCGCGACGGCTCAGCCGCTCCAGCACATCGCGCCCCTCGCCATCCCTTGCGCCAACAGGAAGCCGCGGATTCTCGCTGGCCACCACGCGCCCCGAGGCAAAAGGCTGATCGTCAAGGAACCGCTCGTCGGGATTCACTTCGACGCTGCCCGGATGATCGACCGCGAGCATGCGCAACTGATCAATGTAATTGACTTCTTCCATCGGCTCCATGAAGCGTAGGCTCACGCGTCCGTTGACCAACGCGGCACGATCGCCCTCCACCTTGATCCACTCGCCGGGGTTGGGAATGTTGCGGCGCGCAGGCGTGAACCAGTGGCCGACAACTCCCGCGCCAATCACATCCGTCACCAATTTATATTTCTGCCCGTCCCAGACGAAGAGTAACGGACAGGAACTGCCGCGGCGATCGGCTTCCTTCATCGCAATCACGCGCTGCCGTGGCAGATCGATCTCGTCCTGCAGTACGCCGGTTGGCCAGAGGATGCGCAGCAGATCAATGTGGTCCGCATCGCCCAGACCGGCAAGAATCTGTGGCGGAGCCTGCGTCTGATAGCCCGATGCGCCGACTAACTCAAACTTCTGCCATCCGCCGTTGGCAAAGACCTCAACCTTTGCGCCGATGGCCGTCTTATTGTCGGCCAGACCTGTCAAGTCCAGGCGCACGGAGTGATTCTTGTTGCCGCCCACGTTGCGCAGCAGCACCGGCAGCGCATTCACTTGCGTAACAATAAGGTCCGCCGCGCCATTATCCTCGACAGCAATCAGTCCGCGCAGCGCAATCAGCTTGACTTTGTCCAAGCCGAGCGCCACGCTCACATCTTCAAAACTTCCATCGCCGCGATTACGGAAGACGCGCACTTGCGGCCCAGCCTGCGTCTCCACAATCGCCGCCAGATCGATCCATCCGTCATTATCGATATCGACAGCCGTAACGCCCCAACCCCGCAGCGCATCATGCAGCGGGAGTTCCACTCTTTCAAATCGACGGCCAACATTCTCCGCTCCCGCAACATTCCTCCACAACGTCAACCCCGGCGCGCCGGCGTGCGTGACAGCAATGTCCATCCAGCCGTCCTTGTTGTAATCAAGCACGGCGATGCCCGTCGTGGCAGCAATTTGGGCGTTGCCGAATACTGGCTGCGTGGAGTATTTTCCCTCGCGCGGATTCACATAGATCAGCGGCGACGGGCCATCTCCGGTCATCACCGAATCCACCGCGCGATCGTTGTTGAAGTCGGTGAGAATGACCGACTCTGTCTTCCCGCTTCCGCCCAATCCCGTCGGCTCCGTCCACTCGGTGAATGCTTTGTTGCCGTTGTTGCGCCACAAAACATTAGGCGTGCCTCCTTCTTTCATCGGAGCGCCTGTCAAGAAAAGATCCAAATCGCCATCGTGGTCATAATCGATAAAAGTGATTCCCGTCGGCCGGTTTTTGGGAACCAGCCCGACCTCAGCTGTCACGTTCTGGAACTTCCCCTTGCCCAGATTGCGGAACAGCAGCACAGCGTCGTCCATCGCAACCGCCAGATCGTTCAACCCATCGCCGTCATAATCACCCGCCGCGCAAGCCACAGCGTGCCCCGATGCCTTCAACCCCGCCGCCGCCGCATCGAACTCTTCATAGCTGCCATTGCCCTTGCCATGCAATACGCGGATTGCTTGCGCGCCCGATTGCATCAGCACCAGGTCCATGTTTCCCGTCCCGGTGACGTCCATCATGCAGGCACCGCCCGTCGCGGTAGACCCAGGCAGGCTCTTTGCCGCCCCGGAAGCTTCGGCGGCGATTGGATGCGCCACCAGATGGACCGGAATCATTTTGCGTTGAGTGCTCGCCGGTTCAGGTACGGCCAGAACGGTCGAATAGCTGCCCTGTTCCCCGTAGGAGAGTCCAAGCGCCGAAGCGATCTTTGCATTGGTCAGGTACTGGAAGCGCGCGAAGTGAGCTTTTGCCTCTGCTGTGCGTCCGGAGCGCTGCAAGGCTCGCGCCAGTCCAAACTCCGCGGACGCATGAAGCGGGTTGGCGGCCAGCGCCGCCTGAAAACTGGCGATAGCCTCATCTGTTTTGTGCAATTCCTGGTAGCAGGCGCCTTCAAAGTAGAGGGAATCCGCATCATGTGGGTCGGCTTTTGCCGCCTGCTGAAAACTTGCCAGTGCCTGATCGAGCTGGCTTTGCGCGTGTTGCGCCAAACCGAGGTTGTACCAGGCCTGCGGGTTCGTTGGTTCAAGCGCGATGACCCTGCGGAGCGCCGCCTCCGCTTCATCCAACTTTTGCAGAGCGAGCAGCGCTATGCCGCGATTGATGCCAGCTTGGGCGAGTTTCGGATCTTTATCGAAAGCCTCCGCGAAGCTGTCGGCCGCACGCTGAGTGAACTGCTGGCTCATCTGGGCTACGCCCCGGTTGTTCAGCAGGATTGCCTCCGTGCTGTTGGGATTCTGCGCATGGCAAACCGTTCCCAATGCTGCCAGCAAAGCGAATGTCAAAATCTGAATCTTGCTCATAGCCTTCATCTCGTCGAAAGAATCAATCTCGAAGTAAGGACTCACTCATTTACGCAAGTGCCTAATCGCCGGCCAGCTTGTAGAAAATCCCGAAGCGTCCGATCTGGATCATCGACTTTTCTTCCGGAGGCCAGATATGCAAGCTCTCCAGACGTATGTTATCCGGTATCCGGCGAGCCTCGGCTGTACCGGCCAGCTTGCCCGTCGCGGCAACATTGAAGTGAACTCTCAGTGTCTCGCGCGATTCACCGCGCGTCCATCCCAATGCATACTGGCCCGGCTGAAGCAGGAAATTGCCGATCCGCAGCGGCGATTGCACGATCAGGTAGTGCGAGTATTTCCCGTCGGCCGAATAACCCGCGGTGAGCAAGACCACGCCGGCAATATACCGGCCGCGATCATCCACGATTCCCGAGGCAGTGCGCATCTCCGTTTCGATGTGCTCGCTTTCTACAGTAGCTCGCGAGGGCAGCACCACCGCAAGTTCCGCCGACGTAGCCTGATGCCACGCGGATTTCTGCGCGGCCACGGAGTATGCGGCAGTAGAACAAACAGCGCCGCACAGCAATATGCTTCTGAAAATCCGCATGGTTACAGGCTCTCCTTCTTCAATGATTCGAGGGGAACAATGCCGCGTTGAATGGCCGCCGTGGCCGCCTGTGTGCGGTCTGTAACGCCAAGCTTGCCGAGCAGGCTATTGATGTGGGTCTTCACTGTTGCTTCTCCTACGCTTAAAGCAAGGGCTATCTCCTTGTTGCTGCATCCGCGCACGATCTGCTCGAGCACTTCGAATTCGCGCGGTGTAAGATTTTCCGTGCCCATGCGCTCGGCGAGCCGGTTGGCAATCGCCGGAGGAATATGGGAGCGGCCGGCGTGAACCGCGCGGATAACACTGACCAATTCCTCCTTCGTCATGCCCTTGAGGACGTAAGCCCGCGCGCCGGCTTTCAGGGCGCGATAAATGTCTTCGTCTCCGTCATATGTTGTAAGGACAATGAAGCGGGACTGCGGATAGTCAGCGCGCAGCATGCGGATGGCATCGACGCCGCTCAATCGAGGCATCCGGAGGTCCATCAACGTGATGTCGGGCTGATGCTTGCGGAATTGCTCGATCGCTTCCGCGCCGTCAGCAGCTTCCGCGACCACCTCCAAGCCGCCAATCTCATTCAGCAGCGCAACGAATCCCTGGCGCACGATGTTGTGATCTTCCGCCACTAGCACGCGAATCACTTCGGCTGTCACTGATCTTCTCCTGTCTATGGACGCACGATCTCGGGAAGAGGCGCGCTCAACTGTACCGTCGTGCCCGCACCCGGCTCGCTCCGCAATTCGAGTGTGCCGCCGATCAGCGCGGCGCGCTCGTGCATTCCTTTCAATCCGAAATGTCCAGCGAGCAATGCCAGCGCGGCGTTATCCACGCCACCGCACCCGTTGTCCCTTACCACAAGTTGAACCATCGTCCGACCATATTCGAGCAGCACATGGAGTTCACTGGCGCGGGCGTGCTTTTTCACATTGTGAATAGCCTCCTGCGCTATCCGCAGAATTTCCTTTTCGGTTTCGGGCTGCAGGGGGCGGTAAGCGCCGCAAAGGTTGAAGTGCGGGGTCAGACTGGCATCTCGGTCAGCCTCCGTCATGCGGCGTAGCTGGATGGGTAGAGTCCCCTCTTCCAAGTCCGGCGTGCGCAACGCCCAGATCGACTGACGAGCATCGGTCAAACCCTCACGTACAAACTTGCGCAGAGTATCAAGCTGCTTTGCCGCCGTCTCAATCTTATGCTGGCGCAGGAATTCGGCCAGCAGTTCGAGTTGGACCGAGACACCGACATACCCTTGGGCGAGAGTATCATGAATTTCGCGCGCAATTCGGCTGCGCTCGCCAAGAACGGCTTGAAACTCCCGCTTAGCCTGCCGCAGCCGGAGACGCACCAACACGGCAACCGCACCGGTCACAATCGCCAGCAGCAACGCGTAGAACCAGAGCGTCTGGTAGAAATGAGGCCGCAATTCAAAGCTCAACATCGCTCCGTCGGTATTCCAAACACCGTCGTTGTTGGCGGCCTGAACGCGGAAGGTGTAGTGGCCGGGAGGAATGTTTGTATAGTAAGCCGCACGGCGCGCGCCGGCTTCGGTCCAGCCACGATCGAAGCCATCTAGCAGATAACGGTAACGCACCTTGAGAGGCGCCACAAAGCTGAGGCCGGCATAATCGAATTCAAAGTGCACATGGCCGGCTTCAATCCGCAGCGCGCGGCCGGATGAGCCGGACGGCCGCATCGCGTCGTCGACCAGAAAGCTCTCCAGAACGACCGGAGGCGGAAGAAGGTTGACCGGGAAATGCGCGGGGTCAACCGAGACAAGCCCCTTGGGGGTGCTGAACCAAAGAGAACCGTCGCGAGAGCGCCATGCGGAAGGATGGCTATTGATTGCCGTTTCGCGACTCCTCAACCCGTCTGCCGTCCCCAACGAAATCCAGTTTGCGCAACTTCCGGATTGCGAGTGGACGGGCAGAAAATCGCAACGGGCAATACCGCTGGCCGTTGCGAACCAAAGATGGCCCAACGTATCGTCGAGGATTGCGTGAATGCTGGTTTGCGCGGAGTCAGCAGGAGGCGCTGCCGAGAAACGCCTGCCGTCCCAACTCGCCCAACCCTCGCTCTGCGTGCCGGCAAGGAGTACGTCACCGGGAAGGGGAAGCAGCGCAGTGATCACGTTGCTTGGCAGTCCGTCCTGCATAGTGAAGTTGGAGATGGAACCATTGCGCAGCCGCGACAGGCCCGCGAACGTTGCCACCCAAAGATCCCCGTTGGAGTCTCGCGCCATTGCGCCCACCAGGTCGCTTCCCAGGCCATCCGCATGGGTGTAAGTCTTCATCCGCAATTCGATTGACCCGCCGTGGCCGCTTGTGCCTGTCTGCCAGTGAGTCAATCCGCGCCGCGTCCCAACCCAGAGCGAGCCGTCCGCATCGATCAGCAGCGAGCGGATGAAATCGTCAGGCAACCCATCGGCAGATGTATAAGTTGCGACATGATTGCCGCGAATCCGGTTCAACCCGTCGGGGGTGCCGACCCACAGATCGCCGTTGGGCGCGGCGGCCAGGGACAGGATCACATTGCTGGCCAAGCCGCTGCCCACAGTAAACGTGCCGCTTACGCGCCAGCCTGCCGCGCCGGCATCGCGGCGAAGGGCATTCAGTCCGCCTCCTTGCGTTCCCGCCCACAGAGTTCCGGCGCTGTCTTCCACTACGGCGGTGATGCGGTTGGAAGAGAGTCCTTCCCGCTCGTCCAGCGTATGGAAGCGCTGATCGCGCAGGATAAGCAATCCATCGTCCGCCGTCCCAACCCAGAGATTTCCCTCTCGGTCTTCGAGCAAAGCGAGAATGGAAGCGGCGGCCAGCGAATCTGTAACAGGAAAGCGCTCGACCCTGCCTTGCCGCCACCGCGCCAGTCCGGTGCTGGTGCCGATCCAGACCGATCCCTCTCGGTCGGTGAGCTCGGCCTGAATGCGGCTGCCGGGCAGTTCCCTGGGCACCGCTGGACGAGCCCAATTTGCCACTGCGGCAAATCGCTCGCCCGACTGCATCGCCGGCCCCTGCTCGGTCAACAGCGCGATGCGTCCGTCCTGCATTTCGTCCAGGTTCAGAATCGCAGCGTCCGGCAGACCTTCCTTTTTAGTGAACACCGTGGCCGTGCCGTTCTTCCACCGCGCCAGCCCCGCACTGGTTCCAATCCAGAGAGAACCGTCGCGGGCGGCGAGCAGACAACGAATGTCGCTGCTGGGCAGGGAGGGGTTGGTGTTGATGTCGTAAGAACGGAAAGCGGCACCGTCAAAGCGCGCCAGCCCCACCTCTGTGCCGATCCAGAGAAGGCCGTCCTTTGTCTGCGCGAGCGCCTGGACGGTATTTTGTGGCAGGCCATTCTCCATGCCCCATACCTGCCGGTTGTAATTGGCGAGCGGTGTTGCGGGATCCAGTGCGGCGGCCTCCGCCGCGCCGTAAAGATATAAAGCTGCGGCTAAGAATCGAAGAATTACCCAGAGCAATCTTCCGGTTCGCGCGCGCCGCAAGTAACCTCCCTCGACAGGGCCGTGCCTCCAGAATCCCACGTTCTTCGCCTTACCGAGTGAAGTGTATATATCTGCGACCGGCATACAGGCGGAAACCGCCAGCCGGATCGTCGCTGACTTGCAGAGGCCTCGGCCGGTCTATGGTCTGATCGGTAGCCGGCTTCTCGGTCAGCACTTGGCCACCGCCCAGATCCGTGATCAAAAATTCATCGCCGTTCAGGAAGCCGAATCCATAAGCTCCTGCTGGCAGAAGTTTTCCGCCGATCTTGAGCGTCGTCTCGGTGATTATGTAGCCCTGATACTTTGCCGCTACACCCGTCGAGTAGCCGCTGGTATCCACCAGGCTGACCAGCACGTAATGGCCATCGCCAAACTTCACGCCGCCGGAGTTGCGCAGTTGCGAAGGCGCGCTCTGCCCTACGTAATACACTGTAGCCGGAAACAGTTTTTCAACTTCAGCCGGCTTCAGGATAGTATTGGCGCCGGATTGCGCCGCCACCCAGCCCGGCATTCCCAGCGCGGACACGATCGCCACGCACATCGCAACTCGAACCATTCCCAGTAACCGCATCAATGCCCTCCCTTTGTATACTGCTAGTCGAGTATAGCTCATGCCAGTGTTGTTGACCGTGGCTGAACTAGAGCCTGTGTTCTGCCGTCAATGCCTGGAAAAACGTCGCATCGAGAAGATCTTTGCTTTGCGCCGCCAGACCAAAGCCTGAAAACGACGCGCAGGCCGGGATTACATTGCAATCCGATGGAATTTCACCGGAAAGCAAGCGCGCCGGAAAATGAATGACTCATGTTTGCGGGCACGGTACTAGTTTATGAAACCGACACGCCGCACAAGGCTGGTAAAGCGAGGGTCGGAGCGCAGCGGGTCAAGACAAGGATCGACCATCAGGTTGGTTAGCCCTTCATCATGCGATCGATAAGAATTTTCAAGCCACGCGAAGGCCTGATCTTTGTTGCCCAGTCCCGCATAGACTAACGCAATTTCGTAACTCCCAAACCCATCGCGCCGTATATGCTGTTCCAGTTGCGAGATGGTTCTTCGAGCTTCATCGATGCGGCCCGCACGGGCATAAGCGTTGCCCAAGTGGCCCAGGGCGTGCGGACTGTCCCCATCTTTGAGAAAACTGCCGATAGCTTGCGCATACATACCCTTTTCCGCATAGATATCGCCATAGAGGAATGAATCTTCAGGGACATCGATATGCATCCCATGAACTCTTTCGATCAGCGCAAACGCCTGGTCGTATTGCCGGGAAAAATAGTAGATGAAGCTCGCGTCCCTGTAGGAACGGCCAGAGACAGGATCCAGTTCCAGGGCTCGCATTACCTCGCTAACGGCTTCGGAGGTTTGGCCTGTTCGCAACAGGAAGATCGCATATCTTTCATGGACCCTTACTGAATTTGGATTGAGTACTCGTGCTCGCCGAAACTCCTTGGCCGCGGTGGTCCAGTCCCAATTCAAATCCATCGCCGCATTTGCAAGCTCGACATGACCATCGGATAGCGAGTCGTCCTGCTCGACCGCTCTGGTCGCCTCAGTTCTCTCCAGGGAAAACGCCTCGGAATAGGGCATCCTTCCAGATTCGCCCATCCAACTGTAACAATCTGCCAACGCGGCATGAGCCTGAGCTGAATTTGGATCGACATTGAGCGCCTTCTGAAGAAGCTCGATGGCGCCCTTGAAATCACCCTGGTACAACCGGAGTTTACCCTGCAAATACAAATCTTGCGCAGCCGGGTTGACGGGGCGCAAACGGGCCAGACGCGCTTGCTCCTGTGGAGTTACATTGATGCTTACCTCGTCGGCAATGGCTTGAGCCACCTCTCCCTGCAAAGCCAGAATGCTGGTAATGTCCCTGACATAGCTGTGGGACCAGATGTGTTGATCGGTCTTGGCATCGATCAGCTGCGTAGTAATTCTAATCTGCTTGCCTTCGAGCAGTACGGACCCCTCCACAACTCCCTCGACCCCAAGTTCGCGAGCTATTTCCGGCACCCTCTTCGTCGTGCCCTTGTAACTCATTGCAGATGTTCTGGATATGACGCGCAAAGCGGAAACCTGGCCGAGATCGGCAATCAACTCTTCCGTCATTCCGTCCGCCAAGTATTCCTGGCTGGGATCGCCGGAAAGGTTTTCAAGAGGTAGAACTGCTATGGAATGAATTTCATGCATAGCCTTTGAGGTATGCCAAATATTGAAGCCCGCGTAGCCTAACAAAGCGAGGAAAACGAATCCCAGCGCCGTTGTAGCGTACAGTAACTGCGGGCGGGTGAACCTCCGCCGCGAGGATTGCGGCGCCAACTGCGGGCCGCGTCCAGAGGCTTCCTTTGCCGAGAGAGCGGATTGTTCATATGAATCGAGAGTTTCAGGCAGTGGTCGAGCGGGCGCCACTCCAGGCTCGAAGCGAAACTCCGGCACATAAGATCCTCTCGGCAGCTCGATGCGCACCGGCGGGTTTTTCTTCTGTTCGGAATAGAACTGCGCCAGCTTCTTACGGACCTCACTGGCCTTGACGCGGACTACGGAGTCGTTTGCGGTATCGTAAGCAACCGGACGTCCGAACATCTCGACGCCAATCATTCGTTCCCGCAGGGCCTCAACTTCCCCCATCAGAGCATGTTCCACCACCAGACGAAGAAAATCCTGAGCGCGCTTGCTTCCCGCAAAGGCACGACTCTCCAACACCTCACTGAGGTGATCGCGCACCAAGTCGACTCGCTTCGAACTGAGTTCCTGCGCCCTAAGCGCCGAATAGGCCTTCAACATACCCCTTCAATTCCTTCACGATACACTCTACCACGTAGCAAACGAAGTTCAAGATTACTGTGAATCTGCAAACGCGAAAAATCGTAACGCGTTGAAAATAATGATTATCTATACGTATCATACCAAACAAACTGCGACAAGCATTACGAAATCTTTTCATTACTGCTCTAATCGATGCGTTCCTCAGACTAAAGAGTGGTGAAAATGTAAACCAAACGGTCTATGGGGCAGGGAAAGCGTTTACCCGGATGCATATTCTTGAGTACGGCTCAGAGCATAGACATAGAGCATAGACATTGCGACTTTGTGTCTGGTTTTAAGGTGGCCGACTCCAGGCCGGAGGTGCAAAGGAACCCATATGCTCCCTCTCCAAGGTGCGGAACGGGGCTTATGGCGTATCCCGATCATCGCTTGGGGCGTAGGGCAGACATCCGGGAAAGGAGGTGGCGTGGGAGGTGTGGCTGGCAACTGTACCACAATTGCTGGAACCTAACCAAGACAATCCCGGCCATTGATATTGGAAATGGCCGGCAAATTCACTACGGAATTTACGATGCATGGGTGAGTTCCAGTCTGGTACTGACAGGACTCTAATTCCCGTCTAGTGTCTGACAGGACTCATGGAACGCAAACAACTCTTTCGGAGAATGCAGCCGAAGAGTAACTAATAGTAACAGGCAGAAAATCTCGAAAGGGAGACAGAGGAGACGCAATGCGAAAAAAAACTACACGAATGCTGAACTGCTTACTACTGGCATTTCTCGCAATGTTCATCACGACCGCAACAAATCTGTGCTATGGGCAGGATATCAACGCTTCGCTCTCAGGCACGGTAACCGATCCAAGCAATAAAACGGTATCTGGCGCAAACCTGACACTGACAAACGAGGCTTCCGGCTTCAAATCCAGCTTCGTTTCGGATAGCACGGGCCAGTATACATTCCGCAACTTGACGCCAGGCAAATACGATCTTGTGGTATCTGCCGCTGGATTCAAGTCGGAAACGGAGAATGGCATCGAACTTGCGATCAACCAGTTTGGGCATGTCGATGTGCATTTGGCCGTCGGAGCAGCTGAAGAAACCATGACGGTTATTGGTGATACCTCGCTGATCAACTTCGAGAATCAGACCATTGAAGCCGGCATCAGCCCCGAGGCTCTGCAAGATATCCCGCTGATCGTCGCAGGCGCTCCGCGTTCATCGATCGAAGTGGCGACCATGATGCCCGGCGTAACCTCAGCCGGCGGCAACAACGCCCTCAACGCCCGCTTCAACGGCGGCATCGCCACCGGCGACGAAGCGATCGTCGACGGAGTGACCACAGAGGAAGGGTTCATGAACCAGAGCGGCATGGTCGCTCTGCAGTCCGACTTCGGAATGTCGCCTGACATCACCAGCGAAGTCAAGGTGCTGAGCGCCAACTATGACGCGCAGTACGGCAACACGACTTCGGCCCAGCTGATTATCCAAACCAAGAGCGGCGGCGAGAAATTCCATGGCGGCGGATACGAGTACATCCGCAACGATTTCCTCAATGCCTCCCAGTACGGCGCAGCAAAGCTGTCCAATGGCAAATATGTCAGCCCTGACAAGCAAAACGACTTTGGCGCCTACATCGGCGGACCGATTTATCTCCCCGGTTTTCACGGCGACAAGGCCAAGGTCAAGGGATACTTCTACTTCAACTGGGAAGGCTACCAGGATCGCGGCGGCTCGGTGAGCGCCAAGGACACGATTGCGTCAGTGAACGACCGCGCCGGCAACTTCAGCGGCTGGACACGTGCTGACGGCTCCCTGAATCAGCTTTATTATCCCAACGATCCGGTGAAATATGGCGCGAATGCCGGAACGGCTATTCCCGGCAACATCATCAACCCCATTTATGAGGACTCCATCGCCAAAGCATGGCTGGCGGCATTGCCTACTCCGACCTCCGGCGGTGAATTGAACAACTACCTGGTTCCGGTTTCTGGCCAAGGCGCGCTCACCAACAACGAGAACGTCTACTTTGCCCGCGCCGATTTCAACATCGGACAAAAGGATCATCTGTACTACACCTATTGGTGGCAGTACAGCGGCCTCAACTTCGCCAGCGACCTTCCAAAGGCGCTCTCCAACGCCCAACCTGCCAGTCCTGAAAACGCGCCTATTCAGCGCATCAACTGGGAGCACACCATCACCGATACCATGTTCAACCACTTCAGCTTCGGCTACCTGAACCGCAACGAGGGCTACTTCCAGCTCGATGCCGGCTCCAGTCTGCCGAAGGTATCGGGCGTCGCCAATACCGTGGATATGCCCACTATGTCGTTCAACCAGAACTGGACCCAGTTGGGCGACAACGCCCCGTCCGACTCATCCAGAGATATCACCACGCGCGGCACCTACGGCTTGAACGATGTCTTCACGTATGTGCATGGAAAGCATACGCTCAAGGCCGGATTTGAGTGGAAGAAGTTAGGTTCCGCCATTCACCTCGGCGGCAATAACGGCGGTACTTTCGCCTTCGACGGCTCGACCACAGGCAACTCGAGTGCCGTTGTATGCCCGAAAGGCTGCCCCGGCGACGCGATGGCCGCCTTCTACCTCGGCGCCGTCGATCAGGCCACTGTCACTTATGACAATCTGCTGGGTGTGTATCCACGCCAGTATGGCTATGCCGCCCACTTCGGCGACGAGTGGCGCATAACCCCACGGCTGACTGCCAACCTCAGTGCCCGCTGGGACTATGTGACGTCCTTTTCCGAGAAGTACAACCATATGTCATTCTTCGATCCGCAGGGCACAAACCCCGGCGCTTACCTTACTGTCGCTGGTGTGAAGAACTACCTGCCTGGCCGCCTCGCGTACGCGGGAAACAGTTGGGGAACGGCCAGCTACGGCGCGCCTTATCCTGAGATTCCTGTCAGGTCGAATGTCGCTCCACGCGTCGGACTTGCCTACACCGTCAACGAAAAGACCGTTGTTCGCGCCGGTTACGGCCTGTACTACGATACCTCCTTCTATCCCGGCTGGGGCGGCGGTATGTCCGAGGATGGCTTCAACAAGACAATCACTTTGAGTCAGACTCCGAGCGGATCCTTGAATATCCCCGCTCTTTATCTGCAAAACGGCATCACCGCGGCCCAGACGGGAAACACGGCCAGCTCGATCAACTCCGCCTTTGACAACGGCCAAACCCAGCCCTACTACCGCCCGCTCGACGCCAACAAACGCTCATATTCAGCTCAGTGGAATTTGACGGTGGAGCATCAACTGCCGAGCAACTTTTTCCTGACCATCTCCTATGTGGGCACCAAGGGCACTCACCTGCCTTCGCTTTTAAGCCCGCTCAATGTTCTCAACCCGAATAGCCCCCAGATCCAGGCGCTCGGCACACATTTGAACGATGTCTTTACGGCAGCTACGCCGTTAGTGAACGGCGTACCGACGCTGGACGGTGTTCCGATTCCTTACGACAACTTCATCTCGCAACTGGGTTCCTGCGCAACCGTTCAACAGGCTCTGGCAGAATACCCGATGTACTGCGGCGTCTTGCAGGGACACAACGAGAAGCATGCCACCTCCATTTACAACTCCTTCCAGGGCAAGGTGGAGCGTCATCTCAGCAAGGGGCTTTACGTACTCGGCACCTGGACAATTCAGAAGATGTACACCGACGCCACCGCCAGCGTACAGGGTGGCGGCAACGAAGCAGGCCCCGGCTACCAGGGCAACCAGGAGATGTTCTCGCCGTTCAACGAGAAACCGAGGGCTTGGTCGCTCGTTCCGGATAACACTCCAATTACCCTTCAGCTCACAGCAATTTACGATCTACCCTTTGGCTATGGCAAGCAGTTCGTCAATAGCCACGGCGTTTCCGATGCAATCGTCGGAGGATGGAAGGTCGTCCCGCTCTTCCACTACGATTACGGTCAGCCGTTCTCGTTCTACTCTAAAACCTGCGCTACCTATTCGGTTGCTCCACTGTTGCGTGAAGGCTGCGTACCAGGCATCCTGCCGGGTCAGACGGTGCAGTTGAGCGGGCGCAACCACTACAACCCGAAGAGCGGCGTTCCATACTTGAACCCGAATGCATTCGAGTCTGCGTCCGCGTTTACTCAATTCGGTTACACGGGCTACGGCAATGCGGAATCAACGATCTATGGCCCGTCCTGGAAGAATCTCGACTTCTCGCTGGCCAAGAACACGAAGATCGACGGGAAGGCGACCTTCAAGTTTGCCGTCAACGCCTTCAACCTTTTCAACAACCATTCCCTGATCAACTCGACGGGGAACAACGTCAACAACGGTCCTCAGGTGTCGTTTAACACAGACGTTTCAAACAGCGCCTTTGGTCAATGGAACGGCGGCGTTAGCGCGCCGCGCACGATCCAATTCTCCGGACGTCTCGAGTTCTAAGACGCAGGACTGATGTTTTTCCATATCCCGCGTCATCTGGCCTGCATTTGGGCCAGATGACGCGTTTTTTTCGGAAAGCCAACACGAGATATACCGGTGACATCTTAACTATTCGTGACTCCATCAAGACAGTACAATGGACCTAAGTATGAAGACCGTCGCACCAAATCAAGTTCGGAACCCCGGCCTGCTGCGAGTTATTCACCACCGTGCCGGAACCGGAGCACTCCTGATTTTGATCATTTTCATATGGCCACTCATATTTGCAGCGCAAGTTCAGGATGAGGGAGCACCATACAAGCAGACTCTACTTTCAATCCAGCAGCAGATTGAGGCGAACAATCTCGATGGCGCGCGTATGCTGATAGCCGATGCAAGTAAGCGGTTCCCAAATGATGGCGGCATCGAGAATCTGCTTGGCGTTGTCCAGGTTCAACAGGGAGATGCGAACGGCGCCCGAAAGAGCTTCTCCGCCGCGATACGCCACAGCCCAAGGCTCGCCGCCGCTTTCATGAATTTGAGCCGTATCGATATGCGGACTGCCGCAACCGACCCCACCGCTCGCGCTGAAGCGCTCCAGCTCAGCGAGAAGGCAGCCCAAATGGATCCGGCCAGCGATGAGGCAAACTATCAGATCGCAACCATTCTGAGTTGGGAGAGGAGTTACCGGTCCTCTCTCGCGCACCTCGCTCGGCTCAGCGCTTCGGCTCGGGCCCAGGTCGGTGCCCAGGATATTCTCTGCGCGGATGAGGCCAGCCTCGGAAACAGAGAAGATACGGATCGAATCGCCACTTCCCTGGCTGCAAACCCCGATCTGACAGAGCAGGATGCAACCTTGTGTCTACCTGCCTTGCGTACTGCGCGCCGCGCCGATCTTATTGAAAGAATATTTGCAGCCGCCGCTGACCGGCAGCCGCTTTCTCCCTCCGGACTGCGCATTCTGGGATTGGCGCAAGAGGCGGAAGGAAAGCTGGAGCAGGCCCGCGCCACTCTGGAACGCGCATTTGCGGCAGATAGCAAGTCAGCAGTTGTTCTTGTGGATCTAACCCGAATTGCAAAGACCGCCAAGGATTATCAGGGTGCTCTCGGTTACCTTGCCCACGCTCGCGAGTTGCGGCCCGCGGACGCTGATTTGGCGTATGAATTCGGCTCAATCTGCCTCAACCTCGGTCTCTACGCCGAGGCGCGGAAGGCTGTTGCGGAAGCAGTCAAACTGGCGCCTGACAATCCCGAATACAATCTTGGATTGGGGACGGTTGTGTCTTTTTCGCAGGATCCGTCTGATGCTCTGCCGTATCTCAATAAATACCATGCTCTGCGCCCGCAAGATGCTGAAGGGATTCTCGCGCTTGGTGCTGCATATTTCAGAGCGAAGGATTACGACAACGCGGTCAAGTGGCTTCAGCAGGCGATTGCGGCGCCGAAAACTTCACCGGAAGCGCACTTCTATCTGGGCCGGATTGCCCGCCAGGAAGGCCGTCTCGACGATGCGACAAGCGAATTAAAGAAATCGCTTGAGCTGCAGCCGGATCATCCCTATGTGTTGGCCGAGCTTGGCCAGATTTGTGTGACAACGCGCAACTATCCCGCTGCTCAAACCTATCTTGAACGGGCCATTCAGCTTGATCGAGACAATTACGCAGCGAACTTCGGACTGCTCCAGCTCTACGTTCGCACCGGCGACGCGCGCAGCGGGCAGCAGTCAAAGCGCTTCGATGAAATCAAAGACAAAAAGGAAGAACAGGATCGCGAGATGATGCGCGTCGTCGAGTTTCGTCCCGATGGCGGATCAGGCAAGTAGGACAGTTGACAGGAAAATGTTTTTTGCGAAATGGTGAAAGAATATGATCGACGATATGCGCTGCAAGAGAGTCACTTCTGCATCCTGGGGCATAAGGGCCTTGTGTCTCGCCGCAGGCGTGACGTTGCTGTCAATTTCAGTGGGAGCTCAGAGCATTGGCGGACGCTGGGTTGCAACCGGCAAGGCGCTGGACAACGGTGAATTACAAAAGGCGATCTTAGACATCAAGCAGGACGGCGTCCAATTGACGGGCACCGTCAAGATGCCGGGGTATCTCGCGGAGGTAAAGGGAAGCGCAGCCGGGAATCACTTTGAACTCTTCGGAGGCGCGTCGGCAACGATTCCCTTCATGGCCGGCGATCTGGTCAACGGCGAGTTGCGCATTATCAAGGACTCTGGCGATTCCTGGCTCGCCAAGCCCTTCTCGCCGGCAGACGAATCTCCGGTGGCTGGTTACATTGAGCCTCCACAACTCCACAAGGTGCCATATAACGGCTTGGCCAAAACTCCACCGATGGGATGGAATAGCTGGAATCTGTTTGAGAGCAAGATCGACGACGCGACGGTGCGGACCATCGCAGACGCCCTGGTTTCAAGCGGGATGCGCGACGCGGGTTACATCTACGTCAACATCGACGATACCTGGGAAGGCTTGCGCGACGCGCAGGGAAACCTGCAGGCAAACCACAAGTTTCCCGATATGAAGGCCTTGGCGGATTATGTTCATTCAAAGGGACTGAAGCTGGGCATCTATTCTTCTCCTGGACCGCGGACATGCGCCGGTTACCCCGCAAGTTATGGTCACGAAGAGCAGGACGCAAAGACATTTGCCGTCTGGGGTGTCGACTATCTGAAATACGACTGGTGCAGCGCGCGATCGATTTACAAAAACGACAAACTGCAAGCTGTGTATCAGAAGATGGGCGATGCGCTGCAAGCAACCGGCCGGCCGATCGTCTACAGCTTGTGCGAATACGGATGGGGCAGCGTAGAGAAATGGGGTGCGGATGCAGGCGGAAATCTCTGGCGTACCACCGACGATATCCGCGACGAATGGTCGAGCATGATCGCCAACATCGAGAGACAGGTGCCTACTGCGTCTTACGCCGGACCCGGACACTGGAATGATCCGGATATGCTTGAGGTCGGCAATGGACACATGACGGACGATGAGTACCGCACCCATATGAGCCTGTGGGCTGTGACCGCATCGCCGCTACTGGCCGGAAACGATGTGCGCAATATGTCCGCGGCGACTAGGGAAATACTGCTCAACAAAGAGGTTATTGCGATCGATCAGGATCCGCTGGGCAAGCAGGCCTCTCCTGCAAGAAACGGCAATCTGGAAACCTGGATCAAGCCGCTTGCCGACGGAGGCGTGGCAGTGGCTGTGGTGAACCTCGGCTCCACGGCCACACAGGCCAAAGTGAACGCTCGCGATTTACATCTCGGTGGCGCAGCGAATAAGGCGCGCGACCTTTGGACCCATCAGGACGTGGAATTCGCCGATGGAGCTTATTCGGCGACGGTCCCCGCGCACGGTGTTTTACTGCTGCGAGTATGGGCGCATTGAGATGACAGTTGTGACCCGTCGAAGAATATTGGCGCTCTTAGCTGCTTGCTTTTCCGGCTTGGCCGTCCGTCGGGCATTTTCATGGACTGCATCAATATCGAAGCTCGTGGAAGCCCGCGATTTACCGTTAACCGAAAGCACTGGTATTCGTCCGGCGCTAGACCCTAATCCGCCCGATGCGGCGTCCTATTGGTTTACCGATGTCTCCAAGCGTTCATCGTTTTCTTACAGGACGAACAATGGGTACGCTGGAAGAAAGTATTTTCCCATTCCGATGTGCGGCGGGGTGGCGGCCATCGACTACGACAACGACGGCCGGATGGACCTTTTCTTTACCAATGGAGCGCAGCTTCCAGAGCTTGAAAAGTCCTCGCCAGCCTATTACAACTGCCTTTTGCGAAATAGGGGCGACGGCACTTTTGAAGATGTAACGGCCAAAGCCGGAGTTGGCGGAGCGGAGCTTGGCTTCAGTTTCGGAGTAGCAGTGGCCGACTACGACAACGATGGCAACGAGGATATCTTTGTTTGCAATGCGGGAAGAAATGCTCTTTACCACAACAATGGGGACGGCACATTCACCGATGTGACGATCGGATCGGGACTCGATCACAAACCCGCCAATGTGTTGAGCGTTGGGGCAGCGTGGTTCGACTACGACAACGACGGATTGCTTGACCTTATCGTCACAAATTACACTACTTGGACCCCGCAAACAGACAAGCAATGCTTTATGGACGCGAAGCGGGAGGAGTTCTGCAGTCCGACCGTGTATAAGAGCGTGGAATCGAGGATATATCGCAATCTCGGGAAGGGCCGCTTCGAAGATGTGACCGAGGCCAGCGGCATCGGCAAGGCGCTGGGCAAGGGAATGGGCATATCGATTGCGGATTTCACCGGGAATGGCCTCATGGATATCTTCATCGCCAACGACACAGAGCCTAATTTTCTTTTTATCAACCAGGGAAATGGAACCTTCAAAGAAAGCGGCCTGGAGTATGGAGTGGCTTACAACGATCGAGGATATGCCGTTTCCGGCATGGGTTCGGACGCGAAGGATTTTAACAACGATGGATGGGTGGATATTATTTACAACGATCTTGCAGGGCAAGTCTTCGGAATTCTCAAGAACGATGGCGGCAAGTCTTTCAGCGATGTGACCTGGCCCACGAAGATCGGGTCGCTGAGCAAGAGTCTCTCCGGATGGAGCATCGGGTTTGTGGACTACAACAACGACGGCTGGAAAGATATTTACTCCGCGAATGGAGACGTAGACGATCTCAGCGCAACATCCAAGCAGCATGACACTATGTTTGAAAACGTGGGCGGCAAGACTTTTGTTGATGTTACCGGGAAGATGGGGCCGGACTTCTCCTTTGTCGGATATCAGCGCGGCTCCGCTTTCGTCGACTTAAACAACGACGGTTTCATGGACCTGGTTGTGACCTCGCTTGGCGAGAGGCCTCGAATCCTGATCAACAATGCGCTGGTCAAGAATCATTGGATCATGTTTGATCTTCGCGGTAAAAAGAGCAATCGGGACGGAATCGGCGCCCGAATCAAAGTACATACAACCTCGGGAAGAGAACTCTGGAACCACGTCTCTACCAGTGTTGGCTTCATGTCTTCGAGCGACAGGCGGGCGCACTTCGGACTCGGCAACGAAAACAAAATCGATTATGTAGAAATCCGCTGGCCGAGCGGTATCGTGCAGCGTATCGACAAGCCCGCGGCCGATCAGATCCTCAAGGTCGAGGAACCGGTACAGTAGCTGGCGCGTTTTCCACGACTGTCAGCACCTGATCCGCTTTCACGTTGGTCAGCACCTGCTTCACGCCGGTCGGCCATTCGAGTTCAATCCTGTCAATCGTCCCAGCGTTGCCTAGCCCGAAGTGTACGCGCTTGTCGCTCGATGAGCTATAGCCTACGGCGGTCGTGGCTGTGTTATATTGTGTGCCCTCCGCCGTCGTAATCTTCACCTTTGTGCCAAGCCCGTCGCGGTTGTCTTTCGTTCCCACGAGATTCAGAATGATCCAGTGATTCCCGTTGCCGCCGCGGTTCATGAGCAGCTGCGGCTTGTCGTGTATGACGCTGACCACCGCATCGATCTTGCCGTTGTTGTTCAGCGAACCGAAGGCCGCGCCGCGATGCATCTTTGCTTCCATCACTGCATCGCCAGCCTTTGCACTTGCATCGCAGAACTTGAAATTGCCCATGTTGCGCCACACGCCGTCCGGCAACAGCGCAGGCCTATGCAGAACTTCAAGCTCGTTGTCCAAAATCGCGCCGCCTGCCACGAACAAGTCTTTTCTTCCATCGTTGTCGAAATCGAAGGCTCCCGTGCCCCAGGCCGTCAAGCGACGGCTCAGCGCAGTAATTCCGGATGTGTCTGTCACATCGTCGAATTGCGTCCCAGTGTTCTTGTAAATCGGAAACGTATCGCCGAACATGGCGGTATGGAAGATGTCCGGCAACCCATCGTCATTCACGTCGCGAAACTCCGCTCCCATGCCCGCAACCATGCTTCCATTCGACGTGTAGGCAACTCCTTGCTCAAGCGCCACATTCTTGAATGTGCCGTCGCCGTTGTTGCGCAAAAGAAAGTTTGGGTAGGTGTCGTTCGAAATAAAAACATCGGTGTAGCCGTCGCCGTCAAAATCCCCAAAAGCCAAACCCATTCCCTTGCCGATGTATTGCCCGACGCGCGAGGCCACGGAAACATCGGTGAAGGTGCCGTCGCCGTTGTTCCTGTAAAGGATGTTTGGCGTACCCTTGAAGTTGCCTGGCGCGCAATAGGTTCGCGCCTCGCCAATCGAGCATAGCTTCGCGGTCGCAATGTTGTAATCCAAATAATTGATGACCATCAGATCGAGCCGTCCCGAGTGATTCGCATCGAACCACCCGGCTGCCACCGCCCATGGCTTTCCGTAGCCGGGAATCGTGCCGCTCACCCCGGCCTTTTCTGTCACATCGGTGAATGTGCCGTCGCCATTGTTGTGCAGCAACTGGTTGCGATTCACGCCCGTTACATAAAGGTCTACAAAGCCGTCGTTATCGTAGTCTCCGGCCGCCACTCCCATCGAATAGCCGACGCCCTGGACCCCGGCCTGCTCGGTTACGTCTGTAAACGTGCCGTCTCCGTTATTCCGATAGAGCCGGTTCCAGTACTTCGGCCCCGTTTTCTCAAGCGACGGAATCGCCGCGCCATTGGTCAAAAAAATGTCGAGCAACCCATCGTTGTTGTAGTCGAAGACAGCAACGCCCCCCAGCATCGTCTCGATCGAATACCGCTGCGGACTGACGCTGTTTTCCAGCTTGAAGTTGATGCCCGATTGCGCAACGATGTCCTCAAAGCGGATCGGCGCCGGCTCTCCGCCGGAAGGCGCGCAGGCCTGGGGCGAGGCCGCGGTTGCAACCTGAGGACTGGTTATAGCTTTCGCCTGCTCCTGTGCGCCCGAATGCGTCAGCGCGCAGCAGCAGACGACAGCAAAAGCCATCCTGATTAAAAGCTGGCCATGAGGCAAATCGCGCAAAGCACCCATCCCCCTCCATTGCGGCGCAACAGGAAACGTCCCCCTAAACAGGGGACGCTTCCGAAAGAATCCCTAACTCAATTGCACTTCGATCTTGACCACCGAAGCCGGCGGGAAGGTGAAGCTCAACGAGTTCGCGTTCAGGCGGACATCAGCGGCGCGGGACTTTACCTGCTCCGGCTCTTCGAGGGTGTTGTGAGCATGGATGTCGCTTTCCGCCACCACCAATGCTTTCGCGCTGATTGCCTTCGCGCCACGCAAAACGATTTCAGCTTCGCGGGGCTGGCTCACGTCGGGATTGACAGCGGTCAACGTCAGCGTCTTGCCCTTCAGTGAGGCCGATCCTTTGAGGCCCGCAAAGCTAGCCGGTTTGCCGTCGCGGTCGTAGCGTACTTCGGGCGAAGAAAACTCGGATCGCAGCGCCGTTCCGCCCTGGTGCGCCGCATACATCTCAAAGACGTTGAAGACCGGCGTAGTGGCGAACTTGTCGCCGCGAGCAAGAAAGAGCGAATTGATGCAGTTGACCAGTTGCGCGCAGGCGGCCATGCCCACCTTGTCCGCATGACGATTGAATGTGTCCAGCGACAGGGCGGTCGCCACAGCGTCGCGCACAGTGATCTGCTGGCCGAACAACTGCTCAGGACCGTTCTCGGTGCCGGGTTTATACCAGGGGCCGTACTCGTCCACGACCAGTTTTACTTTTCTGTCGAGGTCGAACTCGCCGAGGGCTGTCCAATGGTCGAGGATGATGCTCTCAATGCGGTCCGTCTCCTTGCACAGCTCATACCAGTCGATAGGGTCGAAGTTAAGTGCATCACCTTTCTCTTTATCCCAGTCCTGGGTTTTGCCGCGAGAGAGGTTAGTGGCGTAGTGATGCACACTGAAGCCCCAGACACCCTTCATGTCGTTGCTGGGCTGGCCGTGGAGCAGCTTGGAGAAGAAGCCGCGCGTCCAGGCCTGCTCGTCGCTGTTGGGTCCAGAGGCCACAAAGCGCAGCGGTACGCCGTAGCTGGGAACCCAGGCCGTGTAGCGCTTGAACTCAACGGCATAGTCCTCTGGATCGAAGTTTCCGCCGCAACCCCAGCTCTCGTTGCCTACGCCCCAGTAGCGCACGTTGTACGGATCGGGCGAACCGGCGGCCTCGCGCGTCTCAGCCAGCGTGGTAGTCCCGCGTGGCGAGTTGCAGTACTCGACCCAATGGTCAAAATCGAGCGGCGTCAAACTGCGCACATTGCCGGCAATGTAGGGTTCCGCGCCGGTGAGTTTGCAGAACCGAACAAAATCATCGGTGCCGAACTCGTTGGGGTCGAAGACCTGCGGGATGTTCTTCTTCTGCAACGAAGCGGGGAAGCCGTCGGTCCAGAAATTGGTGCGGCGTGGACGAGTCTTGCGGGGACCAATGCCGTCGCGCCAGTCGTAGCTGTCGGCAAAGCAGCCGCCCGGCCAGCGAACCATTGGCGCTTTGATGACGCGCATCTTGTCGATGAGCGCCGAGCGCAGACCTTGCTGGTTGGCGATCTTCGAGTTCTCGCCGACATAAATGCCGTCGTAGACTGCCGAACCCAGATGTTCGGTAAAGTGCCCGTAGATTTCTGGCGCGATAGTGGCAATGGGCTCGTTCACAAGGATTTCAATGTGGGTTCCCGCCTGTTGCGCCCAGGCTGTACGCTTGTCGAAGATCATGGCAACCGCAGTGGAGGCCGCTGCCGCTTTCAGAAAACTTCGCCGTTCCATTTTTTGCTCCTTGATTGGCTGTTTTATTTTCCCGAATTTCCGTTCATAGCTATTTTACGGCCAGATAGATCAATTCGATTCCCTTGCCGTTCTTCGCATCCTTATTGCGGGTGTATTGACGGCTGAGATCGTTACGCGATCAGTCTGCCGCCAGAGGCGCGGGAACGATGAAATTCATAGGCATCGCCACGATAGATGGTCCTTTCCAACCAATTATTGTAACCGGGATGTCACCATGCGTCTGGGATCTCGCGCCCTCTGATCGACCGTGTCTACCATAGCAATCAGCGTTCGTTGGGATCCATTTTCGGGTGAGTTAATAGCGATGGTTAACTCAACTTCGCGAACAGGTTATTTGCGCCGAATGATCAACTCATATTCGGGCAATAAAGTTTCAATCAATACAAGCCAAATCAGTATGCTAATTACGGAGTCCGTTTCGTGTCTGCAACGACCGCGAACTTCCCAATTCCTGAGATATTCGCGGTTACAACGTGCTTGGATTCGTTAATGCTTTGAGGTCCTGCATCGATCCATCGCCCCAGATGATCGTCGAACGTCACTAACCGGATCGTCGCTCGACTGGACAACATATGCGAATCGTATGGAATTGAAAGTTTACCCGTGAATATGTGCGCGCTGCCCACGCGCGCTGATCCCAGGACGCGGTCCTTCAACACGATCGTTGGACCAACGATCAATGAGAGGCTGTTGCTTGATACTCCGTGCCCCGCGCCCTCGGTTAATACCTGCCTCCCAGCATCAGGCCCCATCAGGGCTTGTGTGTCGATTGAGACCTGCAAGTTTTTAGCGAGCGCGACAGCATCTGGGTCCGGTATCGGAATAGTCAGCGATGTCCCGTCGAGCCAAACGTCTTGCCAAGGGTCTCCGAAATTGTTCCGCGCGCTCCAAACGGCAACCGAGCCGAGGGCGCACTTTGGATCGCAAATCGGGATCTCGCTCGGTGGTATCACACAATTTTGAGTGAATGAAAACGCGGTTGAAGAGTTCCCATTGGCCACAAGCTGAAGGTCGCAGGGACCAAACCCCGCAGGCAGTTGGAAGTTTGTGTTGCCTGAAGCTCCAGAAACAAGGCTGATAGTGCTCCAATTGAAAGTTCTCGCGTAGGCGATGTTTCCGCTTCCGTCTTTCAGCCGCACGATAGGAAAATCTGTCGCCATTTGCGCATCGTCTCCGTAAGAGGCTCCTTCAGAGATTCCGTTCAACCCCGTCCCAGTCAGTAGGTAACAAGTGCCGCAGTTGCCTCCCGCCGCAGTGACGTTTTGAACCTTCGGCTGCCCTTGGAGAAGAGGGCTTCCGTTTGGCGTATAGACATAGAGTTGTGGATTGGCGCCGCCGTTGCCGCCACACCCGCTCTCGGCCAGAACCGTTCCGTCCGGCAGATCAAGCATCGCGGTTGAGCCGCAGTCTGACCAGAGGCTTGGCGCCCCGGAGTTGCCGGGGCCGCGTTCTTCGGTATAGGCGCCTTGCGTAGGATCATATTCATAAAAGAAAAACGGCCCGGGTTCTGAGTTGTAGGAGGTCGCCGCAAAGCCGAGTGTCAGTAGTATCTTTCCGTCGGCCATCATCGCTCCAGGCGAGTCGAATCCCCCCATGAGCACTCCTCCGGTTGCGGGGCCGTTGGGCGCAATGGACGTCTGACTCCACACGTTGGCAATTGGATCATACGTTCCCATCACAGGGCTGCCTCCAATGAAGACTGCCTTGCCGCTGGGTAACAAGAAAGCCGGCCCAGTCTCTCCTCCACCGCTCCAGCCATATTCGGTGTCATACAGCGCGAAACCTAACGAGGCTTCAGAACTCCATTGGCCAGGCGGATGGGATTGCGATGGGAAAAATCGCTCGGATGTTTGAGGGGTTTGCAGATTTCCAGCCTGTGCGGGAGGTGACGGTGGATCAGCGGTGAGAATGCTGCCATCCTGCAATTTGACCCATGTGTCCTCCTGCTGGCTACAGCTATATCCAGTTGGATTAGCGCCGCCAGTATTTGCGAGCGGAATAGCATTCGCCAACCAGCCCGTGGTGGGGTTGTAGACAAGCGTATCCCCGCAATTCATGGGGCAGACTGGGGCCATCAGGACGCCGCCGTCCGGGAGCGTCTCGGATATCATGTCGAGAAACCCTTGATTAGTGCCGGACGGGCATCCTAGCGCATGGCCACCCTTGATGTTGTTTCCCTTAGCGCTTGGATTGATAAGATTCGCAGGGGGATTTGCTGCGGTCCATGAGCCTGCCGGAGATACGGAAGGATCGTAAATCTCGGCATCGACCAGGCCTGTGCACCCAGACGGCGCATTCCCAGGGCCGGGGTATTCGCCGCCTGCGATAAACACCTTTCCATTCGACATCACCTGCGAAGCAAAAAGGCCGTGGGGGCAGATCGAGTTGGGGACAGAACTCCAGGCGCCGTTGACATAGCTTCCAGTGCTATCCGGGATAAGACGAAGCCATTCCTCGGAATAGTTCCCCGTTGGGCCGTTGACCAGCACACTGCCATCTGGCAGCAGCAGCATCGTTCCCGGATAAAACAAATTGCCGGAGCTGTCTTTGGCGAGATTGGTGAGTGGGGTCCATTGCGAAGCCGGCGCCACTACATTATTAGCCTGACATATCACCCATACATTTTGAATGGAGTTGTATGGTTGCAGCGGATTCGCATCGGCGGTGCCGCTCCCATGCGTTACTGAACACGTCCCCCATGAGTATGGAGAACCAGAAACGGTGACGCTGTAGTTTGCGCCATATGCTCCGTTTGCGCTGGGATTGATAGCGCCAGCGTAATCAACTGCAGGGGGAAAGAGGAAGACGCCATCCGATGAGATCATAAGCGGTGATTCGAGATTGTTCTGAAGGTTTATGCTTTGGCCATACGGAAGACCGGAGACCGTTCCGCTGATGTTATAGCAGTAAACAACGACATGGCTGTTAGCCGGGGTTCCAGCCCCTACGAAGCCAATTTGGCCGGTGATGGCGCACATCTGCCCAGGGTTCGAGGGAAGGGAGGATATAGTTACGCTATAGCTTGTGCCGTTGGGAAGGATGCCGTCGGGAAAAGTAAAGTTCGGCAAGCCGGGGGTGCTCGAGCCAAAGGTGATTGTCTTGGTGCCAGTGACGCCATTCGCGTTATAGCTTTCCGATAACACCAGGCCCGAACCGGCAAGGCCAATGATCGCGCCGCCAACTGTCTGCGCAGGCAGGCTGGCAGGGACGATCGCGCAAAGTATGAGCGAAAGAGTGACCGGCAGAACAACGCGCCAAGTGCGCCTGATCATTTGGGCGCTGAATCCATTAAGAGATTTCATCGAATGACCCTCCTGAAGAAATTTTGATTATTCCTTAAAGGTGCGGTCCTGGACTTTCCACAAATGCCGGCCAGCTTCTTGTCATCCGGTCAACGAAGGCGCCCCATCTAAACTGACTTTGCGCGGGCATCGTGCATTTTGTTACTGCGGCCTACTATAGCGATCCGTTTGCATAGTGATCGATAAAGGTGAATCGTTTCATGCCGCTAGCGTATCCGGAACCTGCTACCGCTCAATTCACAGCAACCTTTCTCAAGCGCGAAGAACTGCCCGATGGCAGCGCTGCTCTCGGCCTTTTTGCGGTGAGAGCGGTGCGGCGTTCCGACTCAGCCGCCGAGCCTTCTGTGAGGCTGGTCGGCGGAATGCGCCTCGATCAGAGCTTTCTTGCGGACTTGCCCGTCGCGCCGGGAATGATGATTGGACTTTACAACAATACCAACACGTCACAATTGTCAGCATTTCAGCAACTCTTAGCCCCATTCGATCCTGCGCAGCTGATAAGCCAGTTCGGCCCTGTTACCAACGCGGTCAGCTATCAATCTTTGATCGATCCGGCGCGCAAAACCGGTCAGACATCGAGCGGGATTATTTATCTCACTTCCCGGCGCGAAGACAGTGTAAATGCCACGGCAATTCCACTTAAAAATAATGAGGGTGCTGTGCTGGCTGTACTCACAGTGGCCATTTCACGCAGCGGCATGATCGAGGCGCAGCAGCATATTCGCGCCATCGCATACGGAGTTGCCGCCGGTGGAATTCTGCTGGCGATACTGGCGAGCCTATGGATCGCTGCGCGTGTCTCGCGGCCCATCGAGCAGTTGGCGCGCGCCGCAGATGAAGTTTCCCAGGGCAACTGGGAGACTCGCGTCCCGGAGCGCAAGCGGAAGCGCGGTCGTGATGAGATCGATGTGCTGGCGCGCGGCTTCAATCACATGACCGGGCAACTCGCCAGTCAGCGCGAACGGCTGGTGCAGAGTGAGCGCGTAGCCGCTTGGCGCGAACTTGCGCGCAGGCTTGCGCATGAGTTGAAAAACCCGCTCTTTCCATTGCAACTCACTGTGGAAAATCTTGTGCGTTCTCGCGCGCTTTCAGAGGCGGAGTTCGAAGAGGTTTTCCGCGAGAGCACGCAAACATTGAGCATGGAGATCGCCAATCTGAAAACCATCATTGGCCGCTTCAGCGACTTCAGTAAGATGCCCAAGCCGCAACCGGAGATGATCGATGCAAAAGATGTGATCGAACGCGTTCGCTCACTCTACGAAGCCGCAGGCGATAAGAACGAAGCGAAAATTTGCTTTGAGGTCGAACTCTCCGCAGATCCCATGCCGCTCAATGTCGATCCGGAACTGCTGCATCGCGCGCTTTCGAATCTTGTTCTCAACGCAATGGATGCAATGCCGGAGGGCGGCACGCTCACTCTCTCCGCCAAGCCAAAAGGCGATCAAATTGAAATTCGTATCGCCGACACCGGCGCAGGACTCACGCCAGAAGAATGCGAGCGCCTCTTCACTCCTTACTACACGACCAAGCAGCACGGCACCGGCCTCGGTCTGGCGATTGTGCAATCGGTCGTCGCCGACCACGCAGGAACCATCGCCGTAGAAAGCCGTCTCGGCGGCGGCGCAGTCTTCGTCATCACGTTGCCGAAGAATATCTCAAACTCACGATAACCCGAAGTTGAAAGCGAATAGCTAAAAGCTGAAAGCTGCATTTATGACCGCCAAAGCAAAAATCCTTATCGTCGATGACGAAGCCAATACGCTGGCTTCGCTTTCTCGCGCCTTTCGGCTTGCGGGCCACGAGGCTGTCGTCTGCGACAATGCTGCCCGCGCTCTGGAACTTGCCCGCACGCAGCCTTTCGACCTCATCCTCAGCGATGTGGTGATGCCGCGCCGCGATGGACTTGCGCTGCTCGAAGACCTGAAGAATGCCGATGTCGCTGCTCCGGTCGTGATGATGAGCGGGCAGGCTCATATCGAGATGGCCGTAAAAGCCACGCGGCTCGGCGCATTGGATTTTCTCGAAAAGCCTCTTTCCACTGAGAAATTATTAGTCACTGTCGAGAACGCACTTAAACTCACCCGTCCGGCAAGCCCACCACGGTCGATGTGCGCGTTGTTGTCGCCACGCATCGCAACCTCGAGCAGTTAGTTGAATCCGGACAGTTCCGGCGCGATCTCTATCATCGCGTCGTGGTCTTTCCCGTTCAATTGCCGCCGTTGCGCCAGCGCGTTGAAGACCTGCCCGCGCTGGTCGAGCACTTTGCCTGCCAGGTCAGCGCGCAGAATGGATGGAAGCCTGTTCCATTTTCCGAGGAGGCAATTGATGCGCTCAAGCAGTACGCATGGCCGGGAAATATTCGCGAACTGCGCAATGTCGTCGAGCGTCTTCTGCTGCTGGCTGGAGCCGTAATCGAAGCAGAGGCCGTCCAGCTCGCGCTGCCCGCATCGCGCTCTTCGCACGCTGCTGCGATTACGACTGCTCCTGGCATACCAGGCCCATTAGCCGAGCGAGTAGCAACCTTTGAACGCGCTGAAGTGCTTAGAACCTGTTTACGATCTTGAGACCGGATATTGCGAAGACGCCAGAAAAGT
>CAYOYX010000019.1:0-43474 GCA_964408275.1 uncultured Occallatibacter sp.
CATCTGAGGAACCGGGATCGCTGAGCGCAAGGCCGCTGTAGACGTTCTTGATCACGTAGGTGCCGTTCGGGATCAGGTTGCCGCCACCACCGCCGCCGGTGCCGTTGTTCGCCACCCCGTCATCCGCCGCAGTGTAAGTGCCGGAGGTGACATACTCGTAGTCATGCCAGCCTGTGTTGGAGGGATTGGCACCCTTGCTGGAGACTTCCATGCGCAGCGCATCGTATTGAACGCCCTGCCCATTTCCAGAAACTGTCAGTTCTAGAGTGTCCTTGCTGCCCGCGGCAACCAGGTCAGAGGTCGGCCACTCGAAGACCACCCATTGAGTGGTGCCGGAAAGGCCGCTGCGCACCGAGCAATCGCTGTTCTTGATGGCACTCCAGGTTAGCGCGTGCCCGTTCAGTGTGGCGGTCAGGTTGGCTTCAACGCAGGCCAGACTCACGGACAGATCGACGTAGCCGCCCTGTGCATTCTGCGCGGAGGTGGTTGTGAAGTAGACATACCACGGTGGAACCGCAGTTGTGACGCCGTTGGTGCCGCTGTGGCCGGAGAGACCCTTCACGTAAGAAGGAATGGTGTTCTGATAGTTGTCGGTAGTGTCGTTGCCGGAGTCATACAGGCCAGGATCGAATTCGCCCCATTGCGTGTAATTCCATTTCTGGAGGTTGTTCGTCGCGCCAGTCGAGCCGACGGCGGTCGCGTAGTAGACCACGGAACCGTTATTAGACGCGAAATCCGCCCAGTAGTTCCAAGTGCCCCAATACTCCTTGTCGTCGCAACCCGAGCAGGAACCCGTGTTTCCATTGAGATTCTCGCCGTGCAGGAATTCGTGCGAGGAGCGGTCGGGAGTGCCGATCGTCCAGACGGCAGCGTCGCCGCTGGGGCTGAAGTTCTCCGGCGTGAAGTTATATGCGGGGCTGGTGGTGGTATTCGCCGTGACGGAAATCCCGTCCTGGCGCAACTCGCCCCACTGGCCGAGAATGTAGCTGGTCAGACGATAGGTTCCAGGCCAGACATTGGCCATGGTTCCCGCGCCGCTGGAGTTCAAAGCTGTCCAGTACTCGTATCCATTGGCCGAGTACTGCATATTCGTCTTCTGGTCTGTCAGCACTGCCCAGGCGGTATTCGCCGAGCCGGAGCCGCCGTTGGTGATGGTGGGCGAAACGGTGCCGCGCGTGGTTCCGGTGGCAACATATCCTGCGCCAGTCAGGATGGAATCTTTGTTGAAGTTGGTCAACGCGCCGGAAATCGAATTCACTGCGTTGGTGTACGCCGTGGCGCCGGAGACGCCCTCCGAGAACTGGAAGCCCATCGGGCCCCAGATGCGCGTCGTCGCGCCCGTTGTCACGTAGCCGGGCGAGTTATTGTTCAGATGGTTGGAGTTGAATTCGCCCATCAGAATATTCCCAGTGAAGGCCTCATTCTGCTTGGTCGGACCAGCCTCATTGGTCTCGGTGCTTGGGAAGACGGAACAGGCGGCGAACTGGCTGCCGTAAGCGCACTGCGCCTTATGCAGGTACTCATAGGTTGCGAAATCGTACTTGGTGTCGAATTCACGGCCCCACTGGGCAGGAAGCGTGATGCCATGCAGATCAAAGCAGGCGTTCTGTACCGTGCGAGCGGCGTCGGCGCCTTCGGCCGCTGTGACGATCGGGCGCGTCACCGACACACCGGCCAGATTGTTCAGCCCCGAGTCGGCCTGGTAGGTTTCAGTGAAGTAGACTCCGCTGATGCGGAAGAGATACTGGAGTTGGCCGAAGGTGCCCTGCCCCGCTCCTGAAGCGTGGTTGGCCACATAATAGGTCCACACGGTGGGATCGTTCGCGAAGACAATGTAATGCAAGGTCAGCGTCATTGTGCAACTGGAACTGGTCGGCCAACTGATCCAGAAGTCCAGATAACTGCCGGAACTCAGGTGATAGCCAGCTGTGGGGGTGGAGGAGCTGCCGATCCCCTGGGTCTGACACGTACCGTCGTTATCCATGTACAGGCCCTTGGGATTGCCGTCGCCGCCGGTCTGGGTAAGATCGACAAGATTGTCGCTGGGATAGGCCGCCAGGTACATATTGTAGATTTCGCCAGCGGCTGGATTGAAGTCCAGGATAAGAGAACCGTTGGTGATATGCCAGTCGGTTCCGCTGGTTTCAGTGATAGCTTGTGCGTGAGCGAGTTGCAGCGCGCTGCCTAGAAGCGATGCAGCAATGAGGGAGAGATAGTGCTTAATATGCATTTTTCCTCCTAGAAAAATGGGCAGATTAATCTGGAAATCATCGTTTGGGAAAGAGGTCGCCAGATAGCCGCCAGGGATGTTTTTGGGGAAGACCGTGTTATCAGAATTACTCTTTCAATACAGAGAAACTTTCAAACACGAGGGGAATACTAGGCCAGAAAAAATTGACTTGTCAAGTGAAAATCATGCGAAAATGAAAATAATTTCTTCTTTGATCTTGTCTATTTAGTTATATGTTTCATATTCAATAAGTTAAGTACTTATCGAATAAAAAGCAAGGAAGAATCCACCTCTTGCTCGACTGCGGACTCTTCCTCGCCTTGTTTTTTTGATTCAGTTCTTACAAGCTGAATCGATTAGTTGTTTGCAACGGCATCGTTGGCCGCGGTGTATGTGCCGCTGGTGACGTACTCATAGTCATGCCAGCCTGTGTTGCTGGGATTGGCGCCCTTGCTGGAGATTTCCATGCGCAGCGCATCATACTCCACGCCCTGCACGTTGCCGGCAACGGTCAGTTCCAGCGTGTCCTTGCTGCCCGCGGCAACCAGATCGGAGGTCGGCCACTCGAAGACCACCCACTGGGTGGTTCCGGAGAAGCCGCTGCGCACCGAGCAATCGCTGTTCTTGATGGCATTCCAGGTCAGCGCGTGCCCGTTCAGCGAAGCAGTCAGGTTGGCTTCCACGCAGGAAAGGCTGATAGAAACATCAACATAGCCGCCCGAAGAATCCTGCGCCGAGGTTGTCGTGAAGTAGACATACCACGGTGGAACCGGCGTGGTAACGCCGTTGGTGCCGCTGTGGCCGGAGAGACCCTTCACGTAAGAAGGAATGGTGTTCTGATAGTTGTCGGTGGTGTCGTTGCCGGAGTCATACAGGCCGGGATCGAACTCGTTCCACTGCGTGTAATTCCATTTCTGAAGGTTGTTCGTCGCGGCAGTCGAGCCGACAGCGGTCGCGTAGTAGACCACGGAACCGTTATTAGCCGAGAAGTCCGCCCAATAGTTCCAGGTGCCAAAGTACTCGCGATCTTCGCAACCCGCGCAGGCCTGTGAGCCGTTGGCGGTGTTGGTGCCGTGCAGGAACTTGTTAGAGGAGCGAGTCGGTGTGCCGATATTCCAAATGGTAGAACCGCCGCTGCTCGAAAAGTTCTCCGGCGTGAAGGTGTACTTGGGGCTGGTGGTGGTGTTTGCCGTGACGGTGATGCCGTCCTGACGCAACTCGCCCCACTGGCCCAGTACATAGCTGGTCAGCCGGTAGGTTCCAGGCCAGACATTGGAGATGGTTCCTGTGCCGCTGGAGTTGAGGGTCGTCCAGTACTGGTATCCATTGGCCGAGTACTGCATATTCGTCTTCTGATCGCTCAGAACCGCCCATGCGGTGTTCGCCGAGCCGGAGCCGCCGTTGGTGATGGTGGGCGAAACGGTGCCGCGGGTTGTTCCGGTCGCAACATAGCCGGCACCGGTCAGGACGCCGTCGTTGTTGAAGTTTGTCCTCGCGCCGGCAATCGAATTCACCGCGTTGGAGTACGCCGTAGCGGCGGAGACACCCTCGGAGAACTGGTAGCCGATCGGGCCCCAGATGCGCGTGGTCGCGCCAGTCGTCACGTAGCCAGGGGTGCCGTTTTCCAAGTGGTTGGAGTTCAATTCGCCCATCAGGATGTTCCCCGTAAGAGCCAGATCCTGCTTGGTTGGGCCGCCCATGCCTGTTTCCATGCTGGGAAAGATCGAGCAGGCGGCAAACTGACTGCCATAAGCGCACTGCGCCTGGTGCAGGTATTCGTAGGTCGAGTAATCGTACTTGGTTTCAAATTCACGGCCCCACTGGGAGGGAAGCGAGATGCCATGCAGATCAAAGCAGGCATTCTGCACCGTACGAGCAGCGTCGTTGCCTTCAGCCGCTGTGACGGTCGGCAGCGTCTCCGACCAGCCGCCCAGGTTTTGCAGCCCTTCGTTGTATTCGTAGGTTTCGGTGAAGTAAACACCGCTGATGCGGAAGAGATATTGGAGCTGGCCAAAGGTGCCCTGCCCCGCTCCTGAAGCGTGGTTGGCTACATAATAGGTCCACACCGTCGGATCGTTCGGGAAGACAATGTAGTGCAAGGTCAGCGTCATTGTGCAACTGGAACTGGTCGGCCAACTGATCCAGAAGTCCAGATAGTGACCGCTGTCCAAGTGATAGCCGGACGTGGGAGTGGAAGAGCTGCCGATTCCCTGCGACTGACAGGTGCCGTCGTTATCCATGTACAGGCCCTTGGGATTGCCGTCGCCGCCGGTCTGGGTCAGATCGACGAGATTGTCGCTAGGATAGGACGCCAGGTACAAATTGTAGATTTCCCCGGCGGCTGGATTGAAGTCCAGGATAAGAGAGCCGTTAGTGATGTGCCAGTCGGTTCCGCTGGTTTCAGTGATAGCTTGTGCGTGAGCGAGTTGCAACGCGCCGCCGAGCAGCAGGGCGACAAGAAGAGTGAGAAAATACTTGATTCGCATTTTTCCTCCATGAAAAATGGTCAAACAAAGAAAAATGAGCAGATCAGTTTGGAAACCTTCGTTCAATCATGGATATCCTCTGATCCACTCAGGCAGACAATTGAGACAAGTGTGTTGTGGAAGTATTGAATCTGTATAATTCAATACAGAGATACTTTCAGACACGCAAACGATAGTAGGCCCGCCGCATTTGAGTTGTCAAGAGGAAATACACCAAAGCAATTAGTGATTTACCTGTGGAAATACAAGTTGAGTAATATATTTATATTCAACAAGTTAAGTGCTTATCAAACAACAAAGCGAGGAAGAATCAACCTCTTGCTCGACTGCGGACTCTTCCTCGCCTTGTTTTTTTGATTCAGTTCTTACAAGCTGAATCGATTAGTTGTTTGCAACGGCATCGTTGGCCGCGGTGTATGTGCCGCTGGTGACGTACTCATAGTCATGCCAGCCTGTGTTGCTGGGATTGGCGCCCTTGCTGGAGATTTCCATGCGCAGCGCATCGTATTCGACGCCTTGCACGTTGCCGGCAACGGTCAGTTCCAGAGTGTCCTTGCTGCCCGCGGCAACCAGGTCGGAGGTCGGCCACTCGAAGACCACCCATTGAGTGGTGCCGGAGAGGCCGCTGCGCACCGAGCAATCGCTGTTCTTGATGGCATTCCATGTCAGCGCGTGCCCGTTTAGCGAGGCCGTCAGGTTGGCTTCAACGCAAGCAAGGCTGACGGACAGATCAACATAGCCGCCCTGCGCCGATTGCGCCGAGGTGGTTGTGAAGTAGACATACCACGGTGGAACCGCAGTTGTGACGCCGTTGGTGCCGCTGTGGCCGGAGAGACCCTTCACGTAAGAAGGAATGGTGTTCTGATAGTTGTCGGTGGTGTCGTTGCCGGAGTCATACAGGCCGGGATCGAACTCGTTCCACTGCGTGTAATTCCATTTCTGAAGGTTGTTCGTCGCGGCAGTCGAGCCGACAGCGGTCGCGTAGTAAACCACAGAACCATTATTGGCTGAGAAGTCCGCCCAGTAGTTCCACGCGCCAAAGTACTCGCGATCATCGCATCCATTGCAGGATTGCGCACCGTTGGCGGTGTTCGAGCCGTGCAGGAACTTGTCGGAGGAGCGAGTCGGCGTACCGATGGTCCATACGGCGGCGTCGCCGCTGGGGCTGAAGTTCTCAGGCGTGAAGGTGTATGCGGGGCTGGTGGTGGTGTTGGCCGTGACGGTGATCCCGTCCTTGCGCAACTCGCCCCACTGGCCCAGTACATAGCTGCTCAACCGATAGGTTCCAGGCCAGACGTTGGAGATGGTTCCCGCGCCGCTGGAGTTGAGGGCCGTCCAATACTGGTATCCGACGCCCGAATACTGAAAAGTCTTGTTTTGATCGGCCAGCACCGCCCAAGCGGTATTCGCCGAGCTGGAGCCGCCGCCGGTGATGGTGGGCTTTACGGTGCCGCGAGTGGTTCCGGTCGCAACATAGCCGGCATTCTTAAGGATGTTGTCATTGTTGAAGTTCGTCAACGCGCCGGAGATCGAATTCACAGCGTCGGTGTAAGCCGTGGCGCCGGAAACGCCCTCCCTGTACTGGAAGCCCACCGGGCCAAAGATGCGTGTCTGGCCATTTGTCGTGGGCGTGTAACCGGGCGTGTTGTTATTCAGATGGTTGGAGTTCAGCTCGCCCATCAGAATATTCGTAGTGAAGGCCAGATTCTGTTTGGTCGGACCACCCTCATTGCTCTCCGTGCTGGGGAAGATCGAGCAGGCGGAGAACTGGCTGCCGTAAAGGCACTGCGCCTGGTGCAGATACTCAAAAGTCGAGTAATCGTACTTGGTATAGAACTCGCGTCCCCAGCCAGAGGATGGAAGATCCGTGAAGCCGTGCAGGTCTACGCAGGCATTCTGCACAGCGCGCCCCGGATCGCCGGAGTTGACATCCGCGTTAGGAGGAAGCGTAAGCGACCAGCCGCCCAGATTGTTCAGCCCCTCGTTGTACTCGTAGGTGTCGTAGAAGTAGACCCAGCTGATGCGATTCACATACTGGACCTGGCCCATGTTGGCGCTGCCTTCAGCCGAATCGTAGTTGGACACAACATAGGTCCATACCGTTGGGTCGTTGGGAAAGAGAGCGTAATGCACCGTCCAGGTAAACGGACTTCCGGAACCGGCCGCCCAACTGATCCACCAGTCAAGATAGACACCGCTGTCCAGGTGATAGCCCGCCGTCGGAGTTACGCCTGTAGGACCGAATCCTCCCATATTTGTGCCGGTGTTATCCATGTACAGGCCCTTGGGATTGCCGTCGCCGCCGGTCTGGGTCAGATCGACCAGATTGTCGCTGGAGTAGGCATTCAGGTAGACACCAAACAGTTCCCCAGCTTCCGGATTGAAGTTCACCGTAATAGTGCCGTTGGTGGCAGTCCACTCGGTTGCACTGTTTTCGGTGAGAGCGAGTTGCGCGTGAGCGAGTTGCAGCGCGCCGCCGAGAAGCAGAGCGGCAAGGAGAGAGAATGAATACTTGATACGCATTTTTCCTCCATGAAAAATGGGTGGATCAGTTTGGGGCATTCAATCCAAGACCGGCCACACATCTCATAAAATCTGCCCAGGCTGATTTTATGAGACATTCGAGTCGCCTGACTTGCTGGTGTGCCGTCGAGTGTTTTGGTTCGGAGATGCTTCTGCTCCGATACGGAAACACTTTCAAACCCGGCAATTATGCTAGATATTGTTCGATTGAGTTGTCAACAATAAAATAAAAATAATTAGTTACGGGAGTAAAAATTTCCGCGGGGAACTAAGATTTTGCTATTAACTCAATTACGTTACCCAGCAAGACAGCTCTATCATCCGGCCTCAGATTTGGGGATAAAGGTATGCATAGCAGTGATGCAGTTGATATTGCCGGATATGACAACAAATTATCTTGACAGGCGCATCCTTCGGGGCATAGCCTGACAAACCGTACCTTCCCTATTGAATTTTGAGGAGGGTACCAAAATAAGGAGAAATCATGTCCCAGCACAACACCCCCCCCTACAGGCGGGCACTCGCATATCGTCTGAGCGCGTGCTTGACCGTTGCCATCTTTGCTGCCCTACTGCTAACCCTTGTTGCGCCTTATGCTTATGCGCAATACGTACCGCCTACAACCGCGCGGGTGAAGTACAACTTCGATATGGACTGGCTCTTCCTTCAGTCGAATGTCTCCGGAGCGCAGGCTTACGGCTACAACGACTCATCCTGGACCACGGTCAGCACCCCGCACACCTTCAACGACGTCGATTCGTTCCGCTGCCTGATCAGCCATAGCAGCGGAGACACGTGTAGCTTTACCGGCCAGGTCTGGTACCGCAAGCACTTCCTGATCCCGAGCAGCCTGAAAGGCGACAAGGTTTACCTGGAGTTTGAGGGGATGCGGCAAGCCGGCGTCATCTACCTGAACGGAACTCAGGTGGGACTCTCGGAGAACGGAGTCACGGCATATGGCGTGGATATCACCAGCCACCTGAACTACGGCACCACGGACAACCAGTTGGCGGTCTATATCGACAACACGACCACTTACCAGGAACAGGCTACCGCGACGGCGTTTCAGTGGAATAGAAAGGCCCTCTATCCTGACTTCGGCGGCCTCAACCATCATGTCAATCTGTGGGTAATGGGCACCGTCCACCAGACTCTGCCGCTGTTCGACGGCCTGGGAACCCAGGGCGCGTACATTTATGCAAGCAACTTCAATATATCGGGGAATAGCGCGACCATTACGGTCGAGTCCGAGGTGGAAAACGATACCACCTCCAGCCAGACCGTGACCTTGTCGGCCGTAGTAGTCAACCAGAAAGGGACTGCGGTTGCTACGCTCACCGGCACGGCAACCGCAATTGCGGCCGGCGCCAAGCAAGTTCTAACCGCATCCGTAGCGGCCACGGGATTGCACTGGTGGAGTCCGACCGATCCATATCTCTACACGGTCTACAACAACCTCTCCGTCGGCGGCACGGTCGTGGATTCCAGCAGCCTGGTAACCGGATTCCGCGAACTGCAATTCAAGGGCGGCGCTGAAACCGGCGGTGTCTGGCTCAATGGCGTTTGGACGTATTTTAATGGCTTCTCCCAGCGCTCCTCGAATGAATGGGCGGCAGTGGGTCAGGCCTATCCGGACTGGATGCACGACTACACCGCCAGCATGATCAACGCCTCGTACTCCAATTATGTCCGCTGGATGCACGTCTCTCCGCAGCGTGTCGATGTCTCCTCCTTCGACCATTTCGGGATTGCTAATATCTGCCCCGCCGGCGACGCCGAAGCGGATGTCACAGGCACTCAGTGGAATCAGCGCGTGGCTGTCATGACGGCCAGCATCATCTACTTCCGCAACAGCCCCAGCGTGATCGCCTATGAGGCGGGCAATAGCCCTGTCGAAGCGTCGCAAATGACGCAGATGGTGAATCTGAGGAAGCAATATGACCCGAACAACGGACGCGCCATGGGCTATCGCGGCGATTCCAACAACACCAATAATGCCGAGCTCAATGACATTGCCGAATACTACGGCGTGATGGTCGGCGAGGATGCCTCGACGGATGCGGTTTCCGATACGGACCTGAAGCCAGCGGATCAGGCGAACTCCGGCGTCATGTTCCGGGCCTACACCGCCCTGCGCCGCAATACCGCGCCCCTTCTCGAAGCGGAGGACTTCCGCGATGAAGCGGCGCGACGCTACTGGGATATCTACTCGCCGCCCTTCTACGGATTCAAGCAGGGGACGAACGACACCTATGGCTTGAACCAGGACACCTTTGTCTATGGCGGCACGACCGGTACACCGGGCGGCGGTATCGGACGCTTGTTCTGGTATCACGCAAATCGCATTGGCAACGCCGATACCGGCGCCACCACAATCGACGGCACGGCCTACACCAACACCTCCTTCTCCAAGTGGTCGGGATATGCGTCGATTTACTTCTCGGATAGCGATGCCGACGGCAGGCAGGATTCGAGCGAAGTCGCCCGAGTCAGCGGCAAGGTGGATGCGGTTCGTCTGCCCAAGGACCTTTACTACGCCTTCCAGACGATAAGGAATTACACTCCCTCCGTTCATATCCTCGGCCACTGGGATTACCCCGCCGGCACAAAGAAAACTGAATATGTGGTTGCCAATCATTGGAGCGGCGGCATCACGCAAGTGAAACTGCTCTTGAACGGCACATCACTGGGAACCCAGACCTCTCCCGTCCTAACAGCAGGAGTTGCAGGTGATAACCTGTATGCTTTTCCAAACATCACATGGGCGTCTGGGACTCTCGAAGCCGAAGGCCTGAATGCCTCGGGAACAGTTGTGGCGACTGAGACTTTGACTACGCCCGGCGCGGCGTCGAAGATCAAACTCACGCTGACTACCGCACCCGGCGGCATGAGAGCCGATGGGACTGACATTGCCTTCATCGATGTTGAAGTAGTGGATGCAAATGGGAATCGCATTCCTACCGACGATGCCCAGGTCAACTTCACCTTCTCCGGACCGGGAACGTGGCGCGGCGGCTATAACAGCGGCATCACCGACTCCACCAACAACCTCTATCTGAATACGGAGTGCGGAATCAACCGCGTCTTCGTCCGTTCCTCGCTTACAGCCGGCACACTGTCCGTCACGGCCAGCCGCTCCGGCCTCACCTCCGCAACCGTCACTTGGAATTCCACGGCTGTTCCGCTTACCGGTGGATTGTCCACCAGCTTCTCGGCAGATATGCCTGGACCGGCGGCCAGCGAGTAAAACGCAACAACGGCGAATCAATCACATTTCGGTTCAGCGGCGCGCCAAATGCGTGTCGCTGAACCGAAACTTTTTTTGAGACGAGAACTCCCTGCCTTGCTTGAAAAACACTCCATAGTCCATCGGTGTTAGCATCGTAACTGACAGATGCAAACTAAAAAACTGAAAATCATTCCCCTGGGCGGTCTCGGCGAGTTCGGCATGAACTGCATGGCCATCCGCTGGGAAGACGAGATTATCGTGATCGACGCCGGCCTGATGTTTCCCGAGTCGGAGCTGCTGGGCGTCGATGTTGTTGTCCCCGACATTACTTACTTGGTCGAGAACAAGGCACATGTTCGCGCCATCGTCCTCACCCACGGCCACATGGACCACATCGGCGGCCTGCCCTGGATTCTCAACGAGATCAAGGTTCCCGTCTACGCCACCGAGTTCACGCTGGCTTATGTCGAGGGCAATCTTGAAGAGCATGGCCTGCTCGACGAGACCGAGCTGATCGAGATTGTTCCCAAGGAAAAATTCACCGTCGGCCCCTTCACCATCGAGCCGATCCACGTCACGCACTCGCTGGTTGACGCCGTATCACTGGCCATTGAAACTCCGGTCGGCGTCGTCATCCACACCGGCGACTTCAAGATCGACCTCGCGCCGCTCGACGGCAAACTTTTTGATCTGCACACATTCGCAGAGTACGGCAAGCGCGGCGTCCTCGCGCTGCTGCAAGACTCGACCAACGTCGAGCGCTCCGGCTACACGCCCAGCGAATCAGCCGTCATCCCGCGTCTCGACGAGATTTTCTCGCGCACCAAAAAGAAGCTCTTCTTCAGTTGCTTCTCTTCGTCCATCTATCGCATCCGCATCGCGCTCGATCTCGCCCGCGCGCATGGCCGCAAGGTCGCCGTCATCGGTCGCTCGATGATGGATTCAACCGAGATCGCGCAGGATCTTGGCTATATCGAGCCGCCGCAGGGACTCATCATCAATCCCAACCAGATGCGCGACTACGCGCCCGAGCAGTTGATGCTGCTCATCAGCGGTACGCAGGGCGAGCCGATGTCCGCCCTCAGCCGCGTCGCCGTGGACAACCACAAGCACGCCTCCATCGATCCCGGCGACACCGTAATCCTCAGTTCGCGCGTGATTCCCGGCAACGAAAAAAGCATCTTCCGCGTCATCGACCATCTCTATCGCCGCGACGCCAACGTCATCTACGACAACGGCTCCAACGGCCTTATCCACGTCAGCGGCCACGGCTCGCAGGAAGAGATGCGCCTGCTCATCAATCTTGTCCGCCCCAAATTCTTCATTCCCGTCCACGGCAACTACGGCAATCTCCGCCGCCACGCGCAACTCGCGCTCGACACCGGCGCGGTCGAACACGCCATCGTCATCGAAGACGGCGACGTACTGGAGCTGGACAAGAACGACGCCCGCAAGAAGGACAAGATCACAACCGGCCGCGTGCTGATCGATTCCGGTTCGTCCATCGACGTAGTCGAAGACCTCGTCCTGCGCGACCGCCGCATTCTGTCGGAAGACGGAGTGGTGCTGGTGGTGCTGGCCATCAACAAACGCACAGGCAAGGTGGAGCAGCAGCCGGAAGTGGTCATGCGCGGCTTCGGTGGCGCGGACATCACCGAGCAGGCCCGCGAACTGGTTCTGAAAACTCTCGACAGCCTCAACACTGAACAGAGAGCCGACTACGGCATGGTCAAGGAAAAGGTCCGCGCCGACCTCAAGCGCCTCATCCAGAAGACGACTGGACGCAGACCAATGATTATGCCGGTGATTCTGGAAATCTGAGGATGGGATATTTGTAATATCTAATTTTACGCAACAATTATGTATCTATTATTTGAACGATTCCTGTCGATAGGGTTGATGCAAGACCCAGTTATTTGCTGCGGAATTCCATTTATTTTTTCTTGGATGGGATTCGCAGCAAACCTGAACCACTCGCTGGGTGGATTCTGCTCCTTGCAAGTGAAAGGGGTATAAGCCATGAACATCTTCGGGTCGATGAAGTTTTCCGTCAAGTTAGGCTTGATCACGGGCACGGCAGTGGTCGGGCTGGCTGTATATGCGTGCCTCTCCTTTTCAACGCTGCGCACCGTATGCATCAATTCGCTGATGTACCAGAAGATTGCCCTCGGCTATCAGTTGGCGGGGGATTGCTATGATCCACCGGCCAGTCTGGTAGCGGCGCTGCCCGCGGCAATTGCTGCTGAAGATGCATCCACGCCCGATGAGACGCGCAAGGCGGTCGAGTTGCTCCGTCAGGATCATCAGGCATTCACGGATTCGCAAAAACATTACAGCGACGCACTGCCCGCCGGCGCCATCCGCGATCTTATGCGCACGGAGGCCGGACCGGCAGGCGAGGAGTGGTTTGCAATCGCGGAGAAGGAGTATATTCCAGCGCTGCTGGCCGGAGATCGCGAAGCCGCCCGCAAAGTGCGCATCGACAAGATGAACCCGCTGTTTGCTCGCCAGAAGGCGGCGAACGACAAGCTCTCCGGGTTGACTGCCGACTGGATTCCGAACCTGGAAAAAAATGCTGCCGCGACCATTCAGACCAGAAACATCGAACTTGGCGCGATCTTTGCGATCATCGCAATCTTGCTATCGTTTTTGGGCATAGCTATCTCACGCTGTATTGTGAGGCCGGTGCGCAGGGCCATCGATGTGCTGGAGGCGATGGCCGCCGGCAATCTATCGCGCACTTTCAATGTGGATTCAAACGACGAGATGAGCGAGATGGCCGATGCGCTCGATCGCACCATCGCTTCTTACCGGAGCTTGCTGAAAGATATTGCGGAGGCGGCGGGTCGCACCGCGTCGGCCAGCAGTGAGTTGACGGCCACTGCTCAGGATACTTCCGCGCGCTCACGCGAACACACCAGCCAGACGCAACAGGTGGCAACCGCCATGGAGGAGATGGCGGCGGCAATTATCCAGGTCTCCAATGGTTCCAGGGATGCGGCCAACTCCGGCGACGCCTCCAAAACGGCCGCCGAACAGGGCCATCGGATGGTTGGCGAAACAATGCAGGTGATTCGTCGCGCCGCTGATGTTACCTCGCAAGCCGCGGCGCAGATTGAATCGCTGGGTAAAAGCTCGGAACAGATTGGCCGCATCGTTGGCGTGATTGAGGAGATTGCCGGCCAAACCAACCTGTTGGCTCTGAATGCCGCCATCGAAGCCGCGCGCGCCGGCGAGCAGGGACGCGGGTTCGCCGTGGTGGCCGGCGAAGTGAGGCGATTGGCCGAAAGAACAACCACCGCTACGCGCGAGATTTCCAGCATGATCTCATCGATTCAAGGCGAGACCGGAAATGCCGTTCAGTCGATGGAGAGTGGCCGGGAACAGGTAAACACAAGCATGAAGATGGTCGAGGAGTGCAGCACCGCTCTCGATGAGATTGTGAAATTATCGCGCGAGGAAGGAAATATGGTGCAGCAGATTGCCAGCGCAGTCAGTCAGCAGAGCGCGGCTGTCAACCATGTAACCGAAAGCATGAATTCAATCGCGAAGTTCACGGAGTACGCTGCTGCTTCTGGAGAACAAACCGTCTCGGCTTGCGGCGATCTGGCCAAACTGGCCTCGGAGCTCGAACGGCACCTACAGGGCTTTCAAGTGGCGTAGAGAACCTCTTGCATCGCAATCGACGAGAAATACTGCCGGACGCCCATGGTTTCGCTTTGAGAGCTGGGAGTGGGTTGACCGTCAATCCTATCCTTTTATCTTTTACGCTATAGGTTCATTGCTTCTTCTTTTGCTCTCTTCGGAGAGAACCTTTGCAACCCCTTCGGTCACCTTCTCGACAAAGCTGGCGGATTCGCTCACCGCATATCGGCTACTGGACACATCCACTATCCACAGCGCCACGCCATTCCTGTTGACCAGCCGCATACTGGCGTGGATGCGAAGCGTGGGACGGTGGCCGAGACTAGTTGCAAATGATGATTGCATCAATCCAGAACCGGTCAGAATCGCATCGGCGCTCTCCTGGGATTCGGTTACCAAAATGCCATGTTTTTCAAAATCTCTGATCAACTTTTCCCGGATGGATTTAGCTAACTCAGCATCGGATCCCTGTAGAGGACTGACAAAGACTGTCAATTGATTGGACTGCGGCATTTCAGACTGAGCATTGAGTGGATATGCCGCTAAAATTCCGCAAGCAAACAGTAGCGTGGTGTGAACGAACTTTCTCATTCATCCTCCAAAAGATTCTTGAGTATGGATTACGCCTGATTCCAGTTACTGAATCTACTCTTTCAGACCGGCGAGCTGAGAAGATGTTAGCCAAACTCTACCGAATAACTGGATTTTACACCTCACTTCTGGCTCTCGTGTTCAAATGAGTTATAGGCACTCCTGCCTGATGCATCGGCTGGGAGAGCCGTACCCCTCATATCCCTGGAGGCTTCGTGAACGTATACATCATGTCTGTACTGCTCGGCATTGTGGAAGGCTTGACCGAATTTCTCCCGGTCAGCTCGACGGCGCACCTGCGCATCACCGAAGCACTGATGAAGATTCCTCTCGACGATCCCTACTGGAAGATGTACACCATCGTCATTCAGTTGGGCGCGATCCTGGCGCTGCTGCTGCTCTATCTCAGCCGCATCGTCGCCTTCTTCCGCAACTTCCCCAAAGGAGAAAACGGAGACCGCAACTGGCTGACTCATCCCATCTCGCTTACGCTGATCGCCTTCGCATTTACCTCCGCGCCTGCGCTGCTGCTGCACAAGTGGAGCGATAAACATCTCGGCAGCCTTACCGTGATCGCGCTGGCGCTGCTCATCGGCGGCATCGTCATGTGGATCGTCGATGTATGGAGTCAGCGCTACGAATCCAACACCAATCACGTGGAAGAGATGACACTTAGTCAGGCCATCTGGATCGGCCTCTGCCAGTCGCTCTCGGCCATCTTCCCCGGAACCTCGCGCTCCATGTCTACCATCGCCTCTGGCCAGCTCGCCGGCCTTGACCGCCCCACCGCGCTGGAATTCAGCTTCCTGCTCTCCATCCCCACCATGATCGCCGCGACCATCTGGGATCTCAAAAAAGAAGTCTTTCCCAGCGGCGGCGGCGCGGCCCACGTCGTGATGACCACCGACAACTGGATCGTGCTCATCATCGGTTTCGTCGTCTCCTTCATCGTGGCTCTCGGCGTCGTCGAGTGGTTCCTTCATTGGGTGCGCAAGCACGGCTTTACGGTCTTTGCAATTTACCGCATCATTCTCGGCGCGGCGCTGCTGCTGTGGGGAAGCAAGTATCTCGGCAGCTAGTCTGTTCATTTCTTCCTGGCAGAGTCTATTAGGCCGGGGATGGTTGGCGGGGATTTATCTGGTAGGCCGGGGATTTATCCCCGGCAATCCTATTGCCTCATGAACGCAGGGCTTTAGCCCCTGAGGTATGCTTTTCCGTCCTCGTTCGCAAACACTACAAGCTGGTAAATTCCACAGGCATCGGATCGATTCGATCAAGAAATCGCGTGTGGACGAACGCATATTCCACAAGCCTGCGGCGTTCGGGATTGGCCGCAATATATTCAAGTTGGTTGCGAAAATCCTGCTCATCGCGAATACGGTGCTCATGAAATCCTACCTGCCAGACCTCACCAGCGTACTGTGCCCGCACTTCGTGTGAGAATCCACCTTTGATGCATTGGGCGCATCGCTCAATAGTCTGATTGGACGACGGAGTCAGCAAGACATGGATATGTTCCGGCATAATAGCGAAGCCGTGCAACTTGTAGCGACCTTGATCGCGGTAGTGAAAGAGCGTCTTCACGAGCAGTTCTGCGTTCGCGGTGCGAACGAAGAGAGCACGCCGTTGATAGGTCGTAGACGTGAGCGCGTAGGTGGGCATTGCTTGTGAAGAGAAGCATACCCCAGGGGCTAAAGCCCTGTTGAATTGTCAGGTTTGATGTGTCGGGGTTAAAACCCCGACCTACCATTCCAGACGCTCCAATACAAAATTGAACATCCGCGCGGGGGTCCACAGCAAGGTTCCTCTTGTCCATTTTTGCCCAAATTCCACACCTCCTGCGCGGATAATATAGATTGCTCCGGAATTCTTCGTCCGCCCGGAGCGCCCAGCGAGACGGAGCGCCATCGCCATGAAACCCATTCGCATTGTCCTCGCGCCGACGCGCAGCCGGGCTTTGAATATCTTTTTAGGCCTCGTGCTGCTGCTGACCGCTCTGCTCGTTTTTCTTTCGCTGGCCACTTATCACTCCACCGACCCGTCGCTCAACACTGCCTCCGGCCCCAGCGCCGTGCGCAACTCCATCGGCCTCTTCGGCGCAACACTCAGCGATCTGCTGCTGCAACTCCTCGGCCTCAGCGCATTCTTGCTGCCTCTGTGGATCGGCGGCCTCGGCTGGACCTGGATGCGCTCTCGTCCCGGCGGCCTTGCGTGGCTGCGCTGGCTCGGCTCCATCCTCGCGCTCGCCTTTACGCCCGCCGTCTTCGCGCTGCTGCCCTGGCATTGGCTCTGGCTCGGCGTCATTCCTGTCGAGGGCGTCCTTGGCAAACTTATCTCTGGCTGGCTTGTCGCCTATCTCAACATTCAGGGCGCATGGCTGGTCGCCGGAGTGCTGGCCGCCACGGGCCTCTGGTTTGCCTCCGCCATCAGCGTCTCGGCAATCTATGAATTCCTTCAGGCTCGATGGCGCAACCTTGTTTCTCTCTACGACCGCTGGCGCAACTGGCGCGAGGAGCGCGCCGAACTCCGCGACGATCTCCTCGCCGAGCGCGAAGAAGAAAGCAGCACCGCGCCAGCCCTGCATCTCGTCACGGAGGAAGAAGCGGAGGCCGCGCTCGCGCCGCGTCCCAGTCTATTTGCCCGAATTTTCCGCCGCCGTCGCGCTCCCGAACTCGACCCGCAGGACATTCCCGCCTATCAGCGCGCCGCACTCAAATCAGATGACGAAGAATCCGCGCACAGCCCCAGCATCTGGGAGCGCGACGCGGCGAAACACGCGCCCGAAGCAGCGCCGGCCATCATCCCCATCACCGCGCAAGCCCCGCCAACCCACGCCGCTTTAGCGCAGCCGGTTACTCCGCCTCCCGCGCCTTCGCGTTTTGCGCCAGTCGCCGCGCCTCATCCAGAAGCCGCTCCGCCGCCGGAAAAAATCGGCAACGTAATCGCCATCCACGAGCGCGCCGACGCTGATCTGCACACTGCAACCGTCGCGCCAAAGAACGTCAGCGGCTTCAAGCTGCCGCCCAGTTCGCTGCTCAACTCCGGCGACGGACCGCAGGCCGTCCGCGAAAACGAACTGCGCGACGAAGCCCGCGTCCTGGTCGAAAAATGCGCCGAGTTTGACGTCCTCGGTCAGGTCGTCCAGATCAATCCCGGCCCCATGGTCACCACCTATGAGTTCAAACCCGAGGCCGGCGTCAAGTACTCGCGCGTCACCGGACTCGCCGATGATCTCTGCCTCGCCATGCGCGCCGAATCCATTCTCATCGAGCGTATGCCGGGGAAAAACACCGTCGGCATTCAGGTTCCCAACCATCGCCGTGAGACCATCAGTCTGCGCGATTGCATCGAGAGCGACGACTTCCACAAAGCCAAATCGCGCCTCACTATCGCAATGGGCAAAGACATTAACGGCCTCATCCGCACCGCCGATCTCGCCGAGATGCCGCACGTCCTCATCGCCGGCTCCACGGGCAGCGGAAAATCCGTAGCCATCAACGCGATGATTATGAGCCTGCTCTATCGCACCACGCCCGCGCAGGTCCGCCTCATTCTCGTCGATCCCAAACGCGTCGAACTCGGAATGTACGAAGGCGTTCCACATCTCTTCACGCCGATCATCACCGAGCCAAAGCTCGCGGCCAATGCGCTCCGCAACGCCGTGCGCGAGATGGAGCGCCGACTCAAGCTGCTCGCCTCGCGCAGTGTCCGCAACATCGACCAGTACAACAAGCTCTTTGAGAGCCATATGCCCTCGCTCTTCGCCGACGCCGAGGATGAAGAGCCGCTGCCTTTCATCGTCATCATCATCGATGAGCTGGCCGACCTGATGATGCTCGACCGCGCCAATGTCGAGGAGTCCATCACGCGCCTCGCGCAGATGTCCCGCGCCGTCGGCATCCATCTCATCCTCGCCACTCAGCGCCCCTCGGTCGATGTCATCACCGGCCTCATCAAAGCCAATGTCCCCACGCGCATCAGCTTCCGCCTCGCCACCAAAACCGACTCGCGCACCATCCTCGACGGCAACGGGGCTGAAGCGTTGCTGGGTCGCGGCGATATGCTCTTCCTGCCGCCGCGCACCAGCCGCCTGATGCGCCTGCACGCGCCTTACGTCAGTGAAAAAGAGACCGCAGCCGTCGTTGATTTCTGGAAGGCGCAAGGCGAGGCCGAGTATGTTGAAGGGTTCCTCGAATCTCCCAAAGACGACCGCGCCAACGTGGACGGCTCCAATGCCGATCCCGACGAAAACGATCCGCTTTTCAACGATGCCGTGCAGTTGGTCTTTGAATTCGGCAAGGCCTCCACATCGTTGCTCCAGCGCCGTCTGCGCATCGGTTATGGCCGCGCCGCGCACTTGATCGACCTGATGGAACGCGACGGATTGGTTGGTCCAGCCGACGGCTCCCGCCCTCGCGAACTGCTCAAAGCTCCAGGCTGGCTGCATGAAGTTGCCTCCACCGCTATCGAATAGCCTGAGCCGCGAGCTTGAGACGCACCCAGTTGTCTGAGAGATAATTGAAGTGTACGCAACGCGCAACCCAGTCGGCGCGTATTGTCATTCTCTGGAGCCTCGATTGTCCAAGTCTTCCTTCACACGCCGCGAATTTCTCAGCACAGCCGCGATTGCTGCAGCCAGTCTTCCCGTTCTATTTTCAGCGGGCCGCAAAGCTTTTGCAGCCGCACCCGCCGACCGCTTCACGCCGCCTTTATCGCCGCGTGCTAAGCTCAACTTCAATCTCGACTGGCGATTTATTCGCGAGGATGCAGCCGGCGCCGAGGCTCCAGCCTTCGACGACTCGAAGTGGACCACCATCAGCACCCCGCACAGTTTCAACGATGTGGACTCCTTCCGCAAAATCATTACGCATAGCGGAGGCGACGGTGGCACTTACAAGGGAATCGCCTGGTATCGCAAGCACTTCAAGCTGCCCGCCAACCTTTCCGGCAGCAAAATCTTTCTCGAATTCGAAGGGATGCGTCAGGCCGGCGAAATCTTTCTCAACGGCAAGCAGGTCGGCCTCAACGAAAACGGCATCACCGCCTATGGCATCGAAATCACCAATGCTGTGAACTTCGGGGCGCAGGAAAATGTGCTGGCCGTGAAGGTGGACAACCGCACGGATTATCAGGAGCGCGCCACCAGCACAAAATTTCAGTGGAACTCGAACGACTTCAATCCCGATCATGGCGGCATCAATCGCCGCGTCTGGCTGCACGCCACCGGTAAAATTCACCAGACGTTGCCGCTCTACTACGGCCTGGAGACCTCAGGCGTTTACGTGCATGGCGGCAACTTCGATCTGGCCAAAAAAGCCTGCGATGTAACCGTCGAATCCGAAGTGCGCAACGATTCGGGCGACCGCGCGACAGTGGAATTATCAGCGATCGTTGTCGATCACAGCGGGCAAGTTTGCGCGCGCTTCACGGGCGACGCCGTGGATATGATGGACGGCGAAAAAACTCTGCACACGGCTGCCGGCTCTTTGAAGGATGCGCGCTTCTGGAGTACGGATGATCCCAACCTTTATCGCGTCTACAGCATTTTGAAAGTCGACGGCAAAGTCGTCGATGCGGTCGAGACCGTCACCGGATTTCGCCAGACCGAATTCAAGGGCGGCGCGGGCAAGGGCGGCGTCTTCATCAACGGAAAATTCGTTTACCTGAAGGGCTTTGCGCAGCGCTCCACGAACGAGTGGGAGGGCCTGGGCCAAGCCTATCCTGACTGGATGCACGACTACAACGCCAGCCTCATCCGCGCCTGTCACGGCAACTACATCCGCTGGATGCACGTAGCGCCGCAAAAGGTGGACGCCGATGCGCTGGCTCGATACGGCATTCTTCAAACCTGTCCGGCAGGCGACAAGGAGCACGATGTCTTCGGACGCCAGTGGGATCAGCGTCTCGAAGTCATGCGCGCCACCATAATCTACTTCCGCAACAATCCCAGCATTTTATTCTGGGAGGCGGGCAACACAGTTGTGACCGTCGAACAGATGCGGCAGATGATCGCGCTGCGCCAGCAGTGGGATTCCGCCGGCGGACGGCTGGTGAGCGACCGCGACAACGACGATGCCGCGGCCAACACGGCGCTCACTCCCGTCGCTGAAGCATACGAGGTCATGATCGGACAGGATGCCAGAATCGACGCGCTCGCCGGTCCTGACGACATCTTCCGCGGATACAGCGCAGCACGCCGTGACCGCGCGCCACTGATCGAGGCCGAGGACTTCCGCGAAGAAGGCGCGCGCCGCTTCTGGGATGAATTTTCGCCGCCCTATTTCAATCCGTTGAAGGGACCAAACGATACATGGCAAACGCACTCACGTTATCTCTTCACTTCGGAGAGCTTCGCGCTGGCCGGCATCAAACGCTATTGGGATTATTGGCAGAACCGCATCTCCAATCCCGACCCGGCTCATTCCAGATGGTCCGGCTACGCCTCCATTTATTTCACTGATTCCGACGCCGACGGCCGCCAGGATTCGAGCGAGGTCTGCCGCGTCAGCGGCAAGCTCGATGCGGTGCGACTGCCCAAAGAAATTTACTTTGCGCATCGCGTCATGCAAAACGATCAGCCCGATCTGCATATTCTCGGTCATTGGAGTTATCCTCTCGTGCAGCCCGCCACGGCGGAGTTGCCTGCCACTGCGCAGGAGCCTGCCGTCCCGACGCAGCCTGCACATCCCACCGTGAAGACCGTTTACGTCATCGCTAACACCGAGTCGGTTGAACTCTTCCTCAACGGCAAATCGCTGGGCGTGAACGCGAAGCCGGTGAACGGCTTTGTCTTCGCCTTTCCTGATGTAACTTTTGTGCCGGGAACGCTGCGCGCCGTCGGCAGGAATGCCGGCAAAACAGCCGCCGAGCAGGAGCTGACCACCGCCGGCCAGCCCGCGGCCATCAAGCTGACATCGACAACCGGTCCGCGGGGCTTTGACGCCGATGGCCAGGACGCCGCCTTCATCGATGTCGAGGTGGTGGACGCAAAGGGAATGCGCTGCCCCACCGATGACGCGCGCATCGACTTCACCTTTGACGGGCCGGGCATCTGGCGCGGCGGTTACAACAGCGGCAAGATCGATTCCACCAACAATCTCTATCTGAATACCGAGTGCGGCGTCAATCGCGTCTCCGTGCGCTCCACGCTCGTGGCAGGAACCATGACCATCACCGCCAGCCGCCCTGGCCTGAAACCGGCCACGCTGCGATTGGTCTCTCGCCCGGTCAATCTGACGGATGGTTTATCAACATTAACGCCGCAACAACTGACCGCACCTGTCGAGGGATAAGTGCGCACTCTTGTCTAGTTATTGGCAACCGCGTCGTTGGCCGCGGTGTAAGTGCCTGACGTAACGTACTCGTAGTCGTGCCAGCCGGTGGTCGAAGGATTTGCGCCCGCGCTGGAGATTTCCATGCGCAGAGCATCGTACTCGACGCCCTGCCCATTTCCGCTGACACTCATCGTCAGAGTGTCCTGACTGGCGTTGGCCACAAGGTCGGAGGTTGGCCACTCGAAAACCACCCACTGATAGTAACCCGAGAGTCCGCTGCGCACCGAGCAATCACTCTTATTTTTGGCGTTCCAGGTAAGCGCGTTCCCATTCAGCGATGCAGTCACGTTGGCTTCCACGCAGGCCAAGCCGACAGACAAATCAACGTAGCCGCCTTGCGCCGCCTGCGCCGAGGTCGTCGTGAAGTAGACGTACCAGGGTGGAACTGTTGTTGTAACTCCGTTGGTGCCGCTGTGGCCCGAAAGACTCGCCACATAAGCGGGAATGGTGTTGACGTAGTTATCGGTGGAGTCGTTGCCGGCGTCATAGAGTCCGGGATCGAATTGGTTCCACTGCGTGTAATTCCACATCAGCGTGTTATAGGTTGCCGCATTCGCGCCGACCGCGGTCGCATAGTAAACCACCGAGCCGTTGTTGGCCGCAAAATCCGCCCAGTAATTCCAGGCGCCAAAATACTCGCGGTCGTCGCAGCCCGAGCAGGCTTCCGGACCGCCGTAGTTATTCTTGCCGTGCAGGAACTCATGCGAGGAGCGGTCGGGCGTGCCTATGGTCCAGATGGCCGCGTCGCCGCTGGGGCTGAAGTTTTCCGGCGTAAAGGTCAGGCTCGGACTGGTGGTATTGCCCGCTGAAATGTTCACGCCATCTTCGCGCAACTCGCCCCATTCACCCAAAACATATGCGCTCAGACGATAGATTCCCGGCCAGACGTTGGCAATAGTTCCTGCGCCGCTGGTGTTGAGGCTCGTCCAGTACTCGTATCCCAGGCTCGTGTACTGCATATTCGTATTCTGGTCGCCCAGCACAGCCCATGCGGTGTTCGCCGTGCTCGACCCGCCGCCAGTGATGGCGGGCGTTAAGGTTCCGCGCCCGCTGCCATTCGGGATATAGCCGGCTCCGGTGAGTTGCGCGTCCGCAGCGAATTCCGTCAGCGCTGTGGGAATTGTATTGACCGCGTTGGTGTATGCCGTGGAGGCGGAATTGCCCTCGGAGTACTGAAAGCCAACCGGGCCGTAGAGCCGCGTCGCATTCGAGCCTTGCGGCGGCGTGTATCCGAGTTCATTGTCCAGATGGTTGGAGTTCAACTCGCCCATCAGGATATTTCCGGTGAAGGCGAGATTCTGCTTGCCCGGGCCGCCCTCGTTGGTCTCCGTGCTGGGAAAGATCGAGCAGGCGGCAAACTGACTTCCGTAGAGGCACTGCGCTTGATGCAGATATTCGTATGTTGAGTAGTCATACTTGGTGTAGAACTTGCGGCCCCAGCCGGAGGAGGGCAGGTCCGTGAAGCCGTGCAGGTCAACGGCGGCATTCTGCACGGCGCGCCCCGCGTCGCCGGAGTTGATATCCGCATTGGGAGGAAGCGTCAGCGACCAGCCGCCCAGATTGTTCAGCCCCTCGTTGTACTCGTAGGTGTCGTAAAAGTAGACCCAACTGACGCGATTCACGTACTGAATCTGTCCGAGGTTGGCGGCGGCAGCCGTCGAGGAATGATTCGCGACAGCGTAGGAGTAGAGCGTGGGATCGCCGGGAAAAAGAATGTAATGCACCGTCCACGTAAACGGACTCGATGAACTGGCCGCCCAACTGATCCACCAGTCCACGTAGCCGCTAACCAGCGAATAGCCCGCCGTCGGAGTTACGCCTGAAGGGCCGAAGCCTGAGATATTTGTTCCACTATTGTCCATATACAAGCCATGCGGCTCGCCATCGCCGCCGTTCGAGGTCAGATCGACCAAATCGTCGCTCGAATAGGCATTCAAGTACACACCATAGATTTCACCGGCCTCTGGATTGAAGTTCACAGTAAGAAGACCGTTGGTGACAGTCCACTCGGTTGCGCTGTTTTCAGTAAGAGCGAGCGATCCAGTCCCGCTGCCCGCGCTCGTACCCGTTCCTGCAAGCGCGATCGTCTGCGGAGAGCCTGCGGCATTGTCTGCGATCGAAACCGCAGCCGTGCAGGAGCAGGCCGCGCTCGGTGCAAAGCTGACGGTAATCGCGCAGTTCGCTCCCGCCGCAAGCGTTGCGCCGCAGGTGTTCGACTCCTTGAAGCTCGCGGCGTTTGTGCCGCCCAGCGTGATGCCGCTCAACGTCATTGCGCCTGTTCCGGTGTTGGTCAGCGTCACTTGCTGCGATGCACTCGTTGTGCCCGACGCCTGACTGGCAAAGTTCAGGGAAGCAGAACTGAGAGACGCTGCTGGAGTCAGTGCCGGTGAGCTTGGTGAAGAACTGGGAAGTGAGTTGCATCCGGAGAGCGCGGCAGTGAATAAAATGGAGAAGATTGCCAGGGGAAAAAGCCGCGCGCTATCCGTTTGTGCATATTCCTGATTCAATAACATATCGTTCTAGCCTCACATGGTTGATAGTTTCACAACTCATCGATACGTTGTCAAACGAATAAATACAATGCTGCAAGCGATCAACAATCGCATTTTTCAAACGATCTCTCGAACTATTAGGATAGTGCCATGAGATTCAAAGGCAAAATCGTCTTCATCACCGGAGCCTCGTCTGGCATTGGCGCGGCCACGGCCCTTGCCTTCGCCGCTGAAGGCGCGCGCCTGTTGCTCGCCGCTCGCCGCGCCGGCAAACTCGCCACGATTGCTGAAGCCGCGCTCCAGCGCGGAGCAGAGGCCGTTCACGCCGTCACACTCGATGTGCGCGACCGCAAGGCCGTCGAACAGGCCGTCACTTCTCTGCCCGCCGAGTGGTCGGCTATCGACATTCTTGTCAACAACGCCGGACTCAGCCGCGGACTGGAAAAACTCTATCAGGGCAAGATCGAAGATTGGGAGGAGATGCTCGACACCAACGTCAAAGGCCTGCTCTATGTAACGCGCGCCGTAGTTCCCGGCATGGTCGAGCGCGGCAGCGGACACGTCATCAATCTCGGTTCAACTGCGGGCGAGATGACCTATCCCGGCGGCGCTGTCTACTGCGCCAGCAAAGCCGCCGAGCGCGCCATCAACGACGGCCTGCGACAGGATCTGCTCGGTACACCCATCCGCGTCACCACGGTCGATCCCGGCATGGTGATCACCGAATTCACCACCGTCCGCTTCTACGGCGACGCCGAGCGCGCCAATAATTTTTACAAGGGAATCAGAACGCTCGATGCCGAGGATGTCGCCGATGCAATTCTCTGGGCCGCCAGCCGTCCCGCGCACGTGAACATTGCGCGTGTGCTGCTGACCTCGGTGCAACAGGCCAACTCGCTGCTCCTTCACCGCGAGGAATAGACGTCCAGACTGTCGCCTCCGGCATTTCTTTTCCGGCAGCCAAGGGCCGTGAAACGAACAGGAATCAATAACTGCCTTAATTCATCGCCTGAATCTGCCCTTCGATTTGGACCAGCGCGGCCATTAGAGCGGTGCGCCGTGCCGGACTCGAAGTGTGTTGCGAGAGAATGTATTCCCGCTGTAAATTCAACTCCTGTATATGACGCGCCTTGTCCGTGCGTGTCTGTTCGATCTGGCGCCGGGCATCTTCACTTACAAAGCCGTTACCGCGCTCCTGTTGCTGCAAGGCAGTTGCCATTTGCTCCTCCACGAATCTATAGTCCCAAACCACTGGGCCTGTATCTATTCTAAGGGACTCCGTCCGGAAGCGTCCCGCTAGATGAACAGACTTGCCAATTCCCCCTATTCTCGCGCATTCTTTTGAAGATTCACATTGGGAAACACCAATGGTAATTAGAAGTTTACTCACTAGTCGGTAACGTAGGCGACACTTGGAGCATTAAAAAGGCTCTGACCAGGCATGGCAATTTCTTGATCGCGGCAAGTTGCATTTCGATCTTCTCGCTCTGCTTTTCACCTTTGCGCAGCAGCGTTCTGGAAACTCCCGTTCGTTTTACATGGCTCCAGACCAGTTCATCCGGATTCAATTCCGGCGCGCAGCCGGGCAGAAAATGCAGTGTCAGCCGCCCCTCGGTCGAAGCCGCATACGTCTTCACCAGTTTCGTCTTGTGGTCGAAACCGCGCCCATATCGCCGCATGACTCTTGTTACGAAATCGTTGTCCTGATTACTACACAAATGTCGCCTTACTTGGCGACTAGTTAGTGACTAAATCGTCAACACCATAAAACATAGAAACAGATCATGACCAACCAATAATCAATACTTTCTAAGGGATGCCTCTCTACGCATAAGAATGCCGCGCCAGAAAAATGCAACCATCTTATTGGTGAAATTGAAGGTCTGGGGGCGTTAACCCAAAATTGCAACCCCATGCATCAAAGTAGCCGATAATAGGGACAGGGTTTTGTCGATGCGGCTCTCTTCCAGGAATCTTCCGTTGCTGTTGGCTCCGGCGCTGCTCTTTGCCGCCGGTTGCGGCGGCGGTCTCGGCACGGCAAACTCCTCCGGCGCAGCCATCTCACTCGCTCCCGGCGCAAGCTCCATCGACACCAACTGCTCCGGCTGCAACGCCGCCAACGTGCAAGGCGCTCTCGTCCATCAATTCATAGCCACGCTGCCCAACGGCTCACCGGCGCAGGTCGTCTGGTCGGTTGGCGGCGGCGATGCGGCCAGCGGCGCAGGAAGCATCAGCCAGAGCGGCCAGTACACGCCGCCGAGTTACCTGACCGCCGACAGTGCCGAGGTCATAGTGACCGCGACGCTCGCGGCAAATCCCAGCCTTCGCTCCAGCACGTTGCTGACGATTACGCCCGGATTTCTGCAACCGCTCACGCCGGAGAACGCCGCGCTAGGCGCCAATGGCGCGCTCACCGTCACCGGCATTCTGGCCGAAGCAGGCGGTTCTGCTGCCATCAACTTCGAACTGGCTGGCTCCGCCACAGGTCAGCCAGGAGGGCAAGGCTCGCTGAGCGCCGTGAGTTGTCAGCGCGAGAGCCGCTCCTTCACCTCCTGCTCGGTTACCTACACGGCACCGGCCTCGGTGCAGTTCACTGGCGCAACGTATATCGCGGCCACGGTCAGCGGAGCGGCTTCCAGAGCCTCTTCGGTCGTGCTGGTCAACTCGGCAGGGGTTACCAGCAATCCCGCCACGCATCAGACTCAGTTGCCCACGACGCTCTCTCTGGGCAGCTCCGGCGGCAACAACGCCGACTACGACACGCGCGGCAATCAGATTGTGGACTGCTGCAGCGGCACACTCGGCGCGCTCGTCGAGGACGCGGGCAAGCGCCAGTACCTGCTGAGCAATAACCATGTGCTGGCCCGCAGCGACCACGCCGCTGTCGGCGACACCATCGTAGCTCCCGGCTTGATCGACAACAACTGCACGCCTTTCGGCGACGGCCCCGGCGTAGCTCCGGTTGCGCAACTGACCGCATGGCTGCCGCTCAACTCCCCGCAGACCAACGCCGATGCGGCCATTGCTCAGGTCAACTCGCGCTCCGTCGATCCCGGCGGCAACATTCTGGAGTTGGGCGCGCGCCAACCCGACGGCACTCTCGCCGCTGCCCCGCCGGGAATCAGATCCTCCAATGGCAAAGGCGAGAGCGCATGGCTCAACCAGCAGGTTGCCAAGAGCGGCAGGACAACCGGGCTGACCTGCGGCGGCGTCTCAGCCGTCGATCTCGATGTGACGGTCGATTACTACCTCGACTGCGCGGAGACCCGGCCTTACTTGACGAAGACCTTCACGCATCAGCTCGGCCTCAGCGGCAATCAGTTCAGCGACGCGGGTGACTCCGGCGCTCTGGTCGTCGATGCGGCGAATGCCGAGCCGGTCGGCCTCTACTTCGCCGGCGGGACGGACAGTTCCGGCGTCAGCCAGGGCGTTGCCAACCCGGCGGCGGATGTACTGAACGAGCTGGGCGCGCAGTCAGCGGGAAGCTATAGCTTTGTTGGCGGAGCAGACCATGCGGTTAGTTGCCTGAATTACGGCGACAGCACGATCGCCTCTGCCGAGAACCGCGCACTCAGCGACGCGGAGTTGTCGCGCGCCCAGCAGGCATTAGCGCAGGCTCGGATGCTCATCAGCTCGTCTTCTGGAATTCTGGGCGTAGCCACAGGCAAGAGCATCGACCACCCCGGCGAGGCCGCGCTGATTCTCTACACCGACGAATCCAGAACTGTCAGCATACCGGCCACGGTAGACGGTGTGCGCACCATCGCAATTCCCACCACAGCTCGCGCGGTCGCTTACGGAACTGCGCCGCAAACGCCATTCGAGTCCAGCCTTCCGTCATCCGCGCTCTCGCAAGCCGACGCCATAAAGAATCTATTCGCTGCCAATTTGATGCGTCAGAATCCGGCTTTCTTCGGAATAGGTGTTGGCCAGAGCCTGGACAACCCGCGCGAGGCGGCGCTCGTCATTTATGTGGATCGCAATCGCCTGCCCGCTCAACTGCCCGCAACCGTCGATGGCCTGCGCACTCGTTATATCGTGATGGACCGCCTGCACGTTACCCGCTCTTATGCGGCTTCATCGCCATCGAGTCGGCACTGCGCGGCACACACGCCATCCCGCCCGTCGCCGCAGTTCGACACGCTCACTCCATGGCAGTTGCCTCTGAATTGAATCAGCTCGTCATTTGCCCACGAGCGCGTCGGCGATCTGGCGGCCGTGGAAGCGGCCATTCTCGATAAAGATTTCGTTGGTGCGCGAGCCGGCGACGATCACACCCGCCAGATAAATGCCGGGAACATTGCTCTCCTTGGTGTCGGGGTCGCAGTCCGGCAACCGGTCTTTGCCCTTGAAGCGGATACCCAGACCCTTTAGAAACTCGAAGTCGGGGTGATAGCCGGTCATCGCGAAAACAAAATCGTTTTTGATAGTGACGCGGCCCGCAGGCGTCTCGATGATTGCTGCGTCCGGTGTAACCTCCACCACGCGCGAGTTGAAGTACGCCGTGATCTCGCCGTCCTTGATGCGGTTTTCAATGTCCGGCTTGATCCAGTACTTCACATGGCTGTGCAGTTCGGCGTCGCGATGGACGAGCGTAACTCGCGAGCCGCCGCGCCAAAGTTCCAGCGCGGCAATTGCCGCAGAGTTCTTGCCTCCGACGACCAGCATATCCATTCCGAAGTACGGGTGCGGATCGAAGTAGTAGTGATGAACCTTGCTCAGGTTCTCGCCGGGAATGTTCATGTAGTTGGGCAGGTCGTAGTAGCCGGTGGCGATGGCGAGTTTGCGCGCCTCGAAGGAACTGGCGCGGCCAAAGCGATCCATTGCGTGTACCGTGAATGCGCCATCCGAGCCTGTCACCCGCTCCACGCGATGATATTGACGAATATCCAGCTTGTAGTAGGCGGCTACCTGCCGGTAATACTGGAGCGCCTCATTGCGGTTGGGCTTGACGTTGGCGCAGGGAAAGGGAATGTCGCCAATCTCCAGAAACTCCGGCGTGGTGAAGAAGGTCATATGCGATGGATAGTGAAAGAGTGAGTTGCAGACACAGCCCTTATCCACTATCAGAATGGACAGGCCCTCTTTCTTCGCTTCGATGGCACAGGCCAAGCCAGTTGGACCAGCGCCCACCACCAACAGATCGACGGATTCTCCCTGTGCTTCCGGCTTTGCATTTTTGGAGTTGGCCATGTTACTAGCTTAGGGCATTGCGGGGAATTTTGCAGGTTCATGCCGAGGCAATTGCATGAATGGCGGGAAATTTCGTCACAGTTTCACAGTTTCACGGAAAATAGGGGGGTGGGGGGTCCCCTTCCAGTTCTCAGTTGTCAGTTCACAGTTCTCAGTCAAAAGCCCGGAGATTTGGTTGGTGGTCATGCATTGATTGTGCACGTCGGAGGGGAAATGATCGGCAAAGTTGCTCATAAATTGTCCGAAAGGACAAAGAGCAATTCCTGCAATACCGGATAGATTATGGTAGAATGGTAGAAGTAAAGGGTGGAATGGTGGAATTTTATGGCTGTCAATATCAAAAACCTCGGGGTTGAGATGCGCATTCGTGAACTCGCGGCGTTGCGAGGGGTGAGCCTTGTGTGTGCTGTGACCGAAGCTGTGGAACGCGAGATCGAGAGAGAAAAGCAAAGTCAACGCAGGAAGAAACTGATGGCGGATTGGCTCATGGAAATCAGCCGCGAGACCGGGCCGATGATGAATGACGGCAAGACTTCCAAGGAACTGATGGACGAACTTTACGACCCGGAAACGGGACTGCCTGTATGATCGTTGACACCTCAGCCCTAATTGCAATTCTCAAGAATGAACCTGAAGCTGAAGCCTTTTCCAAGGCGATAGAGGCGGCAAAGGTTGTACGCGTTTCCGCCGCATCTTATCTTGAGTCGAGAATCGTTGTGGGCCGGTACAAGGATCCGATCCTCATGGCCCGGTTGGAAGAAATCCTAGAAAATCCCGGACTCCAGATCGAACCGGTAACCACAGCGCAGGCAAAGATTGCATGGGAAGCGTATCGCGACTTCGGCAAAGGCAGCGGCCACGCGGCCGGGCTGAACTTCGGCGACTGCTTCACCTATGCGCTGGCGCGGGAGAAGCGCGAGTCGGTGCTGTGGAAGGGCGAGGGTTTTGGGCATACGGATTTGCGGGCGGCGGTTGTTGCGCGGTAGACCATTGCTCCTTCTCGGAGCCGGTAGTGTGCCAGTTGCCGTCTATATAGTCGCGGGCTACTTCACTCCATGGAAAGGCTGCAAGTAGAGGCGGTAATAGACAATTTTCGATTTATAGTACTGATTATAAATACGATATGTACTAGATTTCCCTGATTGACAATTCCCCTTTGCGGAAGAAATTTACAAAAATTTCGATCATTTGCAAAAAATATTTGCCATCCATGCATATAATTTGATACTACATACGGTATCATCTCAATAGATGGATGATGCTCGACTGAAGAAACGGGTACAGGAGATCGCCGAAAGTGTGAAGAACGTTCGGTTTGAGGATCTCTGTACCTTGCTTGACAACCACATCAAGCCGTTTTGCGAGGCGAGAGGACTGAGCTATGACCATCGAAATCCTCCGGGCAGCCACCACGTATTCACTGTGGGGTCAGACACCTTTTCAGTCGGGAAACCGCATGGCCAAGGAACATCGCTATTGAAGAAAAGGTACGTGGAATCGTTCCTTGAAGCGATGGAGAAGATCAACCTCTACGAATAGAGGTCACGACTATGAAAGAAGCTGAGAATTCCATGAACAAGAATTACCGTGTTGCGCTGCAATACGATCCGGATGGCTATTGGATCGCAGAACATCCTGAACTGCCTGGCTGCATAGCTGATGGGGAGACCGCGCAAGAAGCCTTGTCTTCTCTGGATACTTCCAGGGAGTTGTGGATTGAAAGCCGCATGGCCACAGGTCTTGAGGTTCCCGAACCACAGGATGCGCCCCAATACAGCGGCAGATTTGTGCTTCGCATCCCCAAAAGCCTGCATCGTGATTTAGCCAATGAGGCGGAGGTAGAGGGCGTCAGCCTGAATAGCTTTGTCAGCAATGTTCTGGCAGGCAGGCATACTCGGAGGGAGCAAACCATAACATTTGTAACGAAACCTGAATATCAGAATTTCGGGAATGTTTATTCCTCTTCCTGTCCTCCAGGACTTTATCCAGTCTTCGGTGCCTCGGATAATATCAATACGCTTCCGAATGATGTCCATGCAACGATTGGACTCGGACAATCGCCGTTGTCTGCTCAGAATAATGTTTTGGAATTTACAGAAAGGAAACGTCGCTATGCTTGATTTTGTCGATATGGGAAGCATGGCGCGATATCTTTTCGCGCCCAACACACTGCCCCTCACGAACCTTCTTATGAGGTCGAATAAAACGGCTCTTGAGACGATGTTTTCCTTTCAGGGTATGCAGGTTGGTGCGGATGTCAACCAATTTCAATTGATTGCTGGCATGGGAGAAGTCAACGGTGTGGCTATCCAGCAATTGGTAATTGACCCTGTCTCTATCAATTTAACGGTCTCAGGAGATTATGCTGATCTCAATAATACTTATGAGGCTCTGCGCAAGTTTTTGACCGAGATTGATACTAAACGTCGTATGGAAAATCCGAAACTGTATACGACAACATATCAAACACAGAGCTCGGTTAAGCTATCAATTCCATACGAGCGTCTTATTGCGCCTGAATTCATGAACTTTCTCAGATCGAAGACAGATGTTCTGAAACCCAATGATTCATCTGCTGCAGAAATCTATCTGTCGAATCTCTCTTTTCAGGTAAGATATGTACCGAAGACAGACATTTATTCGCTGCTTCCGAAGGTACTCACTATCGAACCGCGCGCTGGATCAGACCCGAAAGAGAACACATATTATGTGCTTACTCCGACAAATTCCGATGCACATCGGCGGCTTGTCGAGGAATTCGAGAAAACAATGAGTGGAGTTAAATGAGTCATTTGAACAGCGACCCGCACCTTGGATGAGTCAAGAATGAGTTGCGAATCCCTGTCCCATTTTTAGGGCCTGGGGTTCGCACGAATATGAGCAATCGTTATTCAGGTTGGTTAAAGTCAAATCGCTATGCCTTGAACTATTCGATCGACAATTAAGCCGGAACCTTACTCAACTTTAGATCATGTCCTCCCAATCCTCCCTCGCATCCATTACCCTAGAGAAGTTGAAGGAGCCACCATGACTATCATCCGGCAGGAAGATTTTGTTGCAAGCGTTGCGGGCGCGTTGCAGTACATCAGCTACTATCACCCGAAGGATTTCATCACTGGCCTTGCGGCGGCGTATGAGCGCGAGGAGTCGGCGGCGGCGCGGGATGCGATGACGCAGATTCTCATCAATAGCCGGATGTGCGCTGAGGGACACAGACCTATCTGCCAGGACACGGGGATTGTGACGGCGTTCATCAAGGTTGGCATGGATGTGAAGTTTGAGCCTGCGAAGGGCGCGGAAGCGAAGGACATTCAGACGATGGTGGACGAGGGCGTGAGGCGGGCGTTTCTTGACGCTGACAACAAGCTGCGGGCTTCGATATTGGCCGACCCGGCTGGCAAGAGGACCAATACGAAAGACAACACGCCGGCCTGCGTGACGGTGGAACTGGTGAAGGGCGCGACGGTGGAGGTGACGGTGGCGGCCAAGGGCGGAGGGTCGGAGGCCAAGGCCAAGTTCGCGATGCTGGAGCCGTCGGATTCGATTGTGGAGTGGGTGCTGAAGACGGTGCCGACGATGGGGGCGGGGTGGTGTCCGCCGGGAATGCTGGGGATTGGGATTGGCGGGACGGCGGAGAAAGCGATGCTGCTGGCGAAACAATCTTTGATGGAGCCGATCAACATACAGGAGTTGAAGGCGCGCGGTGCGGCGACGCGAGCGGAGGAGTTGCGGCTGGAGTTGTATGAGAAAGTAAATCGGCTGGGGATTGGCGCGCAGGGGTTGGGCGGACTGACGACGGTGCTGGATGTGAAGGTGCTGGATTATCCGACGCACGCGGCGAATTTGCCGGTGGCGATGATTCCCAACTGCGCGGCGACGCGGCACGCGCATTTTGTGCTGGATGGGAGCGGGCCGGTGTATCTTGATCCGCCGAGTTTGGATGCGTGGCCGAAGCTGAGTTATGACGTGAGCGGCGCGCGGAGGGTGAATCTGGAGACGGTGACGCGCGAGGAGGCCGCGACTTGGACGCCTGGTGAAGTGATACTCCTGACGGGCAAGCTGCTGACAGGGCGCGACGCGGCGCATCAGAGATTGACGTCGATGCTGGACCGAGGCGAGAAGCTGCCGGTGGATTTCAGCGGGCGGTTTATCTATTACGTTGGGCCGGTGGATCCGGTGCGCGAAGAGGTGGTGGGACCGGCGGGGCCGACGACGGCGACGCGCATGGACAAATTTACGCGGCAGATGCTGGCCGAGACGGGATTGCTGGGCATGGTGGGCAAGGCTGAGCGCGGACCGGCGGCGATTGAGGCTATTGCCGAGTTTGGCGCGGTGTATCTGATGGCAGTGGGCGGCGCGGCATATTTGGTGTCGAAGGCGATTCACGGCGCGCGCGTGGTGGCCTTCGCCGACTTGGGGATGGAAGCGATTTATGAATTCGACGTGCGCGATATGCCGGTGACAGTGGCCGTGGACGCCAAGGGAACAAGCGTTCACCAGACCGGACCAGCGGAGTGGCAGCGAAGGATTGCCGATAGCCCACTCATAGCGATAAAGCCGCGATGAATGGGGCACATGCTCACGCAGTGAAGAAGTGAATGAGTGAAGAAGTGGTCAGCGGTCAGCCGACGGCGCTGAGAATTGCCTCGACCACTTGCTCAGGTGTCAACACGTCGACATAGATCGAAACGTGCGCCATGCGATAGAGCGGCAGGCGGCGCTGATAGCGAGCAGCGAGGTTGGCCTGGTCGGCGAGAATCGGGCGGGTCTGCTCGGTTCCGCGGCAGCGAACGAGCGTGGTGGCCAGCTCGACTTCGAGGTGGACGAGCAGCGTTCCGGGAGCGGTGAGCAGCAGCGTACGCGTGGCTTCGTTTTCAATAGCTCCGCCGCCTAAAGCCAGCACCATAGAGTCCTCAGCGGCAAGCCGCGCCGTAGTCTCGCGCTCGCGCTCTCGGAAGGCAGCTTCGCCGTGGCGCGCGAAGAGCTCAGCAATGGCTGCGCCGGCCTCGGCCTCGATCACGTCGTCCACATCCATGAATCTCCAACCGAGGCGCGCGGCCAGGAGCGGGCCGATAGTTGATTTGCCAGAGCCCATGAAGCCGGTGAGAACGATGCGGCGTGGCGATGCGGTTTTCGGCGCGAGGGATTGAGCGGAGGTATTCATGGATTTATTTTAGCTGTTCATCTTTGCCGATGGGATAGAGCGCTGGCATAATCTTGCTCCACAAGCATAATGCCTTCGCAGCTTATGTAAACCCTACGCAAATATTGTATTGCGACACAGGATTGTTCAACCAGACATTTTCAACACTACAAAGCAGGCATCACCACCTGATCTGTCTGCTTCTGTATAATACCGGCAACCTCAGAATCGCTTTAATTGAGCACTGAATACTGTCTGGCAAAGGAAAACTCATGCGGAATCTCGTCTTCGCGCGCAATATATTTCTTCTTCTCGCCATCACATCGCCTGCCCTCCTGCTTGCCCAGTTCCGGCCGCCCACCGACGAAGAACTCAAGATGACCTCCGACCCCAAGGCTCCGGGAGCAGCCGCCGTGTTTCTTAATGTCGAGGAGATCGACAACGATCCACTCCACGTCCAAAGCTCTTACGCGCGCATCAAAGTGCTTACGGAGAAAGGCAAGGATCTGGCCACTGTTGAAGTCCCTTATCTGCGCGGCGATACCAAAATCGTCGCCATCAGGGCGCGCACGATTCACGCTGATGGAACCGTCATTCCTCTCATCGGCAAGCCGGAGGATCTGTTGAGCTTCAAAAAGACAACCAATGGCGGAGACAATTTACAGGTCAACCGCAAGGTCTTCACGTTGCCCAGTGTTGAGGTCGGCAGCATACTTGAATATAGCTACGATCTCCAGTATGACGAAAACCAATTCATGTCGCCGCAATGGGTAATTCAGCGCCCCTACTTCGTCCACAAGGCGCATTATGCCTTTACGCCCTTCAAGGGATTTATGCCCGGCTTTCAGATCAGACCAGTAGATACTTGGAAGATAGTCATGAACGCGTAATCAACTCTCTTATCTGGTGGCAGAAGCTCCCGGAAGGCGTGGCCGTGAAAGCCGACTCCGGAGGCCACTACAGTCTTGATGTCGGCGATATTCCTCCCGCTCCCGAAGAAGAGTGGATGCCGCCCGTCGAGTCCATCCAGTATAAAGTCTTCTTCTATTACAAGGCCTCCAGCAGCGCCACCGAATTTTGGATCGACGACGCCAAGCTCTGGTCCAAAGACGTGGATCACTTCGCCGAACCCTCCAAGTCCATTCGCGAGGCCGTTGCGGGCCTAATCTCCCCCACCGACAGCGATCTCGACAAGGCAAAGAAACTCTATAAAGCTGTACAGGCCCTCGATAACACTGACTACTCCCGCAAGAAAAGCGACTCCGAGCTGAAGCTGCTCAAGCTGAAGGAAGCGAAACACGCCGAGGATACGTGGAAACAGAAGAGCGGCGACAGCGAGGAGATTGCAATGCTCTATCTGGCCATGCTCCGCGCTGCCGGCCTTACCGCCTACGGCATGAAGGTCGTCGATCGCCAGCGGGGCGTCTTCGATATCTCCTATCTTTCATTAGGCCAACTCGACGATACCCTTATCGTTTTTAGTATCGACGGTAAAGAAATCGTGCTTGACCCCGGAGAAAAGATGTGCCCATTCGGCACGGTGAACTGGAGGCACTCCAGCGCCGGCGGCCTTAAGCAATCCGTTAAGGGCAACTCTGCCGTGACCACCGCAGCCCAATTCTATTCAGACAACAAAACTACCCGCATCGGCGACATTGCGCTCGATGAGCACGGTGCAATCACAGGCAGCTTCCGCTTTATTATGACCGGCCAGCAGGCTCTCTACTGGCGGCAACTCGCGACAGAGAACGATCCGGATGAGGTCAAGAAGCAGTTCGATCAATCTCTGGAGTCCATCATCCCCGATGGTGTCGAGGCAAATCTCGATCACTTCTTCGCTCTCGACAATCCCGAGACGAATCTGATGGCTATCGTCAACGTAAAGGGCAACCTCGGCGCGGCCACGTCGAAGCGCCTCATCCTCCCCGCTTTCTTTTTTGAGACTCGCGGCTCGCATCCCTTTGTCGCCCAGGAAAAGCGCCAGACCGCGGTCGATATGCACTATGGCGAAGTGCTTACAGATCAGGTTACCTATCACCTGCCCGCCGGCTTCGCGGCTGAAGGCGCGCCCCAGGACAATAAAATTTCCTGGCCGCAACACGCGATTCTTAGCACGAAATCCGTCCCTTCGTCCGGGCAGATCATCATCGCCCGCACACTGGCCCGCGCCTTTACCACCGCCAAGCCTGAAGAATACAACGACCTCCACGATTTCTACCAGAAAGTTGCCGCCGCCGACCAGGCGCAACTCGTCCTCAGCACCGCGCCCGTCGCGCCGAAGGGAAACTGATCATGCGCATCTGTATCTTCAGCGTCATGACGGCCCTGCTCCTCTGCTCTGCCGCGCCATGCCATGCCGGAAGGATGTCAGGCAAGAACAATGATCCCATCCCGCAGTGGGGTTTGGATGCCGCCAAGACGCCCACACCCTCCAATGTGAAGGATGCCGCCAGAGTCGTTCTCTACGACGAGACCATCGAGACCGTCGATGCGCAGGGCCGCGCCGTCGAAACTGAGCACATAGCCTTTCGCATCCTCAAGCCGCAGGGGCGCAGAGATGCATTTTGCCACGTCTCCTACGATGTGGATGAGAAGATTAACCACTTTCGCGAGTGGACCATCGCCAACGATGGAAAGCAGTACCAGGCTCAGAACACCGACTTCATCGATGTCGGCGACCTCAGCGATTCCGTTGAACTCATGGCAGCTAAGGTTCGCGCTGTGCATCCGCCCGCCACAGATGTTGACGCAGTCGTCATCTGCGACTCCGAGGAGTTGATGCCGTCTTACATCCAGGAAACGGTTTGGGGAATTCAAGATGACGTTCCCGTAGTCTTTCAGGCTCTCGAAGTCGATCTGCCCGCCGGTCGCGCCCACTCCGAGGCATGGCACAGAATCACGCCCGTCAAGCCCGTCGAGGTCGCGCCCAACCACTGGCGCTGGGAGATCAAGGATATGCCCGCCCTCGATCTGCGTGAGGTAAAGACTCATCCTGCATGGGCAGCGCTCGCCGCGCGTATGTCAGTCCAGTGGGGCGATGCCGCCGTTGAAGGCAAAGATAACCAGTGGCGCGCGATAGGCCAATGGACCACGAATCTGGAGGCCAACCGTCCCGACCCATCGCCGGAGATCACGGCGAAGACACAGGAACTCATCGCGGGCGCACCTGATTTCTATGCCAAGCTGAGCCGCATCACTGAGTACGTACAGAAAAACATTCGTTACTTCATTGTCGAGCGCGGCATCGGCGGCTTGCAGGCGCATCCCGCAGCTGACATCTTTCGCAACCGCTACGGCGACTGCAAAGACAAGACCACGCTGCTGATCTCCATGCTGCAAGTAGCAGGCATTCACGCCGTGTATATGCCCGTGGACAGCCGCCGTGATGTCGTCGATCCCGATGCGCCTTCGCTCTTCGGCAATCACATGATCACCGCCATCGAGATACCAGCTGATGTGCAAGATGCGCGCCTCAAGGCCATTGTCAAAGCCAACGACGGCAAACGTTATCTGATCTTTGATCCCACCGACCAGCGCACACCCGTCGGCAATCTGCCCTCGCACGAGCAGGGCAGCTATGGCACACTTGCCGCCGGAGCAGACAGCCAGATCATCGCCCTCCCCGTCCTTGATCCCGACGCCAATACAAACGAACGCAAAGGCTCATTTACGTTGGCAACCGATGGTACGTTGACTGGATCCGTCGATGTCTTTGAAACCGGAACCACCGGAGCCGGTCTCCGTCAAATGCTCAAGATGACCGACGAGAAGGAACGCCGCGAAGCCGTGGAAAAATCTGTTGCCATGAGCCTTCCCGGCGTCACGCTCGAATCGTATTCATTCATCGAGCCGGACGCGCTCGACAAGCCCATCGAACTTCACTACAAGGTGACCGCGCGCCAGTACTCTCATCAGGCCGGTCCGCTGCTGCTGGTGCGCACTCGTGTCATCGGCTCTGATGCCGAGGCCTTCGACGACAAGCCGCGCATCTATCCCATCGAGCTTGGAGCCACCGGCCGCTGGCGCGACAGCTTCGACATTGCCATCCCCGCAGGGTACGCCGTCGATGAGCTGCCCGATCCCGTCGCTGTTGATCTCGACTTTGCCAGCTACCACGCGACGGTATCGACCAAAGGAAATCTTCTCCACTACGAACGCGAATACGTTGTCCGCCAGGTGGAGATTCCGGCGGCCAGATACGGCGATTTCCGCCACATGGAGTCTGTGATTCTCTCCGACGAAAAAAACGCCGCCGTGCTGAAGAAGCAGTGACGCAAAATAATGCTTCACAATTAGTGCAATTTGTGGCCTATAATTCCTTCTAGAGCAGGCTCCCCACCGCATTTGCGGCCTCCTGCCGTCACTTATGACCATGCAACCGTCTCCGAAGATCGACCCCGGCTTGCCCGAGATTCCCGACCGCCTCTACTTCAAGATTGGCGATGTGGCTCGCATCTGCGGCGTCGAAACCTATGTTCTGCGCTTCTGGGAGACGCAGTTTCCGCAGCTCAAACCAAACAAGAGCGGAACGGGACAGCGTCTATATCGCCGCCGCGATGTTGAGCTGGCCGTGAAGATCAAGCGTTTGGTCCACACCGAGGGCTATACCCTAGCCGGCGCTCGCCAAGCACTCGAACAAGTTCATAACACTCAGCCGTCCGTTGAGCCGGAAGCGCACTCCCAGTTGACGCTTCTGGCCGCCAACTCCAGCCAAACTCCGGGGGCCGTCGCCACGGCCATCGTCCAGGCTCGCGCCGAACTCCGCGAAATTGCCGGCCTGCTCGGCGCATCTGAGCCGCCACCGCCCCGCCGCCGCTCGCGCGTGGCCACGATGCCCTCAAAGTCGGGTTCGCTCTTTCCTTCTTAGAACCCGTGCAGCAAAAGAACAACCTTGTAACTTGGCACAACTTCAGGCGTAGTGTATGTGAAGCATCTCTGTATAAAAATCGAAGAGGCCATTTCTGGCCCCTTCGATGGGAAAGTACATAACAGACTCCAAGCCGAATCATCCTATTCGTCGCACGTGAAGGATCCGCTTATGCCGGACGCTGAATAGTCCTGCCAGAAGAAGAAATCCGTATGCGTATAGGTGAAGGGATTGAAGTGCATATTCGTAAGCAGATGATTGCCGCCGCCACAGGTATCCTGCCATAGATCGTTCTGTATGGCATTTTCACCGTCCTGGACGCTGCCTTCGTCAGCGAACCACGCGCCTGAGAAGGTGTAGTTGACCGACTCCCAGGTGCAGGTCACCGAGAAATTCACGTTACTGGCTGAATAGTCCTGCCAGAAGAAGAAGTCCGTGTGCGTGTAAGTGAACGGCTGAAAGTTATCGGTCCAGCTTCCATAGGAAGGGCAAACCCTGGCGGCCTGGGCTGAAGCCAAGTCCCATTCGCCCTGCGCCACGCTAGGCTCGTCAGCAAACCAGCCATTGAAATTGTATGTCTTGGAGACCGCAAACGCGGAAGTCGCAGTCATCATCAAGACCAGGGCGATCCAAATAGACATTCGTTTCATCGGGGAAACCTCCTTTGGTTTTCAGAAATCGCGTGAGTGAAACCCTTACAGTTTCAGAGCAGAATCCATCCGGCCGCAGCAAGGCTAGATAGGCTTCGATTCGTGCGTCGGAGTTCTCTTGGGTGTGGACTTGTCGCCTTGCTTGTCTCCACCTTCGAGCCTGCCCATACCGCTCTCGCGCTCACGCATTTCCGGCCCCCGCAGAGGACCAACATTGGGATTTTTGCTTGTCACGGTGCCATGGCTGTGGGTTTCCATCCTCTTGGGAGTGTTCTTTTCTCCCATCTTGGTGGGTTCTTTCTGAGTTCCCTGGCCGCTCTCGGCAAATGAAACGGCGAGTGCGGGAAGCAGAAATGCAACGGCTAACGCAATGAGCGTAACCGCATACTTGGGTGTTTTGAGCATAACCGTGTTCTCCAATCTGTTGAGAGGAATTTGGTGCCTTGATTCGCTGGATACTTCGACTGATTCCTTGTATAGGGGAAAGGAATCTCGTTCAATTTTGCAGGACACTTCTTTGCAGGATACTTCGATTGTTTCTTTTGACTGGGGAAGGAATCTCGTTCAATTCCGTTGGGTGCAGGTATAGCAAGGACGTTGTGAAGTTGTCAACTCTTTTTTTCGATAGTATTTTTCGTTTTGACTTCCCGGCGCGCGACAAGATAATTGAGTTTCGGCTGCTGAAGCACACCTGACTCAATGAAGCCTCCGGCGATTGCGCCAGCTCACTTCGCCCGCTCGAAGGTAAGCGAAGCCGAGTTGATGCAATAGCGCAGCCCCGTAGGACGCGGCCCGTCGGGAAAAACATGGCCGAGGTGGCCGCCGCAGCGAGCGCAGGTCACCTCCGTGCGCCGCCTTCCCAGGCTCAGGTCTTCGTGCTCGGCAATGGCTTTGGACTCGGCGGGCAGCATGAAACTGGGCCAGCCGCAGCCGGAGTCGAACTTGGCCCCGCTCAAGAATAGCAACGCTCCGCAGCCCGCACAGTGATAGTTGCCCGTCTCGTGATTTTCGGTGAGTGCGCCGGTGAAGGGCCTCTCAGTGGCCTTTTCGCGCAAGATGCTGTACTGCTCCGGCGTGAGTTGCTCGCGCCACTTCGCCTCGGTGCGCACAATTTTTTCGGTCGTATCGCTCATATCTTGCCTCCACGGCTTCTACGGCGATTGGATGTTCACGACCCGATGAAGGAATCAGATTGATTCGCGCTCAGACCTCAGCTATCAGCTCAATCTCCACCAGAACATCCTTGGGCAGGCGCGCCACTTCGACGGTCGTGCGCACCGGCAGCGGTTCGGTATCCGGCCCAAAGTAGCTGCTGTAGACCGTATTCATCGCCGCAAAGTCAGCCATGCTTTTGAGAAAGACAGTCGCCTTGACAGCCTGCGCAAGGCTTGAGCCGCCTTCTTCGAGAATGGCCTTGAGGTTTTCAAAAGCGCGCTTGGTCTGAGCAGTGATGCCGCCTGCGACCACCTGCTGCGTCGCCGGATCGACACCCAACTGGCCGGCAGTAAAAATCAGATTCCCCACACGCACACCCTGCGAGTATGGCCCAATCGCCGCGGGTGCTTGATCGGTTGCAATGACGTGTTTGCTCATACCGGGATTGTAGCGGAAAGACCGGTGACTTCGCTGGACACATCAGCTAACTGCGCCTGCTGTTTTTTTTTGTAACTCGCAATGATGAACTCGCGGAACAACGGATGCGGCTCCAGCGGCTTCGATTTGAACTCGGGATGGAATTGGCAACCCAAAAAAAACGGATGGCCGGGAAGCTCGACGATCTCGACATACGTCGCATCGGGAGTGGTTCCGGTCAGGCTCAGGCCCGCGCCGGTCAATAGCGCCTCGTACTCGCGGTTGAACTCATAGCGATGGCGGTGGCGCTCGCTGATCTCCGTAGCGCCGCCATAAGCCTTTGCGGCCAGCGAACCTTGCTGCAAGACGCAAGCCCATGCGCCCAGCCGCATCGTTCCGCCCATCTCTTCCACGCCCAGCAGTTCGCGCAGCTTGTAGATGATGCGGTGCTGGCTGGCCGGATTGAACTCGCTGGAATTCGCCTCCTTCAATCCGCAAACATTGCGGGCAAACTCAATGCAGGCGGTCTGCATTCCCAGGCAAATTCCAAAATAAGGCACCTGCTTTTCGCGGGCGTAACGAATGGCGTTCAGCATTCCCTCGATGCCGCGCTTGCCGAAGCCGCCGGGAACGAGAATGCCATCGAAGCCTTCCAACTGCGATTCGTAACTCCGGTCTTCGGGCGTCTTCGATTCCAGGCCCTCGGCTTCGATCCATGTCACTTCGAGCTTGAGGTTCTGCGAGACAGCGCCGTGCGTCAGCGCCTCTTTGAGTGACTTATAGCTGTCTTCGTACTCGACGTACTTGCCGACGATGCCGATATGCACTGTGTCTTTGGGGTTGTGAACGCGATCAATCAGCGCCTTCCACTCCGTGAGGTTGGCCGCAGGCGCTTCCTTGTGCAGGTATTTGAGAATCAGTTCGTCCACGCCCTCTTCAGCAAAGCCGAGCGGCACCTCGTAGATCGAGGGCACGGTCAGCGCGCCAATCACCGCGCGCTCCTCGACGTTGCAGAAAAGGGCGATCTTCTTTTTCATCTCAATGCCGAGCGGGCGCTCCGAGCGGCACATCAGAATGTCGGCCTGAATGCCGATGCCGAGCAATTCCTTCACCGAGTGCTGCGTCGGCTTGGTTTTCAGCTCCTGCGCGGCGGCAATCCACGGCACCAGCGTCAGGTGAATGAAGACCGTATTCTCGCGGCCCAGCTCCTGGCGCATCTGGCGAATCGCCTCCAGAAACGGCAGCGATTCAATGTCGCCCACCGTGCCGCCGATCTCGACGATGGTCACGTCCGCGCCGTTCGCGCTGACCTTGCGCATGGCGTTTTTAATCTCGTTGGTCACGTGGGGGATCACTTGGACAGTCTTGCCGAGATAGTCGCCGCGCCGCTCCTTGAGGATGATTTGCTCGTAGATGCGGCCAGTGGTCAGGTTGTTGTCGCGAGAGAGAGGCGCGTGCGTGAAGCGCTCGTAGTGGCCGAGGTCGAGATCGGTCTCCGCGCCGTCGTCGGTGACAAAGA
>CAYOYX010000020.1:0-41487 GCA_964408275.1 uncultured Occallatibacter sp.
TCACCAGCCCCGGCTCCATCGCCAGCAGATTGCGCACCCGGAAGTTCCGCACCGGGATGGCCACATCCAGCTCTACCGGCATTCGCGCAATCGGCGCGCTCAACACCAGCCCTGGTCCGTCCACCGGCGTATGCGGCGACGGCACCAGCGCTTTTTCGGCAGCCGCGGCAATCGCTTGCTCCGCTTCGAGACTCGGCGGTGGTGGAGGCGGCGGCGGCAGTGGTCGGGTCGTGGCCATTTCATGAGAATTCAAGCAGTAAGGTGACCAGAAGTGAGACAGAAGGATTGGGAAGAGTTAAGAAATCTCTGATGAAATCCAGATTTTGAATGAGCATGACCTTTCCCAGGAGAGATCCGCCGAGGATGCTGTCTGCCGGTCATCTAGAAAACGGAATTCACGAACCTAACCGGATAAACTGTTCATTGGAAGGAGGCAGCATGAAGAGTCACACCGAATACTTGGTCATGGAAACCAGGAGACGGCGCGAGATGGTACATATTACGGATCAGGTGGAGCAGATTGTTAGTCGCAGCGGCGTCAAGGACGGCTTGTGCTTTGTTTCTCCCATGCACATTACAGCGGCGGTTTACGTGAACGACCTGGAGAGCGGGCTGATCGAGGACATCGGCAAGTGGCTGGAGGAGCTGGCCCCGGCACGGCCTGACTACAAGCATCACCAGACGGGCGAAGACAACGGCGACGCCCATCTCAAGTCGCTGCTGCTGCACCACGAGACCACGCTGCCGGTGACCAATGGTCGCCTGGACCTGGGCACATGGCAGCGCATCTTCTATGCCGAGTTCGACGGCCAGCGCCGCAAGCGCGTAATTGTCAAGGTTCTGGGAGTGGAGTAACCCGTCGCCGAAAATCTCCGTCTATCGCTCGCCCCAACTCAGCTTGCTGCGCAGCGCCTCGAAGAAGCCGGCCTCGCTCATGCGAATCAGGTTGAAGGTGAGCGCCGATTTCCTACAGCGAACTTCATTGCCGGTCAGCAGCTCGGCGGTCTTACGGCCGTCCACAGTAAGCAGAGCCGGGTTGACCGCGCTTTCGATTCTCACCGTGAGATGGGCATCGCCGCGGACAACGATGGGCCGCAGTGTGAGCAGATGCGGACAGATGGGTGTTACCACCATTGCATCCACGTCCGGCGTCAGGATGGGTCCGTTGGCGGCCAGCGTGTAAGCCGTGGAGCCGGTGGGCGTGGAGACGATCACGCCGTCAGCGCGGAAGCGGGCCACGCTCTTGCCGTCCAGTTCTACGGCAAAGTCGCCCATGCGGGCGATGTCGCCATTGGAGACGACAATCTCGTTCAGCGCCTCGTGCGTTGATCTGAGCGCGCCGGAGCGCCATAGCTCGGCGTGCAGCATGGCGCGCGGGTCGGGATCATGACAGCCTTTGCATCCGCTGTGCCAACTCTCCAGCGCGGCATAGAGATCGCCCAGGCGAACTTCGGTCAGGAAGCCGAGAAAGCCCAGGTTGACGCCGAGGATGGGCGTGCCGGTGGCGGCGAAGATGGAAGCAACCGAAAGCAGGGTTCCGTCGCCGCCCAATACGATCACCAGCGCCGGCGACTGCTCCGCCATGGCCGCGCGATCCACAACCGGCGCTGCCGTGGTGTAGCGCCCGCCTTCGCGGTCGAGCAGCGGCTCATAACCGCGCTCCCGCAGCCACGCGATCAGCTCCGGCAGCAGTTGGGCCAGCTCTTTTTTCTCCGGTTTGCAGACAATCGCAACACGTACCATGCGGCTCTAGTGTAACGGACCACCGGCGGCGCGGCCAACTTAGCTGAACTGTTGCCGCCGCGCATAGAGAAGAAACTCGTGGTTGCCCTCCGCACCGGTAATCGGCGAGGGAATCGTCTCGACGACCTGCCAGCCCAGCGAATGGACGCAATCGGCGACCTTGTCGATGGCAAGCTGATGCGCCTCGGGATCACGAACGATGCCGCCTTTGCCGATATGTTCGCGTCCGGCCTCAAATTGCGGCTTAACGAGAATGACGGCTTCGGTGAGCGCGGGCGCGGCAGCGAAGACCGGCTCCAGCAGCAGCGTGGCGGAGATGAAAGAGACGTCCATGACCAGCAGCGTGAGATCAGGAGTTCCCTGCCCTGCCAGCGAACCCGGCACCAACAGCCGCGCATTGGTGCGTTCCAGCAGGCGGACGCGCGTGTCGTTGCGCAGCTTCATCGCGATCTGGCCGAAGCCGGTATCGACGGCGGTAACGCTGGCGGCGCCATGCTGCAAAAGGCAATCGGTAAATCCGCCAGTCGATGCGCCCACATCGAGGCAGGCGCGGTTTTGAACGTCGATTTGCCAGTGTGCCAGCGCCTTTTCCAGTTTGAGTCCGCCGCGGCTGACGTAGGGCAGATCGTTGCCCAGCAAACGGATGGGCGCTTCGGCAGCGATCGTCGCGCCGGCCTTCTCTACTTTCTGCTCATTGACCAGAACGCGGCCGGCCAGGATCATCGCTCGCGCCCGCTCGCGGCTCGGAATCAGTCCCCGCTCCACGAGCAAAAGGTCCAGGCGCATTTTTGAGTTGCCGAGCATTCCTCTACTGCATGGCCTGACAAGCGGCAAGCGTTGCAGGCGCAGTGATTGGTTTATTGCACGGCTGGCCGTAACCGGGCGATCGGGTGGTGTAAAGGCTGTTCCCTGAAGTGGCGCTCTGCGTTGAGACGCGCACATCCAACGTGTTGCCCTCCAGCAATATCGTCGTGTCCACAATATCCTGATCGGTGCGAATGATGGTGAGGACATTGGTGTTCGGCGCAACGACATAGACCTTGCCCATAGTCGAATTCTGGATTGAAACCACCGAGCGCGGGTTGCCGGTAACCGGCAGCGTCTTTTCGACCGTGTGGGAGGTCAAATTAACGACGGTCACCGTTCCGTCGGTCTGGTTTGCCGTGTAAGCGCGGCTGCCATCAAACAGAGCCGTTACGCCAGCGGGATTTTTGCCCACGGGAATCGTGAAGGTTGTTCCAAAGGTCGGGCTGTCGTTGCCGTACTCGTCCAGGCTCACGTCAATCACGCTGACGGTTCCGCCATCATAGTTGGCCACAATCAGTTGGCTGGTCGTGTAGTTGTACTCCGCGTAGACCGGGCCAGCGGCGTTGACAGGTAAACCGCCGTCAGCGGGCAAACTGCACGTCGGGTCAGTATTGTAATTGCAATTGGTAGGAGCGTTCGCGGCAGTCAGCGCGGCTTGTGAAAGCGGCAGCGTGGGATGCGTGTAATACTTCTGTCCATTCAGATTCACGCAACCACCAATTGACTTGGGACATTGGTTGTCCAGCGTGTCGGTTAGAGTGTTGATTACCGAAATAGTGTCACTGGCCCGGTTGAGGACAAACAATCTCCGGCTGTCGTTGCTCTGCACAGCATAGACTGGACACCTGCCCACTGGAATCGCAGGATCGGTCGCATTGCTCGTAGCCTCGATTCCGGTCACCAGGCCGTTTTGTGTAATCGCTGAATTCGGCGAGGCCGCATTGCACTCCACGCCTGTGGCGCTGACGATGTTCTGGCTGATTACGAAATAGCGAAGAGCGCCGTTGCCCGACCCCGCCAGCATCACGGGCAACTGCGCCACTGGTATGGCATTATTGAGGGTCGGCGGAGTCCCGATGAAAACATCGGCGAGTCCATTTTCTGACAGATCGGCAGCCCAAAGTCTACTCGTAGTCGCTATCGGGAAGAGGTTCACTGGCTGCGCGGAGGGGGGCAGCGTAGTGTAGAGCACCTGATTGTTCTGTAGAGTGCTGCTAAGGGGAAAGACGGAGAGTGTGCCGTCGCCATCGATGGTATAGCCGTTGTTGCTGCCGGAGTCGAGAGTAAATGCGGTCGGATCAATGCCGATCTGCGCCGTGGCCATGATCGAGTCGCCTGAGTAGTTAATGAGCGTGACTACGCCGTGGGTGGTGGCCGAAGGAGAAGAAACCGCCCACACGTTAGCAGATGGCTCAGGGGCAGGCCCATTACCGACAATGGATGTCACCGTTGGCCGGTAGTTGTTGCCGCAACCGGCAAGTAAAGCCGCCGCCATGACCGTTCCTGTTTGAACCAACCGCGTACGCATATGGCAAAAATTCATTCGAAAAAGCCTCATTCAGTACTTTAGTGTTCCTATGCGATTGTAAATCAGCAGACTGGGTTTAGACGCTGCAAGCCTGAATCGGTATCGAGGGGGAAGGAGTGTTGCGCCGTAAGCAGGTTACGATGGATGGGTGGAAGAAACGAAATTGAAGTGGCAATCGAAGCTGGTGCTGCTCATGGTGCTGCCTTTTGCGGGCGCAGGAGTGGTGCTCCAAGCGCACTGGTGGGCTGTGAACTGCTGGCCAGTGACCGTATGGACACTGGTTCTGAGCCTGCTGCTCGGCCTGGTGGTCCATAGGCTGCGCGCAGCCACTTCGGGCGGAGCATTTGCGGGCGCGATAATTACCGCCAGCCTGATTTTTTCCACTGTGACATTCTTCCCCGCTGAAATGCTTGCTTATGCTCCGTGGCACACTGCGCTGATGCCCTTGTTGGCACTCTTCGTGCTTACCACCATTGCCACGCAGCTGGGCAGGGAGCACAAAGAGAGACTGGGCACTGCGGAGCGGCTACAGGGACGCAAGGCGGCGCAGGTAGCGGCCAATCTCGGCGTTGCGGCGATTGCATCGAGCGAGTTTGCGCAATCATGGATCGGCAATAGCGTTTGGTTTCCGCGCGCGCCGATGCTGCTGTTTGCGGTTGGCCTTGCAGCGCTGGCTGAGGCTGCGGCGGATACGGTCTCGTCGGAGATTGGCCAGGTGCTTGGCGGCTCGCCGAGGCTGCTGACCACCTTGCGCAGGGTCGAGCCGGGAACCGACGGGGCGGTAAGCATGATTGGCACATTGGCCGGAGTGGCAGCAGCCGTGATCGTCGCGGCGGTGGGGAGTTGGGCGCTGGGCGGCGGCCGGAGTTTCTTTGCGGTCAGTTGCGTGGGAGGCATCTTCGGATTGTTCTTTGACAGCTTGCTGGGCGCGACACTCGAACGCAGCGGCTGGTTGAACAACGACGCGGTGAACTTTATTTCAACGGCAAGCGCGGCGGTCTTTGCATTAGGAGTGATGGCGGCGATGGGACAGTTCAGCGCGGGGTAGCTTGCCAGAATTCGAAAAGTATTTTACCTTCATAGCATAAGGCCGGAAAGACGCGGCGCGGCATTTTCCCATCAACCCCAACCTTGCCCGCTGTAGCAAAAGTGTTACCCGCTAAGAACCCTGACATCTAAATTTTGCGATGCTGCGACTATCGACCTTTGAGGCCGATGTCCAAGGAGTCTTCAAAAATGGGCTTTCAGGCCAACCCATTCGCGATTCTGACTTTCATTTCAGCCCCGGCTGTGTTGACCAACGCATCGTGCGTACTGTTGTTTGGCACAGGGAATCGCTATGGCCGCGCTATCGACCGGATGCATGAACTGTCCAGCATAGTCGAGAGGAGCGCGAGTCTTGGAGAGGCTGAGCTTCGGCTGCGTATCCGTCAATTGGAAGCGGGTGAAGTTCGAACGTCTCTGATAGTCCGCGCACTGACCTGCTTCTATACCGCGGTCTCGGGCTTCGTGGCCAGTACGCTGGTGTCGCTCATTGGAGCCGTCCTCGTATCCGGGCGGATCGAGTGGGGAGTTTCACTCAGCTTTGCCGTTGCCGGCATCGCTGGTGCAATCGGCGTAATTGCGATGATCGCCGGCGCAGTCATGCTTGCGCGCGAGACAAGATTCTCCTTCCGGGTTCTGCAAGAGGAGCGAAAGTTCATTGACGAATTTGTGAGTGCCCGCGCGGCCAAGCTGGCCGGCGCCGCGCAGATCATCGGGAGTTGAAATACAGTCCCATTCCAACGAGGAGATAACCATGGAAAACTCGCACACAAGAATCGATCCCCAAGATACGGTCGTGCTCTTCGCCGATCTTCAGCAAGGAATCGTGGAACTCACAAAGACCAATCCTCTGGGTCGCTTAAAGGCCGGAGTTCGAGCGCTTGCGAAACTCGCAAAGCTTTTTGATATGCCGGTAATCGTTACTGGAATCATGGGAGAAAACGGAAGCCCCGCCAAGGTAATTCCAGAGATCGACGAAGCTCTTGGCGTGCTTCCTACTCACCACCGGAGCACCTGTGACTCGTTTCTTAATGACGGGATTGTCTCCGCAGTTGCCGCGACGGGAAGAAAGACGCTTCTTATCTCTGGGGTCGCCACTGAGCTTGCGGTGCAACTTCCGGCGCTCACCGCATCGGAGCTTGGTTACAGGGCTTATGCGGTCCTGGACGCTTGTGGAGGAATGAGCGAGCGTACAGAGCAAGCCGCGCTTTTACGCATGGCCAAATCCGGCGCATCGACGGTTTCCGTGATGACGCTTGCAGGTGAAATAGCAGGGGACTTTCGGGAGGCCAGGGCACAGCAGGCAATTGGAATACTTTATGAAATGGCCGGCTCATGAAGGAAGTTTTCGCTTATCAACAATCGAAAGGATGGCGCCATGCGATTGGTCACTGTTCTTTTTTGCTGGTTCCTTCTGGCCTCACTGTCCAAAGCGCAGGATTTCCAGCAGTGGAATGAGGTTGACCTGACCGCCGAGTGGCGGAAGGTCGATCTCATCATGCCCATGCTGGCGAGAACCGATTCTCATCTGCCCAACCCTCAATTGGCCGCCACCGGGGTCATTGCGAACTATCCGCTTCGCAAGCATCTTATACTTACCGGTGCATATTTGTATGCGGATCTGCCTCAGCTCTCCGATCACGTGCATCTTCCCGTGATTGCTCTTACGCCGGCGTTTCGAGTGAACCGATTCAGTCTGGCCGATATGAACCGTTTTGAAAAACTGATCGGATATACTGGTTCCCCGGTTCGTTATCGGAACAAGGTCTTTCTCGACCGGCCCTTCGGCGCGGGTGAACAGTGGCACTTCTTTGTGACCAATGAAATCTTCTTCAATTTATCTGCTGGCAATTGGAACCAGAACCGCTTCCAGGCAGGCGCTGGAAAACGGTTGAGTTCCCGACTGTTTCTGGATATGTACTACCTTGAGCGGGTATCCAATGGCGCGGCGGAATCCACAAACGTACTCGGTACTGTATTAACGGTGGGGATTACCCCCATTAAGGAAGGAGAGCATCCATGAGCACGGTTCCCCTCGAATCGCAGGAAACGGGTATGTCTCTGGAAGAGATGAAAACTTTTATTCGGGATCATTTTGAACAATTTGTAAATCGCAAGAACCTCGCCATCGCCGATGTCAACTTTGCAGCGGGATTCGTCGATCACGGAGCCGATGTGCCACCCGGCACACCACCTGGTCCCGCCGGTGCCAAGCTGTATGTCGGAAGCGCCCTGAAAAGATTCCCCGACATGACCGTGACAATCGAAGACATCATCGCGGAAGGGGACAGAGTGGTAGTTCGCAATCTCTGGCGAGCTACAAACCCGGTCACCGGACAGCGGATTCAATTCGCCGGAATTGTCATCTGGCGGATCGCACACCGGCAGATTGTGGAACGCTGGGCCTACCTGGAGAGTCCGAAGCCGGAGTAGACTCGGTCTCATTCTCGATTGCCTATCCCAACCTATGGAGGTTGCGTTTGTCATCGCCATATTTCAATTTTTCGAAGCATGGCTGTGGAAGTAGACAAGATTGACCAAGTGGGAACCGATACTTTCACTAGGGGATGACAGGCCCTAAGATACTACAGAATTCCATCGGCGAATGCTCACTCCGCATCAATGCAGATGCATCCGCCATGCGGTATAGCTCATGATCTCGTGGGCGATGCGCTCGAACTCACGGCTTCCACCTTCGACCTCCACGCTTGGCCTCGGCGAGGTGAGCACGTCCAGGCCTTCGGCCGCGCAGATTTCATGAATGCGAAAGAGATGCGTTCCGTCGCTAACGATGACCAGGTGGTGCAGGCCATTGGCGCGGGCGATGACCGTGATTCGGCGGGCGGATTCTTCGGTGTTGCGGCTGACGGTCTCTGCGATGATGGCGGATTCAGGGACGCCCTTGCCCATCAGGTACTCGCGGCCCACGGCGCCTTCGTTGAATTGGTCGCCGCCGTTTCCGCCCAGCGTAATGATGAGCGGCGCGATGCCGTGCTGGTAGAGCGTGAGCGCGTGATCGAGGCGGGCGCGGTAGACGGGCGAAGGGCGGCCATCATACTCCGCCGCACCAAAGACGCCGATGGCGTCGGCGGGAGCAGCATGGTCCTCGACGGCATAGCGCTCCACCTGCACATAGACCCAGCGGCACCAGCAGAGCGCTGTAACGGCCAGCGCCAGCAGAAGCATGAGCGCGGCGCGAAGAATCCAGTTGCGAGGTTTCGAATTAGCCGCGCGCTTCATCTTCACTATCTTTCCTGTAACGCCATGACAATATCGTGCGTTGGAATGGCGCCCTCGCGCAGAATCTCCCAGCGCCCCTCGCCCAGCGTGAGATCGACGATGGTGGTGGGGAGGGTGCGGCCAGTGGGACCGCCATCGACGATCAGAGGAATGCGGCTGCCGAGCTGGTCGCGAACGCAGGCTGCGTGCGTACACTCGGATGAGCCATGCAGATTGGCGGAGGTCGCGGTGACCGGCAGCCCGAAGCGCTCGACGACTGCGCGGGGAATGGCGGCGTCCGGTATGCGCAGCGCGACGTTGCCGGTGTTGGCCGTGGAGCGCAACGGCAGCTTGCTGCCCGCCTTCACAATGATGGTCAGAGGGCCGGGCCAAAAGCGATCCGCGAGCTTGTCGATCATCGGCTCGGTCTCACGAACCAGTTCATAGGCCTGCGCCAGGGAAGCGATCAGCAGCGAGAGAGGCTTCTGCTTCTGGCGGCTCTTGATCTGATAAATTTGCTCAACTGCGTGAAGGTTGACGGGATCAACGGCCAGGCCGTAGAAGGTATCGGTTGGCAGCGCGACAACCTCGCCCTTGCGCAGACAGGAGACGATCTGGTCGATCCGTTCCGGCTGGGGTTCATCGGGATGGACACGCAATATCTCCGCGAACAAGCAGGTCTACCTCGGGTCAAAAAATTGAAAGAATGTCAGAAATCAGTTCGGCGCAAATGCGAGTCTGTTGCGACTGCTTCTCCGCTCTCTGGCAAAACGGCTAGAATCGGCTATGAGTCTAGAGTCTGTTATGAACTTTCGCGTGGGTGGCGGGAAAGTTCATAACAGACTCTAAGGATACACCGATGTCTTATCGCATTGTACAGAGTAAGCAGAATTCGCGCCTAAAAGAATTGCGCCGAGCGCTGGCCCAGCCGGATCGCAAGGCGTCAGGACTCGTCGGTATTGAAGGACCAAATCTGCTCGAAGAGGCGCTGCGGGCCGGTCTGCGCGTGCGCACTGTTTTCGTCGCGCAAGGCGCGGAGAGGCTACTAGATGAGCTAAAGCTGATGGCCGAGACTGAGGTGCTGCTGGTGTCGAGAGAGCTTCTGGATTCGGCGCTCTCCACCGAAACGCCGCAGCCGGTCGCCGCATTGATCGAGCCGCCTTCGTGGTGCTGGGATGATGTTCTTTCCAAGCAGACGCAACTGATCGTCGTATTGGCCGGCTTGCAGGATCCCGGAAACCTGGGAACGATACTGCGCTCTGCCGAGGCCTTCGGTGCGCAGGCTGTTCTTGCTCTGCCGGGAACCGTAAGCGCATGGAATTCCAAAGCGGTGCGCGCCTCGGCAGGCAGCGTCTTCCGGTTGCCGCTGCTCACGGTGAGCGCGGAAGATTGTTTTGCGCGGCTGCGCGATGCAGGTGTGAAAATTTGGACGACCGCTGTTCGCGGAGGCGAAAGAGTGGATCGCATCGATCTGTCCGGTCCTATGGCTCTCCTGATCGGCAATGAAGGCAACGGTGTGCCGGAGGCGCTGGCCGCGCTTGCTGATGGAGCGGTGACAATTCCCTGCCCCGGTCCGGTCGAGAGCCTGAATGCGGCGGTCGCCGCGAGTGTGCTGCTCTACGAGGCCGCGCGGCAACGAGGAAGTGCGCGATGAGTCTCTTCGACAACGAACCCGAAGGAGCGCGTGGAACTCCGCGCACTGCGCCGCTGGCCGAGCGGATGCGCCCGCGTACGCTGGATGAACTGAGCGGCCAGGAACACCTCGTCGGCCCCGGCAAGCCGCTGCGCGTACAAATCGAGCGCGATGATTCGGGTTCAATGATTTTGTGGGGTCCGCCGGGAGTCGGAAAAACCACGCTGGCCAAGATCATTGCCGAAACGACGCGCGCCAGCTTCATCGAGTTCTCGGCCGTGATGAGCGGCATCAAGGAGATCAAGCAGGTGATGGCCACGGCGGCGCAGGCCTCCGAGATGCACTCGCGAACGATTCTCTTTATCGATGAGATTCACCGCTTCAACAAAGCGCAGCAGGACGCATTTCTGCCTTACGTCGAACGCGGGACGATTCGCCTGATCGGCGCGACGACCGAAAATCCATCCTTCGAGATTATTTCAGCGCTGCTCTCGCGCTGCCGCGTCTACGTGCTGCAACCGCTGAGTGAAGAGCAGATCGCCGCGCTGCTGCGCCGTGCACTCGAAGATAAAGAACGCGGTCTCGGCGCGCTGGCTCTTGCAGCCGAGGACGACGCACTGCAATTGATCGCGAGTTATTCCAGCGGCGATTGCCGCTCGGCCTACAACACGCTGGAAGTCGCCGCGCAACTCGCGCAGGCGAACGAAAAGAAGATTGACAAAAAACTCGCGGGCGAGGCCGTGCAGCAGCGCGTTTTGATGTACGACAAGAGCGGCGAGGAGCATTACAACTTGATCTCGGCGCTGCACAAGAGTGTGCGCAACTCCGACCCCGATGCCGCGCTCTACTGGCTGGCGCGTATGTTCGCAGCCGGAGAAGACCCGCTTTATCTTGCTCGCCGCGTGGTGCGCATGGCCGTCGAAGACATCGGCTTGGCCGCGCCTGAGGCGCTGAATCTTACGCTCTCCGCCAAGGAGGCGATTGATTTTTTGGGATCGCCCGAAGGCGATCTGGCTCTGGCCGAGGCGGTCGTTTATCTCTCGCTTGCGCCTAAGTCGAACTCGGTTTACACGGCCTACGGCGCTGTGCAAAGAGAGGTGGAAGAGACGCGCCAGGAGCCGGTGCCGCTGCATCTGCGCAACGCACCGACAAAGCTGATGAAGGAACTCGACTACGGCAAAGGTTACCGTTACGCCCACAACGAAGAAGGCAAGGTCGCTGAGATGGATTGCCTGCCCGATTCGCTCAAAGGCCGCAGTTACTACAAGCCCACGCAGGAGGGGCGCGAAAAGCTGCTGGCGCAAAGGATGGAAGAGATTCGGCGAATACGCGCGGAGAAGCGCGGCGGAACGTGAAGCTTTCCTCCGGCGAGGTTTAGTACTATCCCATTCTTCTAATCTGCCCGATTCAACCGAGAATAGGAGCACAAATGAAGCGCGTTTGCTTTGACACAGGCAGTAGCTATTTTTGTAACTTGCACGGACTCACGCTTGAACCCTCTGAAGCGCGTTGCTATTTTAAGGACACAAATTTCAGTTTCCACGCTGCAACTACATTCGACTCTTATAGCCGAAAATTCAAAGATTTTACCGATCACAAAAAACTATTCGCTTATCTCCTACAGGCAGATGAAATCATCACCTATAACGGTCGAATGTGCGATCTCATCGTGCTCGAAAAGCTTGTTGGCGTCGAAGCGATGGTGAATCTGTGGCGGAAACCGCATCACGATCTTAGTAGTTGGAACGATGCCTTCGGTCTAAAAAATGCTGTCTATCGGTTCTTGCCAGACATCGCAGCATCATTCGAAACAGTGCAAATAGATCGTTTGGCCAAGATACGCAATCTCTATGATGGCAAATTCATTGAGGGGCATGATGGCGATTTCATTGCAGAGAAGCTCGCCAACACATACAGAGATTCCAAGTTCACATTTGCTCTTTTTAGACAATACTTGAAGAGTGGAGATTCCGACCGCACATTCCACGATATGAGTGAACCATTATTCAGTTCTCTTATCCAAGGATCTTGACTCTGAAGCATTACGCCTCCCACGGATTGGCCCCCGACTTGGCGATCTTCTCTACGCATTGACAGGGACGCTGATCGAGGCGATGTCTGCGGTGAGGTCGGCGGCGAGGGTTTGCTGGGCCTCCGGCGTCAGCTTTTCAGTGTGGCTGGTCAGATAGAAGACATCGATGGCCGTCTCGCCTTCCGTATCGATCAGAGCCACCTTAATGTTGCATTGATGCGTGCTGAGAGTCAGGGCGATCTGGCGCAGCAGACCCGGCAAATCCTGAGCAACAACTTGCAGAATCGTCGAGTGCGTGGAGGATTCAGAGTCGAACTGCAACTGGGTAGGGACCACAACTTTCAAATTCCTTGGGTGGTTCATGTGGCGCCGGGCTTCCAGCATCTGCTCGACCGGAACCTTGAGCGCAACCACGTCATGAAGGTAGGCGAGGAAGCGCTCCTTCTCGCCGGGGTTGAGTTCCAGCGTATGGAAGATGTCGGTGAAGTGGAAGCTGTCCACGATGACGCCGGCGTCGTTGGAAAAGGCGCCGGCCTTGACGATGTTCATGCCCCATGCGGCAAGCGCTCCGGCAACATCGGCAAAGAGGCGAGTGCGGTCGCGTGTGATGACGGTGAGATCGTAGAGCTGGCGAAGGGGACGCAGGTCGAGTTGGACCGAATCATCGTCCAGTTGCGCGGCCATTTGGAAGTGGTTGCGAATTTGCTCGGGAAGGCGGGTTTGCAGGTAGCGCTGAGGCAGGCCTTCGAGGAATAGCTTGAGCGCGTCGTGCTGCGCGGCGGGAAGCATCGCGCGCAGGCGATTAAGCAGCGTCGGGTCGATGGCTGCGTGATAGCGGACCTCATCGACCGAGCGGTCCATGAAGTTGGCGGTGGCCATGTAGAGCTGCCAGAGGCTCTCGGCCTTCCACGGAGTGAGGGCGTCGGGATTGACGGCCTTGATGTCGGCAAATGTCATCAGCGTGAGCATTTTGAGAATCTGCGGACTGCCTATCTTTTCTGCGAAGCCGCGAATGTTCTCGTGGTCAAAGATGTCGCGGCGCAGCGCGTTGGACATCTCCAGATGAAGGCGGATGAGATCGAGGACGGCCTCGCGCTCTTCGCCGTCAAACTCCAGGCGAGCGAGCAGCGCGTCGGCAAGCTCGATGCTGGGGGCTACGTGATCCTCGTTGCGGCGGGCCTTGCCGGTATCATGGAGCAGCAGCGTGAGCAGGAAGAGATCGAGACGATCGATCTCTGGGAGCAGTTGCGCGAGCCGCTGCTCATGCTCGTTGGATGGCTGGCGCAGGCCATGCACGTTGTCGATGGTCAGGAAGGTGTGCTCATCAACGGTGTAGCGGTGATAGCTGTCGCGAATCACCAGCGCGTCGATGCCGTGAAACTCGGGGATCAGCATCTCCAGAATGCCGAGGGCGTGCATAGTGCGCAGCGCGTGAGCCGCGTGGGGTCCGAGCAGGACTTCGCGCAGCGCGTTCCAGAGATACGGGCCTTCAGGAATGTGAATCGCCAATGCGGGCAGGGCGTCGGTGATGCGGTCTTCAGCGGCCTGTGAGAGCGCGTATCCGTGGGTGGCCATCAGGGAGAAGATGCGCAGGATGGCGCTGGTGTCGCTGAACTGCGCGCCGGGAACGATGTCGATGCGGCCCTGGTCGAGGATGAAATCCGTTCCTGCAATCGGCGTACGGCGGCGGCGAAATTGGCGGTAGAAGCTGACCGGAGCGGGCACGTGCTCCATCAGCAGCGCGGCGCGGCGATAGATGACGCGGGCGTGGCGATAGTAGGTGCGCATCCAGTAAGCTGGATCGGCGGTGCCGCGGGTCTCCAAGCCGATGGAGTTAGCGGCGGCCTCGTCCTGTGACTGCCAGTCGAGGGTATTGTCGTCGCGGCCGTGGCGGAAGTGAAGGAAACATCGGGCGGCAGCGAGAAAGTCGAAGGCGGCCTCGGCGTCGCCGCGGGCGCTCTGGAAGACGCTGCCGCGATGGCGGGGCCACTCCTTGGTCTCCTTGAGCTGGAAGAGCAGCGCGAACCAGACGGCGAGGCTGTAGTCGCGCAATCCGCCGGGACAGTCCTTGAGATTGGGCTCCAGGTGGAAGATGGTGTTGCCGAATTTGGCGTGGCGTCCGCGCGCGATTTCGCCGAGCTTTTGCGTAATCGTGTTCCACTCGCTGAGGACGAGTCCCGGCAGCACGGTCTGATGGAGCTGCTGATAGAGCGGGAAGTGGCCGGCGAGGAAGCGGCGGTCGAGCGTGGCCAGCGTGAACTCCAGATTGTCAGGATCGAAGCGTCCAGCCTCCTTTACGGTGCGCGAACAGGGGCTGGCGCGCAGGCCGATATCCCACATTCCCTGGATCATCGCGCGGACGGCGTCTTTGGAGGCGAGTTCGGTCTTCTCGTCGCTGAAGGCGAAAAGGACGTCTATGTCCGAGTAGGGAAAGAGATCCTTGCGTCCGTATCCGCCCAGAGCGAGCAGCGCGATGTTCTGCGCGGGCACTCCGGTAAAGGAGCGGCGCCACATCTCGATGAGGATGCGATCGACGACGGCAGAGCGGCGGCGGATGGCGGCCGTGCCGTCACCAGTGCGCTCGCAGGTCTGGCGGACGAGCGCCATCTCGTGTGTATACTGCTCCCGAAGATCGTCAACCGCCAAAGCGACTGGATTCATAAGAGTTGTTGAGTGACTACTTGCCGAAGCAAGAAAGGATTGTTAACAGCATAAGCGATTCCGGCGGAATTGGGTACTTTTTGACTACTGGATGCGAGAAGTCAGTCAACAGCAGATCATCGAAGAAGTGAATAAGGGAAGATTTTGACTCGCCTTGTCGCGCGGTCAGTGAAATACGGGCTTCTCCGCCTCAAAATTGACATCAAAAGATATGCTTTGGGGCTGTAGTAAGGTTGAATGTTTAGCAACAAGCTGACACTATAAACTATTTATTATTAGTACTTTACTGGAGATTACAGGCTAAGAATGCGACTTTTACAGGGCGCAAAGTACGAGCAAAGGCTTACCGCTTTGGGTGAAGTTCAAAGGTAACTTGCGCCGGAAAGCGGGAATGATCCCCATATTAACCGAGATACGATTTCCCTGTTGAAAAAAATTGAAGCGACTTTCCCTTGCGTGGCATATTATAATTGGGATATCAAAGTACGATCAACAGTACAGGAATTTTGAGTTGAATATTGGCGCGGTGTTTGCGCGTTGAGCTGTTCAGGAAATAATCCCGAGAACGCATTTACACTATTTGGTTTCCGTTTGACCCGCTGAAAAAATTGAATATGTCAAGGGTGGGGACACGATGAATACGGACGTGTGCTTGTTGAAGGATGGAATGAACATGGAGTCCATCAAGGCCGATGGCTCCACGGAAACAATAGTCGCTAGAGGCCTGTCGATAGCGCTGATTGGACCGGATCTGGAGCGCCGCAACGCGGTAGTTTCCGTTCTGGGTGAATGTCAGCAAGGGGATGTGCGCGAGTATTCCGCCTATCCCACCAACCTGGACTCCGTGCCGCCGCTGCTGGAACAGCGCCACGACGTTATCCTTCTCGAACTGGACAGCCACCCGGAGTACGCGCTGGAACTTGTGGAGTGCATCTGCGCCCAGAGTCAGGCGACGGTGATGGTCTATTCGGAGAGCTCCGACCCATCGCTTCTGATCCGCAGCATGAGGGCGGGCGCGCGGGAGTTTCTGACCCTGCCCTTCGATAAGGCGACCGTGACGGAGGCGCTGGTGAGAGTCTCGGCGCGCCGTCCGGCAGCGAGGACCACAAGCCCCAAGAAGGCGGTCGGCAGGCTGCTGGCGTTTCTGGGCGCCAAGGGCGGGGACGGCGTAACGACGCTGGCCTGTAACTTTGCCGTCTCCCTGGCGCAGGAGTCCGGGCAAAGCACGCTGTTGATCGATCTTGACCTGCCGCTGGGCGATGCGGCGCTGAATCTCGGCGTCATGGCTCAATACTCGACAATCAATGCGCTCGAAAATGCCAATCGCCTGGATTCGAGTTTTCTCTCGACGCTTTTGGTCAAGCACAGTTCGGGAGTCTCGGTGCTGGCGGCTCCGGGCAAGTTTCCTGAATACCATGCCACCGATCAGGCCATCGACAAACTGATCGCTGTGGCGCGCCAGGAGTTCGACAACGTCGTCATCGACATGGGATGCAGGCTCAATCGAACGGGGACGAGCATCTTCAAGGAAGGCGCGACGGTTTATCTGGTGATTCAGGCAGGAATCGCCGGTTTACGCAACGCCAATCGTGTGATCTCGCAATACTTCTCCACGGATGTTCCGAAGTTGGAGATCGTGCTCAACCGGTACCATACCCGCTCTTCGCATATCTCCGAAGAGGATATTACGAAGGCGCTGACCCGGCCCGCGCAGTGGAAGATACCGAACGATTATGCCGCGGTGCGGCGTATGCATCACACTGCGGTTCCGCTGGCGCTGGAGGATTCTCCTATCTCGCGGCTGATCCGGCAGATGAGCAGGACAGCCTGCGGCCTGCCCGCAACCGTGGAGAAGGAACCGGGAGAAAAAAGGTCGGTCTTTAACCTGAGAAGACTAAGCCGGAGCATTGCCGGAAAGTCTTCGTCCTCCGAGAAAACGGGAGAGATTCTGCAACCTTTGCTGAATCCCGATCAAGAGGATGAGGAAGAGCTGTCTCAAGCCGAGATTGTGGAGACGGATCAGGAAGAGTTCGCTGCCAACCGGCAGGGAGAGCCGGAAACGCGGATTTACAAAGGTGCCAGGTACGTGATGGGCAAGGATGGCCAATGGCACCGGCAGGAAACACAGGCGAGTGCAGAGACGGCAGCTACTGAGATTCAGGATGCCGCCGCTGCAAATGCAGTGATTTTGGAGACGCCGACGATCTCCTGGGCTGCGCCTGCCGCGATCGAGTATGGAAGCGCGCTGAGCGTTACTCAGTACATGGCCATGTCATCGGCTCCGGGGAGATTTGTCTTCAATCCCGCAATCGGCGAAGTCCTTCCGGCGGGAGTTCACACGCTGACGGCAACTTTCATACCGGCGGATGAGACGCGCTACACGACAACACAGGCTTCGGTGAAGCTGACGGTGAACAAGGCAAAGCCCATCATCCGCTGGCCGGCATCCACCTCGACTTCTTACGGCACGGCGCTTGGCGCGGCTCATCTGAATGCCACAGCATCGGTTCCGGGAAGTTTCGTCTACGCGCCCGCTTCAGGCGCGGTTCTGGGAGCGGGCGTGCAGCCGCTCACGGCAACCTTCACTCCAGAGGACACGGCCAATTATTCTGTAGCGCAGGCAGCCGTGTGGATCACGGTCACGCGAGCAACGCCGATCGTCACATGGCCTGCGCCCGCGCCGATCGTGCGCGGCACCGCGCTCAGCGTCTCGCAACTGAATGCCACGGCGCTGGTTCCGGGAAGTTTCACTTATTCGTTTGCGGCGGGGGATGTGCTGGCGGCGGGAAAGTATCTGCTTAAGGCAACTTTTACTCCGAAGGACTTGATTAACTACGCTCCGGTGCAGGCCTCGGCTCCGCTGACTGTGACCAAGGCAAAGCCGGTTGCCGCGCCGCCCGCCGCCGCCAATGGCAGCACTGAATTCGAGGCCAAGCCGCAGCCCGCAGCCGCCGAGGCAGAGACCGTTCAAGCTGCGGCGCCGCTTCGCCAGGAGTTGCCTGCGCATGAAAAAGCTCAGGAGAAAGCCTCGGAAAAACCGCCCGTCGAGAGCGCATCAAAGTCGCTGATCAAGGCTCATGATTCCAAGTTCCACTTCGATGCGGGCTCCGGTCTGGATTTGATGAGCAAGGCAGTCTTCCCGGATGGCACCACAATCTATCTGGTGATGCAGCCGGGCAGTTCCGGCGAGCAGAACTCAAAACACATGGTCTCGCAATTCCTGGCGGGCAACGGGCCCAAACCCGAGATTGTGACCAACCGGCTGGGAACGCGCAGGTTGGGCGGCGGCGAAGGGCAGAGTGCGACGGCGATGACGAGGTCGGCTCATTGGCCTGTTTCCTGTGCGCACGAAGAGAAAGCCAATGTGGCTGCTCAGGAGCCGGAAGTTCCGGCAGAGAAGAAAAGATTCAGCCTGCGGGGACTCAAACACAGGATTTTTGGAGGTAGTTCGGCCGGCAAGGCGGATGCGTTTACGCAATTGGGTCTGGCGCAGGGCTGGGCGGAATCCAATGCCGCGCAGGAGGCAACTGCGCCGGCCAAACAGAGCGAACCGGAGACGCGCATTTACAAAGGAGCTACTTATGCGCGAGGAGCGGATGGTCAATGGCACTTGCAGAAGCCACCAGCCCATGCCGTAAATGTCGTGAAGGCGGCCGGCGAATCAGCGGCGACAGTCAAGGCGACTTCTGCTCGCGCTAGGAAGGCGAAGACAACTGGCAAGGCAAAGCCCGCGGCCAAGAAAGCAGCGGTGAAGGCCAAGCAGCCGACTAAAGCTGTGCCCGCGCAAGCAAAGAAGACTGCCGGCAAAGCGAAGCCCACGCCCAAGAAGACAGTTGCGAAGGCTTCCGCAAAAGCTCCGCTCAAGACTGCGATCAAGACTCCGGCCAAGGCGGCAAAAAAAGCCGCGCTCAAGCCGGCGAATAAGTTGTAAAGACCCTCTGATTAGGTTTTTGTTGCAGTCCGACATCTACTCAGAGGTTAAATTCCGGCATTTTTTGGGGCATTTTGCGGCTCGATTGAAGTTGTGTCCTGTTAAATTGCCCCCTTCATCGAAACGTAACATAGTATAATACGGATGTTGAAGTGTAGATCGATGGCGCAGAATTGCTCTTCCCGTAGGTCGAATAACGCGCTTAGATCGATCTTTCAGGGGATGATTTCTTCATCCTGCTAATTGCCGATTGCTTGTGGGAATTGTGAACAAGGCATGGGTGGCCATTCGATGAACTCAGACAATGTTTTGTCGCTGGTTGCGACGAAGAGGGAGAGTGTCGGCGCAGGCGGCTTGTCGATTGCGCTGATAGGCCCGGACGTTGTGCGCCGCAATGCGGCAGCGAATGTTCTGTCTGAATGCAAGCAGGGGAAGATCCGGGAGTATTCTGCCTATCCGATCAGCTTGAGCGATGTGCCGCCGCTGCTGGAGCAGCGCCACGACGTTATCATTCTCGATCTGGACGGCAACCAAGGGTATGCGCTGGAGCTGGTGGAGTGCATCTGCGCTCAGAGCACGGCGACGGTGATGGTCTATTCGGAGAAGTCCGATTCATCGCTTCTGATTCACAGCATGAGGGCGGGCGCGCGCGAATTTTTGACCCTTCCGTTTGATCCTGCAACCGTGTACGAGGCGCTGGTGCGGGCCTCGGCGCGCAGCCCGGAGACTCACACCGAGAAAAACACTGGCGGCAGGCTGATGGTCTTTCTCGGCGCCAAGGGCGGAGACGGCGCGACCACGCTGGCCTGCAACTTTGCCGTATCGCTGGCCAAGGAATCGGGACAAAGCACACTGCTTATCGATCTGAATCTGCCGCTGGGAGACGCGGCGCTGAATCTTGGCGTATCGGCGCAATACTCGACGGTCAACGCGTTACAGAATGCCAGCCGCCTGGATGCAAGTTTTCTTTCGACGATGCTAGTCAAGCACAGCTCGGGAGTTTCAGTGCTTGCGGCGCCAGGAAAATTTCCCCAGTATGACGCTACGGATGTGGCCGTAGACAAGCTGGTGAGCGTGGCGCGGCAGGAGTTTGAAAACGTCGTCATCGACGTCGGAACGAGCCTGGACTGGATGAAGAGCAGCCTCTTCGGCGACGGCTCGACGGTCTATCTGGTGATTCAGGATGGCATTGCCGGATTGCGCAATGCGAATCGGCTGATCCGGCAGTATTTCTCGAATGGAGTTTCCGATCTGGAGATTGTGCTCAACCGGTATCATGGCAACTCACACAATATTGCGGAAGAGGAGATTACGCGAGCGCTGACCCGGCCCGCGCAGTGGAAGATTCCCAACGATTATGCCGCGGTACTGCGTATGCAGCACACGGCGGTGCCGCTGGCGATGGAGGATTCGCCGATTTCACGGCTGATCCGGCAGATGGCGCGAAAGGCCTGCGGCTTGCCTGAGATTGTTGAGAAGGAAAAGACGGCAGGTTTCAGTTTCAGAAATCTCACACGCAGCCTTGCAGGGAAAGCATCGAACGGAAATGGCGACGGAAGCATCACGACACTGGGGCTGACGGCCCCGCGAGATGAGGTAGGATCAGAACGCGAAGAGCCGGCAGCGGTTGAACGGATTTTTGAGCCTGCGGCAACCGCACCGTCCACAGCAAATGCAGACGCTCCGGCTGCGCCCGTGCCCATTGTCAACATAGCGTCTGAAACGCGCACCTATCGAGGCCTTCCTTATGTGAAGGGCGCGGATGGTAAGTGGCATCTGCAGATGGCAGTGGTGGATGGCGAGCGGCGCGCGGCTGCCGAACTTGCAGGTAAAGAACTGCCGGTCATCTCATGGCCAACTCCGGCCGCGGTTGTTTTTGGTACGGCGCTCGGCCCCAGGCAGTACACGGCCACGGCCTCTGTTGAGGGGAGATTCGCTTACGACCCAGCGCCGGACGAGGTACTGCCTCCGGGAGTCCACACACTGACAGCGACCTTTATTCCAGACGATGGTGAGCGCCACGCAACAACGCAGGCATCGGTGTTGTTGACTGTAACCCGGGCGACTCCTGTGCTGACCTGGCCCGCACCTGCCTCGATCTCATATGGCGCGCCGCTCGACGCCAAGCAACTGAATGCCACGGCATCCGTGGGTGGAAGGTTTACCTATTCTCCGACTGCCGGCGAGGTGCTGAAGGTGGGAGTGCATACGCTGACGGCGACCTTTATTCCCGACATGGCGAACAACTATACCAAGGCGCAGACTTCCGTCTCGCTCACGGTAACCCGCTCGACTCCCTCCATCAATTGGCCAGATCCGGCTCCGATTCTCACCGGCTCCAAGCTCGACACTGCCCAGTTGAATGCAACTGCAGCGATACCCGGAAGTTTTGCTTACAACCCTGCCGCGGGCACGGTGCTTGCCACGGGAACCCATCCGCTGATGGCAACTTTTACTCCCGCCGATACGGACAACTATACCGAAGCGCAGTGCGTTGCGGCGCTGACAGTTGCTGAGTCTCTGCCGGAAGCCTCTGTGCCGGAGCAGGTTTCGAAGGAAGTTTCAGTTGAGGCGAAAGCAGTACCCGCAACACAGGCTCCCGACCAGAGTCAGGCTCTCAAACAGGCGATTGATTCGGGAGCGGGCCTGGATTTGACAGGTACGGTTGTCTTCCCGGATGGAACCAAAGTCTATCTGGTGATGCAGCCGGGAAGCGCGGGAGAGCAGGAGTCAAAAAACCAAGTCTCACAGTTTCTCACGGGCGCGCGAAGCCAATCTGAGATCAAGATCAACAAATAACAGCAAGTCGAGACAGGCTTGCAGTTCATCTGAGCGGAGTAGAGGTCTGACTGTGAATCAGCCTAAAGGCGCAACTCTCTCAAGTTCACGGCAAAAACGATAATCTGGCCGAAGTCAACGACGTTATTCAGCGCAGTTGACTCCAGCTTTGGATGGAATCTGGTCTGATGCGCAATGCGCTCACCAGACCCGAATTTGTTACCTGCCGCGTCCGCGTGAACTTCCGCCGCCGCCGCCGCTGCCCTTGCGCGCCTGATAGCAATCCCGGCAAAAGACCGGGCGGTCACCACGCGGTTCAAAGGGCACTGTTGTAGGCTGGCCGCAACCGGAACATATCACAGGAGTTCCCTGTGCCGGAGCCGAACGGTAGCCGGAGCCCCCCTGATCGTTCTTCTTTGCCTGACGGCAATTCTTGCAACGCTTCGGGGTCGAATAACCACGTTCCTGAAAAAATGTCTGATCAGCGGCTGTGAAAGTGAAGTCCTGCCCGCAGTCGCTGCACTGTAATTGAATGTCTCCAGCCATGGGTCTCCTCGTGCAAATTGTACAGCCGATTATACCTCTTTCGTACAAAGATTCATTTGAAAATAAAAAACTTGTATCACGGAGGGATCAGGGACATCAGGATTCTGGCCGGGGTTAATCCGGCTATGACTTAATCTCCCACCAGTCGAGCATCGAGATTCGCGGATAATAGAGGCCAGCAAAGAGGCGTGCTTCGGTGCCGTGGAGATTACGGAGCAGCTCGACATAGGCTTCGAGCTGCGGCGCAAAAAGCTCGCGCAGCGCGGGTAGGGCTTGGGCGGAGTCAAGATTTTCGGCGTGGGCGGTTTTGTAGTCGATGAGCCACCAGCAATCGCTTTTGTCGCTCGCAGGCGCGGAGCCAGACTGGAAGATGCGGTCAATCCTGACGGCGCGCAGGCCTCCAGAGAGAACTCCGGCCCAACTGGCCTCGCTGACCGCGTTGCGGTGGGGCGAGAGAATCCAGGATCCGATGGGGTCGCGAGAGGCATTAAGCGCCAGTTGGAGCGCTTCGGCGGCGATGCGAGTGGACTGGGGCCGCTCAATGCCGACGGCGCGAATCCCGGCGGCGATGCGCGGCTCGAAACCAGCGAGAGCTTGGCGAGCGGCCTCCCAGTCGAGCGTTATGCGCAGGCGGGAAAGCTCTTCCAGCAGTGTGTGAACAGCTGTGCCCAGAGCGCGGGAGCGGAGACCGCCTTCGTGGCGGGAGTAGAGGTTTTTTTCCCAGATGGGTTGAGAGTCGTGGATTCCCATCCCTTCCGCTGATGCGCGCGGAATCGCATCGACGAGCGCTGGTTTGTAATCGAGCGGCAGGCGGCGCAGCGGCGTGAGCCGGATTGGCTTTGGCAGTACCAGCAAATTGCTCTCGCCGGAGGCAGCGATGGATTCGATCTGCTCCTCGTGACTCTCTGGCACGGCGTGTGCAGCCTTCCATTCGTCGAAGCGAGCACTGACCTCTACTTCGAGCGCTGGCCATGCCGTTGCTAACAGACTGTTGGCGGGTTCTACGAGTGTGAGCGCGCCGTCGGCTTCTGTTTTGTATGCGGGTCGGGCGAAGAGATGCAACTCTTCGCGGGCGCGGGTGGAGGCGACGTAGAGAATGCGCCTCATCTCCTGCGTCTCGCGCTCGCGGCAGACGCGGTCAACCCAGGCTTTGGCGCTGCCGCGATCCACGCCCTTGCGCTGGAAGGGAGCAATGAGAAATTCGGTGATCTCGCCGGAAGTCTCCGGCTGCGAGAGTCCACGCTCCATCCATGAAAGCATCTTCTGGCTGCTGCTCCTCGTGCGGGCTTGCAATTCGGGGACGATGACAACCTCGAACTCCAGCCCCTTGGATTTGTGGATGGTCATCAATTGCACGCCGCAGTCGCTGCTTGCGCCGGAGTCGGGCAGAGCGGTGAGTTGCTTGAGCGCCGCATCCAGGACGGGGCCGAGCAGCTCTTCCTCGCCGCCAGAAAGACCGTCTAGGCAGCTCCAGAGCAGGTTGAGGTTAGCGCGAGCGGTGGAGTCCACGCAGGCCGCGCCACCGAGTTGGAGCCAGAGTTGTTCGAGCCGGCTTCCCAGCGAGATCGCGGGTTGTGCGGCGCGCAGAACAGCGGCTGCGTCCACGGCATCGAGGACTCGCTTGGCGGCAACGCGTCCGAATTCGCTAAGCTGAGGAAGACGCTCAGTGAGCAGCTCCGGAATGGGGCGAGGGTGCGATTCGGGATCGTCGCTGGTGGCGAGTTTGTGCAGATCGGCGAGCGACAAGCCGCACCAGGGAGCGCGCAAGACGCCCAGCCACGCCACGCGGTCTTGAGAGTTGAAGAGTGCGCGGGCAAGAGCGAGCGCGTCGCGGACTTCAGTGCGAGTGGCAAGCTCTTCGAGTTCGACAGCGCGGAAGGGGATTTGAGCCGTGCGCAGAGCGGCGGCGATGGGAGCGAGGTGCGCGCGTGTCCTTCCAAGTACGGCTATACGAAAATGCTCTTTATCGGCGCGGGCTTGCTCGACGCGCTTCATTTGGCCGCGAATCAAAGCAACAATTTCGTCGATCTGCTCTTCACGCTCGGTGTCCACTTCCGAATTTCCAGATTGTCCGCGCGTTGTTTGAGGAACAAAATTCAAATGCAGTGTGAAGGGCGCAGCGGAGCCGGCCGCCTCTTCGCGCGCTGGTTGGGATGGGGAAAAGCGAATACCGCTGCCGTCGTCCTCCGCAAAGATATTTGCGAAGTCACGATTGATTCGCTCAACGAGCGAAGGCGCGGTGCGGAAGTTGGAGGTGAGCGGAAGGAAGTCGAAGAGCTGCGGCTCATCGTGCGGGATTTCCAAGCCCACAGCTTTCACGCGCGGAAAAAGCTCGGCGTCGGCCTCGCGGAAGGAGTAAATCGACTGCATCGGGTCGCCGACAACAAAGCAGGTGCGGCCTGGGCGCTCTGGCCACGCGGCGATGAGGCTGGAGAGCAACTGGTGCTGGCGGCGGCTGGTGTCCTGAAACTCATCGACGAGCAAGTGGCGAATCTTGTCGGAGACAACGAGCGCGGCGTCAGTGGGATGGCCGTCTTCGCCGCGAAGGACGCGCTGTGCAATCTGCGCAACCTCGGTGTAGTCCACTCGTCCAGCCTCGGCGAAGGCAATTTGCAATTCACCCGCCGCATGGCGCAGCAGCACGAAGCAAGAGCGCACGATCCGCCAATCCTCTTCGGTGTAGCGCGCCGGAGGCAATGCGCGAACGGCGGCGAGCGCGGCTTCGAGACCGGGAATGGCGTCGAGCGCGGCTATCAGTTCAAGCAGACGATTTTTCTCCCGCTTGCGGTCGGCGGAAAAGCCGAGGCGCTTGTCGACTTGCTTGCGAAAGCCGCCGTCAGCGGTGAGCAGAAGATTGGCAAGATTGGCGTGAGCCTGACGCGATTCCTCAATTACCGTGAACGGAGCAACAGGAAACTCGACTAACTCAGCCAGTTCCTGATAAAGCTGGCCGCCGCTCTGCTCGCAGGCAAATCGCGCCAGCGCCAACGCTTCATTGCGCGCGTTGGGAGCCTGATCGAGAAGCTGACTCGACTCGTCGAGCGCTGCAGTAACGGCGTGCGCAAAGGGCCGTTCCAGTCGCTCGCGCAGAGCCTCCCAATCGGGTTCGCGTTCGAGGAGAAAGCCGTGCATCCAGCGATCGCGGCTCTTGAGCATTGCCACCAGCAGCACTTCCATCTCCTGCCAGTTGTTGTCTCGCCAGAGCAGCAGTTCTTCAATAGCCGCACTAATTGCCGAGCCAGCCTGATCGATTTTCTTGAGGGTCTCACGGGCCGCGCGGCGATAAAGTTCATCGGGCTGCTCAGCGATCTGAAGGCTGCCTCCGAGGCCCGAAAGCAGCGGCTGTTGCAAAGCGAGTTCGCGGCAGAAGGAATCAATGGTGCGGATGCGAAGCTGCGCGGGCAAGTCGAGGAGATTCCAGCCAAGCAGGCGTGAGCGCTCCAACGCGCGATGTGCGAGGATGTTAATCGAAGAATCACCCTCGGGGGCTAAAGCCCCGTCATCTATTGCTGGATCAATGTACGGGCTAAAGCCCGTACCCTTCACCGCGGCGGCCCCTTCCAGCGTGGCCAGAACGCGATTGCGCATCTCGGCGGCGGCGGCGTTGGTAAAGGTGATGGCGGCGATCTGCTCAGGATCATCCACTACCGCCAGCAGCCGGAGAAAGCGGCGCGTCAGCAGGTCAGTCTTGCCCGAACCGGCCGGAGCCTGCACGAGGATGGAGCGGGAGGGATCGAGTGCCTCTTTTCGCGCTTGCTGGTCGGGAGGCGGGGATTGTGCAGATGGCTTACTCATCGCCGGCCTCCTCGAATTCGGAATCGCTTTCGTCAACAGGGCTCTCCTGAATCCGGCAGAGTGTTTGCAATCCGCAGCGCTGGCAGGTCTTCGGAGCTTCGCGCGGGTTGACGTCGGCGCGCCCGGAGAGAAAATCCGTCGCTAGCGCTTCAATGGCCTCCCGCCAATCTTCAAGCTGCGCTTGATCGAGTCTGTTCTTCATCAGCGAGCTAGTTCCCTTGAGGCCTACAAACAGAGTGGCGGCAGAATCGAAAAGTTTTCCGGCAAACTCCTGCTCTCCGGCGCGCACCTTGGCAAAGACCAGCCCGCCGAGGGCTTCATCGGTGTTGAGCGCGAAGCCGGCATAGAGCGGCAGTTGCACGTCGTCGGGCCGGGGCAGCTCCCACGATTTCGGCGAGATGCTGCCAGTTTTGTAATCGATCACCAGCAGCGAGCCGTCGTTCAGCCTGTCAACGCGGTCCAGTCGCAGATTGAGCCTGAGTCCGGCGATAGTAAGCGAGCGCTTTGCTTCGGTCTCGGCAACCTCGAATTCGATGCGCGTGGCTTCGTACTGCAGCCACTCGGCAACCAGGCGAATGAGCCGCTGCGCTTCGAGTTCCAGATAGCGGCGGGGCATCAACTCACGAAGGTGGGAATGCAGCTTCTGCGCGAAAGCGCGTTGGACGTGGGCGGCGACGAAAGCTCCAATGTCTGACAGTCTTTGCAACTCGGCACCGGAGCGAATGCCGTCCTGCGGATCACTCCAGACAGACAGCAGCACCGCGTGAAGCAGGTTGCCGCGTTGCGAGGGCGTGAGTCCGGCCTGGGCTGGTTCCCAGCTATGCGCGGCAAGACGCGCGGTGGCAAAGGCTTTGAAGGGACACTGCGATTGCGAGGTGAGCACTTCAGCGCCGCCCCTGACCTTGCCCGAAGTGAACGGAATGCGGCTGTCATCGTCAAAAATAACCGTCATCAGCACCGGCTCTGCATGCGCTATCAACCGCGGAGGCAAGAGCTGTGCGGGACCGGCAACCTGAAGAATCAATCGCGACGGACGGGCCTCGGCGGCCTTCTCATTTTGTTGTGCGAAGCTGAAATGAATTTCCGAAGCTGAGATCAGAATTCGTTCCGTGATGGCCGCAGCCAGCTCCCAATCGTGTTGCGAAGTGGCGTGAGGCATTCCGGCTTCGCGCTGAAGCTCGATGGGCAACAACGGATTTGTCGAGCCGTTGGCGGGCCAGGAATCTTCGTCGGCGCCAAGAAACCAAACAGCGTCGGCAGCGAGACCGGCAGACTCGGCGGGACCGGCAATCTGAATCGGCGCGTCCTGCGACTCAGGAGCAAAGAGCGTCTCGTCGAGCGCGCGGTCAAGCAGCGAAAGAAACTCCCGCCAACTGATGCGTCGGCCATCGAAGCCCAGTGAGCCGCAGCCTTCCACGGCCTGCCGCCAGCGGCGTTGCGCCTGGAACTCGGCGCTCGAGAGCGGTCGAGCAGCGGCAAAGTGAAGCTCGTCGAGCAGGCGCGGCACAAGCTCCGCCCAGTCGAGTGGACTCTGCGGGCGGCGCGCAAAATCCGCCAGCAAATTTCTTGCCGACGTGACGCGCTCGACCCAGTGAGCGGGGAGCAGTTCGGCGGCAGAGCGTTCGTCGAGAAAGGCCGCGAGAGTCCACTGGGTTCGTTCCAGGCCGTAGCGGCGCAGCGCGCGCATTCGAGCTTGTAGCGCGGCGTTTTCTACTTCTGTGACCGCATAGCCGGTGGAGAAAAGCCAATCGAGTTCGTGCTCGGCAAGCGCTCCGTCAAGCCAGCGCAACGAAAGATAAGCGGCGCGAGCGAGCGCAACCTGCCTGAGCGGAACTCCCAGCGAGAACTCGAAGATTGGACCTGTGTAGCGAAGAAATGCGCGTTCGATCTCACCACGGCGATTGCCGACTCCTTGAGTAACAACGAGCAATCGCGCGTTGGGGTTGGCGTCGAGTTGCCTGCCACACCAGATCGCGCAGGACGCGAGTTCGCTTTGAGCGTCCGCTGCGGCGTGAAAGTGAACCGCCGAGGTGGGATTATTTTTGGCAATCTCGCGCCACTCGCCCCAGGCGTCGAAGAGGCTGCGCTGCGCAGGAAGAATGCGATCAAAACCGGCAAGCAGCAGAGGCGGGCGCAGGGCCAACTCCGCGCCGAGCAGCGGGATCAACTCGTGCGGAAGGCGGCCGGGGCTAATCAAACTCTCTGCCCGGCAGATTTCATCGAAGGCAGCAAGCCAGCCGCTGAATGCCGCCGCATCCTGCTGCCATGTGGCGCGTGCTTGCTCGCGCAGTAACCGCGGCGCGTAAGAGCAGAGCAGCTCGTGGGCCTCCATTGCGAGCTTGGCAAGGCGATGGCGCGGGCCTTCGAGCAGCGTGGCCAGCGACCGGTCGCTCCCTGCGATCTCCGCCCAGAGCGCCTGTTCCTGAGAAGGATTGAGGACGAGGCGAGCATCGGAGGCGCGTTCGTTCCAGGCTCCGCGAACGAAGCTCTTCCAGTCGAGGACGTTTGGCGCGGGCCATGCGGTCAGGCCTTCATTTTGGCGGGCGCGATGGTAGGCGGTGGCAACAGCGCGAGCGGCACGGTCGCTGGCCGTGACCACCATGCCACCCTCGCGCAGCCACGCATCGATCTCGGAATTCGCAGCCCCCATTCCAGCGTTATACTCCGTCGGGCCGGGGGCGTGCCATTCGACAGGCTGGAGGTTCTGCTGAATGGACAAAAATTGCTGTTGCCTTTGTTGAGTCCATGATGAAGGAGGTTCGGCGCGACGCTGGGATGCGGCGGAGAGAGTTTTATCCGCCGATAATCAAAATGTGGAGACTGCGCACAATCTATCGCTGTTAAAGGAGTATCAAGCCTATCTGCGCGTGGAAAAAGGCTTGCGCCCGCTGACCTGCGAGGCTTACGACAGCGACCTTAAAACCTTTGCCGAATTCATCGAGGGGCGCAACGGCGTGTTGTTGACGGCGGCGCAGCAGGATGTGACGGCCTTTCTGGAGCATCTGCGTACGCACGGCATCGATCAACGCTCGGCGGCGCGAAAGCTGAGCTGTCTGCGCGGCTTTTACAAGTGGCTCATTCTTGACCGGCGCATACATCACGATCCAACTGTGAATATCGAGTCGCCGAAGGCCTGGAAGGTACTGCCCAAGTCGCTGGCCGAGCCTGAGGTGGTGGAGATGCTGGACCGCGCGCGCCTCAACGCCGAGCATCCGCAGGCGCGGGCTACAGCCTTGCGCGACCGCGCGATTCTCGAGCTGCTCTACGCTGGCGGGCTGCGCGTTTCAGAAGTGACGGCGCTCTCCACCGGCGACTTGGCGCTCGATCTGGGCCGCGTGCAGGTGCGCGGCAAGGGCGACAAGGAACGCATTGTGCCGCTCGGGCGAATCGCAATCGAGGCGCTGGAGATTTATCTGCGCGAGGGACGGCCGCATCTGGCTCGGATCAGTTCGAAGCGCAAGAAGGCCAGTGCGGCGCGGCAGGACGCCACGCGCCTTTTTCTCTCGATACGCGGAATGCCGTTGACGCGGCAATGGGTCTGGCATCTGGTAAAGATCGCTGACTCGACTGCCAGCCCGCACCGGTTGCGCCACAGTTGCGCCACTCACATGGTGGAGCATGGAGCCGATCTGCGCAGCGTGCAGTTGCTGCTGGGCCATGCCGACATCTCGACGACACAGGTTTACACGCACCTCGCGCTGGGCCGGCTCAAAGAGGTACATCGCCAGCATCATCCGCGCGCCATGCGAAGGCCTGCGGAAGTTATCGAGCTTCCGGTGATCAGTGCTGCCGCTCATCGAGGACTGCATCTGGTTTCGCGAGCCAGTGCGAATGAGGAGACGGCATGAGCGCAACGCCAGCGCAGATCACCGCTTCGCTTGATTCGCTGGTCGCGGATTATCTGCGCGTGCTGGCCAATGAGCGCGGCGCCTCGCCGCATACGCTGCGCGCATACAATCGCGAGCTGCATGGATTTGCTGCTTATATTACCGAGCGCTACGGACCTGAAACGAATATCGAGCGCATCGAGCACACTGATATTCGCGCCTATATGGGAACGCTCTATGACCGCGGACTAACGAAGGCCTCCGTCGCGCGGGCGCTGGCTTCCATTCGCGGCTGGTTCAGATGGCTGGCGCGTGCCGGAGTGCTGGAGCAGAATGCCGCCTCGCTGGTGGCCACGCCCAAGCTGCCCAAACATCTGCCGCGTGTGCCGTCAATTGAGCAAATGAACCGCACAGTCGATTCGGTGGGCGAAGATGCGGCAAGTTGGCCCGCGCGAGACGCGGCTATTCTGGAACTTCTTTACGGCTGCGGCATCCGCAATGCGGAGCTTGTCGGACTCAATCTCGAAGATATTCACTGGGCCAATGAAGCGATTCTGATTCGCGGCAAGGGGCATAAACAAAGATATGTCCCGCTGGGCGACGCGGCTGCCGCGGCCTTGCGAGCTTATCTTGCCGAACGCGCTGCGCGGCTGGCAACGGCTGGCGACGCAAAAAGCTACGCAACTCCGGCGCTGTTTCTTAATCTGCGCTTGCGCGGCCTCGGTAAATCAACTCAGGCGCGGCTGACGACGCGCAGCGTGGGCCGCATCGTCAAGCGCATCGCCATTCTGCGCGGGCTTTCTGCCGACGTGCATCCGCACACGTTGCGCCACGCCTTCGGCACGCATTTGCTGGAGGAGGGCGCGGACCTGCGGGCTATACAAGAATTATTGGGCCACGAGCGGCTCTCGACCACACAGCGCTACACGCAGCTCACCACGGCGCAATTGACGGTGGTCTATGACCGGACGCATCCGCGGGCAAATTAGTCTGTTCGGAACCCAATCCATAAAAATTTTTCGAGCGCATACAGCTCACGTGCGTCTGTCTGGATGGAAGATGCTATGGCGTCGAAGCGGAACGCCGTTGTGTTCTTCTAATCAACAATCTCGCGAGGTGAAAGATGCAATTGAAGAGTGACGCAACAGAAAGACGTTGGAAGAACTCTGTCCGAGTATTGATTGGACTGACGCTGGCCTTGACGCTCGTTGCGCGTGGCGCGGGCGCGCAGACTCCACAAGCTGAGGCGAAGCCGGAAGACTCCAAACCGAATGAAGTGAAAACCACTATCCAGGGGATCTATCAGACTTTTTACATCGCCAATGTTACACAGCAGACGGATTTGACCGATATTTCCACTGATTTGCGCAATATGCTTCCGAAGGCAAAGCTCTATCCCATGCCCTCGCAGAATGCCATTTCGATGTATGGTACTCCCGACGATGTCCAACTCGCGCGGAAGATGATTGCGGAGCTTGACCGGCCCAGAAAGATTTACCGCCTAGCCTATACAATTACCGAGACTGATAGCGGCAAACCTGCCGGAACTCAGCATTACGCCCTTATCGCAACTTCGAGACAAAAGACTGTTCTCAAACAGGGTAGTAAAGTGCCAATTATCACCGAGACGTTTGACAGTGAAAACTCAACCCCAAAATCACAAGTGACATATACGGATGTGGGGTTGCTGATTGAAGCAACCGTGGATGGAAATCAGGATGGCGTGGGGCTGATGACAGAGGTCGTGCAGTCGAGCCTTGCCGAAGAGAAGTCTGGACTGGGCGCGCAAGATCCAATCATTCGTCAAACTTCGCTGAATGCAATATCGATGCTCACTCCCGGCAAACCACATGTTCTAGGTTCACTCGATATTCCCGGCACTGCGCGGAAGCAGGAGATCGAAGTTGTACTGGAAGTCGTCCGGTAAGCACAAGACGGATCGCTCAACCGCCCTCCATGTGCTCACATTGTTATTACATGGAGGGCGCAATGCTGGCGACGATTCGACGTATGGGGAATTCGCACTGAAGTCCTTACGAAGTTCCTTTCTCAGCCAGATAGGGAATATACTCTCGGACCTGTTGCAGCAGATGGCCCGTGTGCCAGTCGCGCAGAAACTCAAGAAGCGGAAGGCTGAGCGTCGGATCGTTCTTCTGCTGGCGGACAGCAAACTCCTCCACCCGCGTCCGCAACCGCTGATGTTGTTCCCGGTGCTGTTCGAGCCGAGGAAATTTGGCGTTCTCCAGCAACCTCTCCTCTGCTGAAAAAGCCTGACTCGTTAGCTCCCCCAATCTTTGCAGCACAGAGCCTGCGACCCCTTGCGCCTGTCCCTTCAGCATCGCCGCATGAAGTTCATTCAGGATTTCCAGAAACTTCCGGCGGTGCTCATCCAGCACGGCTACGCCCACGGAATACTTGCTGCTCCATTTCAATAGCGCCATCTTCACGCCTTTCAATATAGGAAGGTAATTGACCTATCGGAGGTCAGGCGCGGATGTTGAGTTCTTATCCCGATATAAGAAACAAATAGTGCGGAAAATCGCAGTCAAAGGTAACATCGAATGCGCATACGACATATGCGGAGCAGTTTTTGGGAGTAGAGCAAGTTGGGGCGTATTCAGTTTCGAGAAGTGTCCGATGAACTTTGGGCCAGGGTCGAACCACTGATCCCTGTCTCCGAACGACCTGAGAATCGTGAGTACCGGCGCCGGTCTGGCGGCGGACGAAAACCAATGAATGCCCATCAGGTCTTTTCGGCGATCCTCTATGTGCTGCGTTCGGGCTGTCAGTGGAAGGCGCTGCCGCGCAAGTATGGAAGCGCCAGCACAGTGCATCGCCACTTCCGGCGCTGGGACAAGGCGGGCTTCTTTCAGGCCTTATGGCACGCCGGACTGGCCGAAGAGGATGAGTTGGAAGGTGTTAGTTGGGATTGGCAACGCACGGGCAAAGCTCTGGTAAAGATACCGCGGCCCTTCGAAGAAATCCATAATCCGCCGCGAGCAGTGAATGAAGACCGCGCCCACGCGTCCTTCGTCAGTCAGCGGGCTTGGCGTCCCTCCGTACAGCGCCGCCGACGCAAGTGAGGCGAGATTGCGGATAATGTGCTGAATCGACAGAATATTTTTACAGCTTTCAAAGCTATTCATAACGGAGTTACTGTATCGTTTTCAGTCACTTCGGTTATCAAGCTCTCATCATAAACACTTATTATGAGATAAGAACAACACAGGCAAATGCAATGAAAATAATGGCAAATCTCACCCGTTTTGGGCAATTCTACGAAAAACAATTCTGAAAACGGAGTCGGTAAGTCTCCCTCTCAGATCAGACTGCCGGAGAATGAACAAACTAAAGGGTAGGCAAAATCCTGTTGCGACTGTCCATTCTTGCCGAAAAAGCTATCTGGACAGCGAATTCGTGGCGAACCGCAGCCGTCCACGGGAGGGCACTATCGGCGCGCGAATGAGATTGGGCGATCTGCTGATCCGCGCAAATCTGGTGACGCTGGAGCAGGTTTCGGCGGCGCTGGAGCGTCAGGCGGCGAAGGGCGGACGTCTGGGCGAAAATCTGGCCGCGCTGGGCGCGATCGACCAGCACGCGCTGGATGCATTTTTGAAGCGCATTCCCGCCGAACCTGCCGATATTGCCGCGACTGGGATTGACGAGACCTTTCTTCTCAGCCTGATGATGAAGCTGATCTACATCAATCATCTGGAAAGCTGCCGGCAGTACACGGAAGCGCTCAAACTGCCGTACCATATTGTTTCCGAACTGGTGCGGATGGCTGTGGACCGTCAACTTCTGCGCACGCTGGGAATGCGCTCGGCCGAGAGCGCGGTGGATATGAACTACGCCTTCACCGATGAGGGCAAGCGCTGGACGATTGACGCGCTGGAGCGCATGAGTTACACCGGACCCGCGCCGGTGACGCTGGATGAATTTACCTATCAGGCGAACCTGCAAAAGGTGACGGGGGAACTGGTGACCTTTGAGCGCATCCGCGAGTCGCTGGGCGAGATGAGTTTTGAAGACAGCCTGATCGAGCAATGCGGTCCGGCACTGAACTCAGGCCGCGCGATGCTGCTCTACGGCCCTCCGGGCAACGGCAAGACTTCGGTGGCGCATTGTCTGGGCAACGTCTTCAACGATGTGATCTATGTGCCGTACTCGATCCTCGTGGAGGGTCAGATTATCCGCTTCCACGATCCGAGCATTCATACCGCGGTAAGTCCGACGGAGTTGAGCGACGAAGGTCTCTCCTTTGTGCGCTCGGAGGAGTACGACGCGCGCTGGGTGCCCAGCCACAGACCCTTTGTGGTGACCGGCGGCGAGTTGACGCTGGAGATGCTGGACCTGCGTTATGACGCGACCGGCCACTTCTACGAGGCTCCAATGCACATGAAGGCGCTGGGAGGCTGCTTCGTCATTGACGACTTTGGCCGCCAGTTGGCCACTCCGACGAGCCTGCTGAATCGCTGGATTGTGCCGCTGGAGAGCCGGGTGGATTATCTTAAGCTGCATACCGGCAAGAGCTTTACAGTTCCATTTGAAGAGTTGGTGATTTTCTCGACAAATATGGAGCCGGAAGACCTGATGGACCCGGCCTTTCTGCGGCGGCTGCCTTATAAGATCGAGATCGGCTCGCCCAGCGAGGAGATTTACCGGCGTATCTTCGAGAAGGAGTGCAAGCGGCATGGGCTGGCGCTGCCGGAAGGAGTGGTCGCATTTATCATGCACAAGCTGCGGACGGAGAAAGGGCTTGATCTGGCGGCCTTTCAGCCGAAGTTCATCGTCGATCAGGTGGTGGCGACCTGCCGTTTCATGGGCGAGGCTGTACATTTTGATCCGCGCTACATCGAGTATGCGCTGGGCAATCTGCGGGTGAAGCGGAGTGCGGCATAAGCGGATGGGCAGGGCTGGTTGTTAACCATTAGTATGTGACGCTAATCACCTACAGCGTGTTTCCTGCGATGAAAAGATAGGGACAGACTGGCAAACCGGTCTTCCCCACTTTCAACGACGGAGGCCGCATATGAAGCTCGACCCCAACGCATTCGTCGCTAATCCGGAGTTGATTCAGGCCCTCGACAAGCGGTCTACGGCTATCGAATGCGAAGATGGCTGCGTTCTCTTCCGCCAGGGCGAGATTCCGCAAGGGCTTTATATCGTGAAGCAGGGCGAGACGACGCTAACGATGGCCTCGCCGAAGGGCGACGAGGTAATGCGGATTGCGGCGTGCGCCGGTTCGCTGCTGGGGCTGCCGGGGCTGATCGGCAACGAGCCGTATACGCTGACGGCGACGGCCCGCACTGGCACGAGCCTGAGTTTTGTCTCCCGCGAGGAGTTCACCAGCCTGATGCAGAGCGATCCGCATCTGTCGCTGATGATTCTCGAGGTGCTGGCCGCCGAGGTGCGGACGGCGCGGCAGGCTCTCTCGCGGCGCTAGGGCGCAAGAAGGTCCACCTGCTAAACTCACTTTCGTTATGGTTTTTGCAAGCCTGCTTATCGTCGCAGCCGCGTATCTGCTCGGCTCCATTCCCACCGGCTACCTGCTGATGCGCCTCTTCCGTCACGAGGACATTCGCGAGGCGGGCAGCGGCAATATCGGCGCCACCAACGTGCTGCGCTCCGGCGGCAAATGGCTGGGCGCGGCCACCTTTTTGCTGGATATGCTGAAGGGCTGCTCGGCGGTCTGGCTGGGCGCGCTGCTTGGCGGGTTGCTGTTGCACGGCTGGCCGCTGCGTGACGCGGAGGCGCTGGCCGCTCTTTGCGCCGTACTCGGCCACGTCTTTCCGGTTTGGCTCAACTTTCGCGGTGGCAAGGGCGTCGCCACAGGCTTCGGAGTCTTTCTGGCCGCAACGCCCTGGGCCGCGCTGGCCGCCATCTCCGTTTTCTTTGTGGTTCTGGCGATCAGCCGCTATGTCTCGCTGGCTTCGATCCTCGGATCGGCGAGTTTTCCGGCCTTTGCATACTTCATGGTTCGCGGCGACCGCCCGCGCTTCTTCATCGCCGTCGAGATCGCCGTCGCCCTCATCCTCATCGTCAAGCATCATCAGAACATCCGCCGCCTGATCGCGGGCACAGAGTCGCGCTTCGGAGCCAGGAAAACCGCATGAGCCGCATTGTCGTTGTTGGGAACGGAGGCTGGGGAACTGCTATCGCCCTCTCGCTCTATCGTCGCGGCGGCCACGAATTGACGCTCTGGTCGCACAGCGCCGAAGAGGCAAAGCTGATTGCCGAGGCCAGCGAGAACACACTTTTCCTGCCCGGCTTTCCGCTGCCGCCGGAGATTGCCGTCACAGCGGACAACGCTGCCGTCGCCCAAGCGGAGATCATCGTCTCCGTGGTTCCCTCGGCGTTTCTGCGTTCCACTCTCGCTCGCCTTCTCCCGCATCTGCGCGACGGCCAAATCATCGTCAGCGCCAGCAAGGGAGTGGAAGACCGCAGCTATCTGCGCATGAGCGAAGTGATTGCGACCAGTTTGGCGGAAAGCGGACTCAAGCTGCCCATCGGCGCGCTTTCCGGGCCGAGCTTTGCTCCTGAAGTTGCCCAGGCCCAACCCACAGCCGTCACCGTCGCCTTCGATGACGCCAAGATCGCCACGCGCATTCAGCAGGAGTTTTCCTCTGAGACGCTGCGCATCTACACCTCAACGGATATGATCGGCGTCGAACTGGGCGGCGCGCTCAAAAACGTCATTGCGATTGCCGCCGGTGTCGCAGCGGGGGTTGGACTCGGCTACAATCCAGCCGCTGCGCTGATGACACGCGGCATTGCCGAGATAACTCGGCTCGCCGTAGCTTGCGGCGGACGGCGCGAGACGCTGGCGGGACTCTCCGGCGTCGGCGATCTCGTACTCACTTGTACCGGCTCGCTCTCGCGCAACCGCACCGTCGGTCAGGCGCTGGGCCAGGGACGCAAGCTGCCGGAGATTCTGGAGAGCCTCGGCGGCAAGGTCGCAGAGGGCGTTCTGACCACCCGCGCCGCGCTCGGCCTCGCACGCCGGCACGGCATCGAAATGCCCATCGCCGAGCAGATGGAACTGATCCTGAACGAAGGCAAGGATCCGCGCGAAGCCATCAAGGCGCTGATGCTGCGTCCGGGCAAGGACGAGCAGTGAACCTACTGCGCTATACTCTCCTCTTTGGAATCTTTTCTGTTCTCAGTGGAGAGATAGTATGCGGAAGCTCGATCTAACTTGCCTTATTATTTTGATCTCAGGTCTTTTTATCCCTTGCGCGGGGCAAGCGCCCGCGCCTGCCGCGACTCCGGCCCAGGTCGCCGAGAAGGCAGCGCCCGCCGTTGCCATGGTGCTGGCCTCGCAGGCCCCAGGCGAGACGAACGCAGCCACAGGCGCGGCTCTGGTCGTTTACGCCGACGGCGACCTGCTCACCTCGTACCATCTCATCAAAAACGCATACGCCGTGCAGGTGCGTTTCAAATCCGGCGAGGTCTTTGATCGCGTCATGCTGCTTAGCTACGATGAACGCCGCGATGTCGCCGCGATTCGCGTCACCGCCTCCGGCCTTCCTGTACTGCCAATCGCCAGAGCCGCAGACGTTGGTCCCGGCGATCCAATTCTCTCTGTCTTTCATGCCGCATTGCAGCCGTGGTCTACTTCAACCGGTGTCCTCGCTGCCTACCGGCTGGCCGATGAGATTCCCGGCGCGGGCACGGGCTTCCGCGTTCAACAATTCACCGCTCCTGCTTCACCGGGCGCAAGCGGAGGAGTTCTGATCGATGCCAAGGGCCGCGCACTCGGCCTTGTCACCGGGCCGCTCAACGGCGGCGGAAGCCTCAACCTCGCTGTTCCCATCGAAAATGTTATCGGGCTGATGGAAGCGCTTCCGTCGAAGAGCTTCGCCAACGGCTCGCAGTTAGTGTCGGCGCAACCCGGTGCTGCGCCTGCTGCCGTCGCGCCTCCTGTTCCAGTGCAGCCCGTTTCCGTCAAGCCGGCGTTGGATGTGCAACCGGCTGCCGTCTCTGTAATGCGGCCGCCTGAAACGATGACAGATACCGGCGCAGCTCTCAGCAGCTCGCAGGATCGCGAGTTCATTCTTCGCCACTTCAAAACGATGTATGTGGATGCGCACGCGGCTAAGTACTTCGGCAGCGAAGATTTGAAGGCCACGCTGGCGCGCAATAAGGATTTTGCCTCGCTCAACATCAGCATCGTCGACGACGCAAAGATTGCCGATGCGATCCTCATCGTCGGTTACACTTTTATGTGGGATTTTCCCTTTGAGCTGAAGCACCAGGCTTCGTCGATTGTGCTGCTGGCCGGTAAAGGAGTGGGTCCGCTCTCCGGCCAGGTCGGCGCGATTAACGTCGCCAACGAGTTTGTGAAGGCCGCCAAGCCTTGGCGAACACCTTAGGTGCGTTGCTTTCAACTAAACAACGGAGAAAATCCAAACGCGGCTGCCGGCAATGATGCGCCTACACACTATCCCGCAGTTTTTATCAGTATTCTATTTTTGTATGGAGATATGATGCGGACTCCTGCTTCAATGCCTGCCGCTGCGCTGGATTCAAGCTCTGAGTATCAGTTGCCAGGATCGATTCCGCAGTTGGATCGGCTGCGCGGTCTGGCGATTGTGATGGTGATGATCTGTCACGCTGCGCACAGCCTTCCTCGAACGCTTGAGCCGGTAACCAGTCAGGGCTGGGCAGGCGTGGACCTCTTTTTTGTTTTATCGGGCTTTCTGATCACCGGCATCCTATGGGACAGCCGTGAAAGCAGGAGTTACTACGGGCGCTTTTATGGACGCCGCGTTCTTCGCATCTGGCCTGTATATATGCTCGTTCTTTTTTTCGCGTTTGGCGCCATTCCATTTTTGAAGTGGTGCGCGGGTGGAGCGAGTCATGTTATGCCCAATGAACCGATCGGACTTTGGGTCTATTTGCTGATGATTCAAAATCTATTCGGATCTCGACTTTATTCTTCTCCATTTCTTTCAATCACCTGGTCACTGGCTATCGAGGAGCAATTTTATCTGGTTTGGCCGGCGGTGATTCGCTCCATCTCCGCGCGGCTTGCGATGCCGTGCCTCTTCTCGGTTTTCCTTCTGGTGCCTTTTCTCCGCCTGTGGGCCATTCACTGCGGCATATCTCCGGTGACTATCTATGTCAACTCGCTGACACACTGCGACGGACTTCTCTGCGGAGCAATTGTTGCGCTGTGGCTGCGGTCATCCAAACCAAAGCGGAAGACCTTGCTTTTGACGGGATGCGCCCTTCTGCTGACCGGCATGGCTCTCTCCATAGCAAGCCATCCTCTAGGTTTTTCTATTGGCCGGAATTATTCTCCCTTTCTATTTACCGCCGTCGCGCTGATCTCTACAGGCTTGCTGCTGACGGCTCTGGTTTCAGAGAATACCGGGCGTCTTCTGCACCGCGCTTTCTTTATGAATCGAACACTTGCGTTTTTTGGATTCATCAGCTACGGCCTCTATCTCTTTCACTTAATCATTCTTCGCTTTGCTTTGAGCGAAAAAATAAATGCAAAGCTTGACGTGTGGCATCGTCCGCAACTCACACAATGCGCCATGACGATTTGTGGAATCGGCTTTAGCATTCTGATTGCATGGATTTCTCGCGTTACACTTGAGCGGGCTTTCCTGGCAAAGAAGGCGATCTTCGGATTCGATGCCACTAGGGACGTCGGTCCTCTTCAATCAAGCCAACATTGAATGCGCGGTCCGGCTGCCGACTGCGTCCAAAAAGTCTGCCGACAGTTAGCGCTTCTTTGCCGGCTTGGACGCGGGCTTTTTGGCCGCGTGCTTGGTAGTCTTGGGTGCAGGCTTCTTCTTCGCTGCCGGCGCGGATTTGGGCGCTGAAGCCTTAACCGTCTCCTTCGCCGATGTCTTGGCGAGAGGCTTTTTGGCCGGAGGCTTGGGAGCTGGTTTGGCCGCTGGCTTCGCGGGAGCCTTCACAGGGGACTTTGCCGCGGGCTTGGCGGAAGGCACGGGCTTCTTCGCGGAAGCCTGGGCCGCTTTGGCCGGGGCTGGCGCGGATTTTGGCTTGGCTTCAACTTTTGCCGGCGCTGGCTTCTCTTGCTTCAGTTGAGCCTTGGAGCTTGGAGCCGCTTGCGGTTTCAATGCCTCAGAAGACTTCGCCGGAGCGGCGGACTGTTTGGCCGCGGGCTTCGGCGCGGGCGGCTTGGGGTGCTCATCCTCATCATCATCTTCATCGTCTGCGTCGGCGTCATCAAGATCAACATCCATTTCGACCTTGGGCAGGATCATGCCCAGATCGATCTCATCATCGTCTCCGCCGATGTCGTCGAGATCGTCCTCATCATCGGCGGCATCTGCCGGCTCTTCTTCGTCGTCGAAGGAGTCCTCCTTGATCTTGGCTTCCGCTCCACGCTTGGCGCGGGGCCGCTTGATGACCTCCCGAGGCGGCGGAGCGGGCGGAGAATGCGGCTCAAGAAAGGCGCGCGCCTCCTCCGGCGTGGTGAGTTTGCCGTCAATCAACTCCAGAAAGAAAGTATGCACGATTTCGTTGTAAGCGGGCAGTTCGGGCGTGATGCGCATCTCCTGCATCAGAGCATGAGGAATCCTCTGTCGAACCTCGGGCCATTCTTTGAGGAAGAGATGGTAGCGCTGCTTAACGGCCTCGTCCTTGCTGGTAAATCCAAGCCAGAGAATAGCTTCGGGGTCATAGCTAGTGAAGAGCTTGTAGCCGACTGACGGCTTGGCCTTTTCTTTGGAGAGCAGGACTTTGGCAAATCCGGAGGCCAGAGAGTCCAGGCTCTCCCACTCTTCGACGAAGCCAGGACGCAGCATCTGCTTCTTCAGATTGGCAAGTTCCCTACCGCTCAACCCGCTGGTGAGCAGGCGCATCTGCGCGGCGGATCTATCGGCATGGACGCCCTGCGCCAGCAGTTCGGCGGCCAGTTCATTCAGCTCCGTCAGCCCCTGCTGGTTGGCCTTGGCCGTGGTCCATGCCGGAAAGAGCGCCTCCATCCAGCCCTCAGCTTCGAGCGCACTCAAGACCTTCAGTCCATCGCCCTCGTGGCCAATCTGCTCCAACTCCTGACGGCGGGCCTGCGGGGTGAGGTATTCGATGACGCCTTCCTCACGGGCGTTGGTGTAGCGGGTCTGGGTCTTGGGGTCCATCTCCCATCCCAGCCGCGCCTTGTAGCGCGTGGCGCGAATCAGCAGCGACGGCTCTTCCAGAAAGCCGTAATTTGACACCAGGCGCAGCGTCTGCGCTTCCAGGTCGGCGACGCCGTTCATCGGATCCATCAGCAGCCCGAAGGAGCCTTCATTCAGCGAGATAGCCATCGCGTTGATAGTGAAGTCGCGGCGGCGAAGATCTTCCAGGATCGATGCGGGATGGTAGACGGCCTTGCCCGGCTTGGGATACTCAACGCGATGCATACTGACCAGATCGACACGTACCGTGCCGGGAAAGCAAAGGTAGATTGTGCTGGCCTCTTCGTCTTCGCCCCAGACTTTGCCGCCGAGTTTCGTGATTGCTTTCTTGAGCTTGAGAGCGTTTCCACGCACCGCGACTTCCAGCGAACGAACGGGGCTGCCGCTAGTCAGCTCACGCACCGCATCGCCCGTAAGAAACAGAATTGTGTCGGCTTCGCGGGCAACGTCGCGCAGTTGGCGCAGAGCGCTTTGCTGGTCGGCTGAGAGTTTGTTTTCCAGAAGATAGATGTAGTCGGGCATTCCGTTTCCTGCTTCCGCTGGGTGGTTTTTCCGCAGCCAGCGGCCCAGCCAAGTCCCGGCCAAGTCTCTGACGTTGTTACTTTTATAGCTTCCCTGGCTATGGTTGCAAACCAACACATTAACACATTCGACTCACTTTGGCTAGAGCTTAGTTCCACCAATATACTCGTTGCGCCAATATGTACTCTTCTGGATGCGCCAAGCTTCCTTAGAACCTGTTTACGATCTTGAGACCGGATATTGCGAAGACGCCAGAAAAGTG